>OZ242341.1:2589605-2913306 GCA_965208545.1 Candidatus Poriferisocius sp. | reverse complement strand
GACCGATGCTGGCGACACCGAATTGGGCGGGTCGTTCCCGGTGAACATGTCAGGCGGCGTGTTGTCGTCCAACCCCATCGGCGCGTCGGGCATGATCCGCTGTTTGGAGGCGGCCAACCAGGTGCGAGGCACCGCCGGCGAGTACCAAGTGCCGGGAGCCAAGATCTCCATCGGCCACGCCTATGGAGGTGCTGCCCAGTACTACGCCATGTGGATGGTGTCGTCTGAGCTGAACCCGGAGCTGTAGTGATGGCCGGTATCGCCGAGGGCCGGGTGGTGGTGATCACGGGAGCGGCCCGGGGGCTGGGGCGGGCCCATGCCTTGGAATTCGCCGCCGAGGGGGCCAGGGTTCTGGTCAACGATCTGGGGGTGGAGCGCGACGGCTCGGGCGGCGCATCGGAGCCGGCCCAAGAGGTGGTGGCCGAGATCCGGGCCATGGGGGGCGAGGCCGAGGCCAACGCCGCTGATGTGGCCGACTGGGACCAGGCCGAGGCCATGATCGCCCAGGCTGTTGACACGTGGGGCTCCATTGACACGTTGGTGTGCAACGCCGGTTTCTTGCGCGACCGGATGCTGGCCAACATGAGCGAATCGGAGTGGGACGCCATCATGCGGGTCCACCTCAAGGGGCATTTCGCCCCCGCCCGCCACGCCGTGGCCCACTGGCGGGATCGGTCCAAGGCTGGCGAGATGGTGCAGGGGCGGGTGATAAACACCAGCTCGGGCGCCGGACTGCTGGGCTCGATCGGCCAGGGCAACTATGCCGCGGCCAAGGCCGGGGTGGCGGCGCTGACCATCCAGCAGGCCGCCGAGTGGGGCCGCTACGGAGTGATGGTGAACGCCGTCGCCCCTGACGCCCGCACCCGTATGACCGCGGGGATCATGTACACCGAGGAGGCTCCCGAGGGCTGGGATGAGAAAGACCCGGCCAATGCATCGCCACTGGTGGTGTGGCTGGGGTCAGACGCCTGCGATGTGACCGGTCGGGTCTTCGAGATCGCCGGCGGGGCGCTCAACGTGTGCGACGGCTGGCAGCACGGCCACGTAGTCGACGTGGGGCGCAAGTTTGCTGCTTCTGAGGTGGGTGAAGCGGTGCACGCTTCTATTGCCGGGTCGCCGGAGCCAGCCCCGGTCTACGGCGCTAGCTAGCTGGGGATTTCCCGGAAGGGGACGCCTTTGTCCACCCGGATGTCGGGGGGCAGGCCCAGCACCTTGTCACCAATGGTGTTGCGCTGGATGTTGTCGGTGCCTCCTCCGATACGCGACGCCCACTGACCCAAGAACTCGTACTGCCAGCGCCCCTCATCTCGGGCGCTGTCACCGTGGAGCATCCCCGCAGCTCCGTTCATGGCCATCACCAGGTCGCCCATCTCCCCGAAGTGCAGGGAGATGGCCAGCTTCATGGTGGAGCTCTCCGGTCCGGGCAGCTCGCCTCGACTCGCCGCGGTCCGCACCCGGTACCCCTGGTACTTGAGGATCTCCATGCGGGTGTAGGTCTTGGCCAACTCCTGGCGTATGACCGGGTCGCGGTCGGTTCCGGTCTGCTGGGCCAGCTTCACCAACTCCTTGAAGCGGGTCCGGGCATTGGATCCCCCAATCAGGGCCCGCTCGTTGGACAGGGTGGTCATAATCGGCCCCCATCCGGTGTTGACCCCGCCGAGGATGTTCTCGTGGGGGATGCGCACATCCGACAAGAACACCTCGTTGAAGTGGGCCGCGCCGGTGATCTGCACCAGCGGTCGCACCTCGATGCCTGGGGTGCTCATGTCCACCAGGAAATAGGTGATGCCCCGGTGCTTGGGCTGGTCGGGGTCGGTGCGGGTCAACAGGATGCCCCAGTCGCTGTACTGGGCTCCCGAAGTCCACACCTTCTGGCCGTTGACCACCCACTCGTCGCCATCGCGCACTGCGGTGGTCCGCAGTCCGCCCAAGTCTGAGCCGGCCACTGGCTCGGAGAACAGCTGGCACCACACCTCTTCGCCCTTGAGCATGGCGGGCAGAAACCGCTCCTTCTGGGCGTCGGTGCCGTGGGCGATGATGGTGGGGCCAGCCATGCCGATTCCCACCGCAAAGACTCCGGTGGCGGCCACGCGCTTGGCCTCCTCCTCTTTGAAGATGCCTTCTTGGATGCCGCTCAATCCCTTGCCGCCGTACTCGGTGGGCCAGGTGATGGAGCCCCATCCGCCGTCGTATTTGGTGCGCTGCCACGACTTGCACCGGTTCACATAGGCGTTCTCAACCTCAGGATCGGAAATGGTGATGGCCGTTTGATCGCGGGGGCCACCGCCATCAGCGGGGATGTTGGCATCCAACCACTCCACACACTCGGCCCGGAAGGCGGCTTCCTGGGGTGTCTCGTCGAAATCCATGCCGTGTTGATGGTAGCCAGAGGGCTCTCGACAGGCCCCACCGGACAGCCGAGCAATCGAGGGGTTTCGCCAGCATTCGGGCTCGGCGAGGTGGGGATGGTTCAATGATGGCCGTGAAATTCTCGATGATCTTCGAGGCCCAGATGGCCGATCCGTCACGCGAGACCGAGCAGCAGGTGATCCGCGACTGCGTGGAGCAGGCAGTGCTGGCCGAGGAGGTGGGCTTCGACCGGATCTGGGCGGTGGAGCACCATTGTCTGAAGTGGTACGCCCATATGAGCGCACCGGAGATCTTCTTGACCTGGGTGGCGGCCCGCACGTCCCGGATTCGTATTGGCCACGGGGTGGTGTGCATGCCGTTTGGCTACAACCACCCGCTGCGGGCGGCAGAGCGCATCGCGATGCTGGACGTTCTGTCGGGCGGGCGGCTGGATGTGGGCGCCGGCCGGGGGGCCACCCTCCAGGAGATGTCAGCGTTCGGAGTCAAGCCCGAGGACACCTACGCCCAGGTGGAGGAGTCGCTGCGGATCATCTCCAACTGCTGGCGGGACGACGAGTTCGAGTGGGAAGGCCTGCTCGACATCTCGCCTCATCCGATTCTGCCCCGCCCGGTGCAAGACCCCCACCCTCCGCTGTATCTGGCCTGTACCAAGGTGGACACTGTGAAGCTGGCTGCCGATCTGGGTATCGGTGCCCTAGTGCTGGGGTTCGCCGGGGCCGACGAGATCCGGCTGATGAAGGAGACCTACGACGAGGCCATCGCCACCCGTACCGGGGAGCGGTTCGTGAGCGACCACCCCAACGACTGGTTCTCGGCGCTGTGCCCTACCACGATCCTCGACGACCGGGACGAGGCGTTTCGCATCGGAGCTCGGGGCCAGCGATTCTTTGCCGAGGCCATCATGCACTGGAACTTGGGCACGCCCCCACCCCGGGCCGGATCAGCCGATGAGGACACCGCGGCGGCCATCGACGAGGCGGTGGGCAACGTCCACGCCAAGATCAGCGAGATGAACATTCCTCTGAGCCCCAACGCCACCAGCACCTTCAATGTCGAGCACGCCTACGGAGACTATGAGGACGCCATCCGCTACGTGAGTGAACTGGAGGCCGTCGGCTGCGATGAGATCATGTGCATGATCCAAATGGGCACCATTCCCCAAGAGGTCATGCTCGAAACCATCCGCCAGTTCGGCCACCACGTCATCCCCCACTTCCGGGCCAAAGAAGAGGCCGCAGCACCGGCCTAGATTGATCGGGCATTTGCCCTGGTATGCAATGCCTCAGGAATAGTGCCGGTCATTCCCCAGAGCCCTTCCCGTGCCTGGACGTTTAGAGGGGCGATGCGAGGTAGTTGGTGTTGTCTCGCACCAGCTCGAAGTGGGATTGATCGAGATAGTGGTTCCATAGATTGCGCTGCTTAATCCGGAGTGCCCCTCGGTTTTCACCGGGACCAAACCAAGTGGCGGTCTCAACGCGCTTCCCGATTCTCACAGCAGCTTCGAGGGCAGGCAAGAGGTCGGTGTCGGCCGAAAAGACGACTGCGGTGTCATACGCGTCGGTTCGGGCCATGTCCACCAGATCCACGGACAACATCACGTCGATCCCCTTCTCTCGCCCCTGCCAGCGCACCGATCCTCTCCTCATGGTCTCGATGTAGTCCATCGGCCGGGCGCACACCTTCACGCCTCTTGTGTTGGTCCACCGGCCCATTTGGATCTTGGCCGCCCGTTCCAAATCTCCACCACTGCGCTTGTCCGGCCTCGCCCGGTAGACCCGCACGCCGGCCAGATGCCTGCCGGGATCCCTGGTATGGCCCAGATCGCACAGCAATTCTCCGACCTTGAGTGGATGGACATGACCCGAGAGCGGGTTGGGACCGGACTCACTGAAGAACGAGTCGCGTGCGCGGTGGTAAACGTTTTGGTAGTCGATGAAAACAACAACGCGGTCGTCAGGCACGACAAAAATAGCCCCAAAAATAAGTAGCCCCGCCATGCCCTGCGAACAGGGCAGGCGGGGAAGAATGCGATCAGGGTATCTGCATCAGCCATGGTTGACAACCCAATTTGTGGCGCAAATTCAACTTCTAGCACCCGTTACGATCATGGTGTGAGCGATGGCGAGGGAGACCAGGTTGGAGTTGAACATAGTCCTGGCCTGAGCGCGGTGGTGTGGGGCATAGCAGGGCCGCGAAATCTGGAATCGGTCCACGGCGACGACGAGGAGAATCATCGCGGGAAAGGCCAGGGACCGGGAGGCGCGGCTGCGGCTGCCAACTCGGTCCATGAGTGGTGGCTCAGAGGATGGGAAACAGAGATCGCCGATAATGGCCCGCCCGTCCGTGTCATCGTCTCTAAGCGGAGTTCGGAACGGAGCCCATCCTGCCGATTCGGCGTCGAACTCTGGCAGGCTGGGGAGGCTTGGGTTCCGCGTCGCCTCCTTGTGATCCCAGAACGCGGTGCCATCACGTTGGTAAGCGACAGCGATCCGAAAGTGTCCCTAGAGCTGGTTCAGCGCGACGGGCGAGGGCCGAAGCTCGTTGGCATCGGGTTTGAGATCGAGAACACCTTTTGGAGCTCCAAGTTGATATCCGCAGACGAAATCGACGGGATTGAGCTTGACAACGAAGCCGACGAATACGAGACCGAACCGTACTGGGAGGTCCCCACAACTGTCTTCGAATACGCATGGGCCGAGCTGCACAAATGGCCCCACGTGTGGGACGACTGGCTTCTATCTGTCCCAGAGTTCCCCCACGACAGAGGCTGTGAATTCAAGGCCACGGTCGCAGACGCCCATGGCGATGGCACCCACGATTTCCACGTCCCGGTTCTGGGATTCCTCAGAGCCATAAGGGCACTGCGCGGCTGCGCGGTTGAGTACTGCCTTGCGAAGCTGGAGCGGGGCGACGACAATCCCAACTACACCTGCAACTTGAAGCTGGATACGTCGTGCCCGCAGTACGACGAAAGACAACGCCGGAGAGCCTGCGACTAACCGTCCCGCACTTCAAATCCGAGGCGGCGTAGCACGCAAACCGCAGAGGCCGGGCTGCTTTGCCCCCCATTCAACTTGCGTTCCCACCTGGTAACCCCGGCGGCGATACCTACGATCGCCTTCGAGGGATAGTGCTGCTGCCCCCACACCAACCAATAGCGCCGCGCCGCCCGATATCCCCACTGCGTTGCTATCCCATCAGCACCCAGCCGGTCGTACTCTGCTATCGCCTTGAGGATGTCGGATTGGGTGATGCTGTCCGTCCAGCTCACAGACTGAACAGTACCGCTGTCTCAGGGCGGCCCAATGGCGACGAGTGCTACTGAGCTTGTGCTAGGGGTTCAGCGCCCGAAAAATAGCCCTTCAACCAGGGAATTTGCATTGGCTGCCGTGTCGCTTGGGACCAATTGTCACTTCCCTTTGCTAACTTCCCAATGACCAACAGTTGGAGACAAAAAAGGAGAGGGCTTTATGACCCCGCTAACTATGAGCATGCTACGAGCAGCGTGCGATGAAGATGCTACCGATGGTGCAATCGTCTTGGATGCGTTGCTGGAACCGGTAGGAGGCCACGGCACACCGGTCAACCCAGCCATCTACGCCGGCGGCCGATATCAGCACGACAAACGGTGGGAGAGTTCAGACGCTTCTGAGCCGACCTCTGTAGTCGTCATCGACAACGTGCCCTCGCAGGCCAATCGGCTTGAAGCCGCATTAGAGGCCACCGCAGAAGAGATTGGGATTCCCCGTCTCGTGCTAGATCTCTCCGGAGATGACTTTGCCCACCTCCCTCCGCATTTGCCTCGTAGCTTGTCGAGCTTGCGTTGGCCGCATCGGAATGCGGATGCCTACTTGCGGGATGCACTCTTGGATGGCAAAGCGTTCGCCAAGTCTCCGATCGGTAATTCGATCATTGATGCCACCGCGAATGCGGCTGGGGCGCTGGTCGCCTGGTTCCCTCAGGCCCTTTTGTATGGATTCTGGCAATCGCACCTTGGAAACAAGCGGACTCAGGCAAAGCACGCCCGGTCATGGGTATCAGAGATCGTTGGTTGGGACCCCGCGACCGATGCAGATAGCAATCAGCCAACTCGTACTCTCGGGGTCAAGGGTGACCCGTTGAACATCGGTGATGTGGGCAAGGTCACTCCCGAAGATGACCGTGACCTGCTCGCTGGATGGGATCTGGATTCCGAGACGAGTGCTGGAGAGAAGCAAGGGATGTCGGCAATTGGGCATGGGCAAGTCCCGTTCAAAACAGGTGAGGAAGCCCTTGCCGCTGTTTCGTTCCGGCGGATCACGCAAAGGGCTACTTTGTCGTTCCCGCAGCTTCGCCGGATTCGCTTGGGTAATGGCTATTCCGTTGAACAAGATGCCGCGGCTCGTACTCTGGTTGCCGCTCTCGGCCTCCACGCACACAAGTTCGCGTTCGGGAGGGCGTTTGCGCTCCGCTCTGGCACTGATCTGGTCGTGAAAAACAGTGAATCGCGGCTCGACTCCACTGAAGTAGTTGTCGACGACTCCGCCAAGTTGGTGGAAGAGGCGCTTGAAGCTGCCCGCGCTGCTGGGGTCCCTACCGAGGGGTGGGGAACGGAGCCGATCAATCTGACCCCAGACAAGAGCTTGACTGCGGCGATTCATGCGACTTGGCCCAACCTCGATAGTGCGGAGGGTTAGGGTGCTCGTCTTCGAAGTCGAGTTGCTTCATGGCACTTATCGAGCTGACCCCGATGGTTCTGCTCCAACTGGAAGGCAGACCAGCGGAGAGTGGCCACCTGCACCTTCTCGGCTCCTAGCGGCATTGATTGCCGCTGATGGCACTGGCAGCCAAACCAGACGAACAACCGGTGCCGAGCTAGAAGTGCTTGCGGCAGCAGATCCACCAGTGATCCACGCCGATTCCGATCCGCACCACCAGCCACTGGAAGAACGCTTTGTCGCTGGGCAAGACCGGGCAAGGAGCCAGCAGCAGGAATACCTAGCGAGAACGGGTGTGTTAGTGCGGCCAGGGGTCAGGGTTGTTTCACGCAATCCATCTGTCAGATTCGTGTACGACGTTGAGATCAGCGACGACGATTTCGCTGCTCTCGGGTACCGGGCTGCTCGCGTTGGTTACCTGGGATGCGCCGACTCACCGGTCCATATCACAGTTGCTCGCCCTGCTGATCTAGCAGTAGAGGGCAGCGAAGACATGGTTTGGGTGCCAGATCCAGATGGCCTGGAGGTTGTCAACGTGCATGCGGCCGGTGATGTTGCCAGATGGACAGCCGCCTTTGAAGCGTGGTCAAACCATGGTGCAACAAGAAGCCAGACCCGGCGGTATCAACCCCGAGCTCACTATCGACATCCGCTTGACCCAGTCCCGGACACTCGAATTGGTCGGGTTCCGGTATGGCTTCGATTTCAAAGGCCGGTCTCAGGCCGGCGAGCGGCGGTTGTAGCTCACGGGCTCAAACAGGCAACGCTCGCCCGATATCAACAAGGCCACGGTGATCCACCCAGTTGGTTGCACGGTCACGTCAACGACGGGGAGTCGGACTATCAGATTGCCCGGTTTCTCGCGCTGCCGAATGTTGGACATCGTCATTCCGACGGAAAGATCCACGGAGGGGCGGTGTGGGTGCCAAATGAAGTTGATGAGATTGAACTGCGCAATCTGGCCAGCACATTGTCATCCCTCGAGTCTTTGTCGATGGCCGATAGCAGCATGGTCAACATTGACCGATCCCGAGGCGGTTGGACTACAAATCCCAGGCGATGGCAGGGACCCGCGCGTCGATGGGTGACCGCACTGCCCGCGGTTAGTGATCGACATCAGCGCATTGACTCAACAGCTGTGACCCGCTGGTGCGAGCAAGCAGGACTTCCCAGGCCAATCCAAGTCCGGATCAGCCGGAAGCCCCTTCTACCTGGGAGCGTGGACCTGCACCCCACCGAGACGCGTCGTCCCGGGCATACTCAAACCCGCCCCTATGCCCATGTGGAACTTGCTTTTGAAGTGCCAGTGTCCGGACCTGTTGTCATTGGCTCTGCCCGCAGCTACGGACTTGGTCTTTGCGCTCCCTGTGATCCCAGGGAGGACTAGACGTGAGTCTTCCGGATTGTCCAGGGTTCGGCGACTGGTACCGATCAATCCACAGTCGCGATCCATTTCCATGGCAATCGCGGTTAGCCCAACAGGTTGCCGAGAATGGCGAGTGGCCGGAACTGATCGGCATACCGACCGGACTAGGTAAAACAGCATGTATGGATATTGCGGTTTGGGTACTTGCCAGCCAAGCGGACAGAGATCCACGGGACCGCACAGTGCCCACCAGAATTTGGTGGCTTGTGAACCGCCGGATCCTGGTCGACGACACCTACCGACACGCAAAGAGGCTTGAAGCCCTGCTTGCCGACCCGTATGACCTCCGCAACATTGAGTGTGAAGGGGCAGCCTTGTCTGCTGATCGCCTAGGGGGTGAGGCACTAGCAGCTGTCCAAGCCGTAGCGACCCGACTTCGACACCTCTCAGGCGTAGGCCCTCCGTTGCAAGCATGCCGTCTTCGCGGTGGAGATTCACACAACAGGCCGAATCATCCGGCACAGCCAGCGATCATCTGCTCCACCATTCCCATGTATGGATCGCGCGTGCTGTTCAGAGGGTATGGATCATCGAGGTCGATGCGACCCATAGACGCTGCCCTCGCGGGAATCGACAGCCTTGTCTTGCTTGACGAAGCTCATTTGGCGCAGCCGCTTCGTGTACTTATTGACGCAGTTGGCGGTAGCAGTGGCCTCGGGATGGGGTTAGAACAAGCGTTGCCAGCGCAGAGAATGAGGCCCGCAGTTGTAGCTCTTACTGCGACAGGCGAAACATCTGGCAACCGATTCGACCTCGACGAAGCTGATCATGCTCACGAAGAGATCGTGAGGCGCCTGGAGGCATCGAAACCTCTGAGCGTTTCTGAGACCGCAGTAGGCGATTCGGCCAAGGCCATTACAGCGGCGACCAGAGAATTGCTCAGCACTCTTGACGCCGGGAGTTCATGCGGAATTTTGGTCTTCGCCAATACGCCGAAGACGGCACTGTCGGTGGCGAGGGAATTGAGATCAATCCACGACTGCGAAGTAGTAGTCGCCACCGGAAGAACCCGCGGTGTTGAAGCCGCCAAAGCCGTTGAGGCGATCGAAAGTCGGATGAAGGCTGGGCAATCTCATGATCTGGCCGCAGAGCAAGAAGCCAAGTACTTGGTCGTAGTCGCCACACAGACTCTCGAAGTTGGTGCTGACCTTGATGCCGACTACCTGATCACTGAGGCATGCGGATTTCGGGCTCTAACCCAGCGTCTTGGACGGCTAAACCGGCTTGGGAATCGGCCGCATGCCCGAGGCATTTACGTCCATGTTGAGCCTAAGGACAAACAGTGGCCTGTGTACGGAGAAGAGCCGGCCAGTGTGCTCGAACAGCTAAGAGCCGCCAGTGGCTTTGACGAGGCGGTCGATATGTCCCCGGGGAATATCGGTACGGTGCTTGGCGACTCACCTCCAGAATCAGTGGACGCTCCGGTACTTGCTGAAGCACTTCTCTGGGAATGGATCAAGACAAGTATCCCGCCCCCTGGCGAAGCACCGGTTGAGCCTTACTTCTCTGGCGTGCTTGAGGCTGATCGATATGTCGAGATCGTCTGGCGAGCCCACGTTCCCAAACATGGGGAGAGGATCTGGCCTCGAATTTCCCCCGACGAGATCGTTTCAGTTCCCATTGGTGAAGCCAGAAGGGAACTTGTAGGTACTAACTGCATCCGGGTTGGCTCAGATCAAGCCACCGCAGAGCCGATTGCCTTGGACGACGGAGGTCTCCGTTTGCGTCCAGGCGACACAATTGTGGTGTCCACCAAGGCCGGCAAACTCGATCGGCATGGCCATTGGGACCCTGCATGGAATGGGCTCTCGGTAGATGCGTCCATTCTGGCCAACGGCCTCGTCGTCTCAAGCGAAACTTTGTCGGGCCTATGGGAGGCCGTGCCTCCCAAGCTTCATGAAGCAATGGCAAAGCTGGTCAGTCTCATTGACCCGAATCGTGGGGAAGAAGAACTTGATGAAGTCGCTCTCTCGGTAGGCAGACTCATTGAAGAGCTGGACGACAGCGGTGGGCCTCCTTCGTGTACTGATGATCAGTGGGAGGTATTTGTGGGGGGACTGAGGAACGGAGTCGCCAGCCGAGGATCCCAACATGTGGTTGTGGCCCCAGGTGGCGAAATTCCGCGGCTGCCAGTCCTGCTTGAAAATGAGTTGCAGGATCGAAGCCAATTGGTCAGATTCGACGAATTCGACGAATTGTCGATAGCCGACCCGGTGGGATTGGAGGCCCACGGCCATGACACTGCAAGAGTTACGAGGCTCATTTCAGAAGCAGTGGGCATTGAAGCCCGGACGGCTGAAGTCATTGAGATTGCTGCCCGTCTACACGACATTGGCAAGGCAGATGACCGCTTCCAGAATTGGCTCAATCCCGACCGTAGGTTGCCTGGTCCGGTGGCTAAGTCGGACATCGCGAAAGCGCACTGGGAGCGCCGCCGGCAGTCATCTGAGTGGCCAAGGGGAGGTCGCCACGAAGAGCTGTCGCGCCGGCTCGCGCACACTTGGCTAGCTCAGGGCAACTGCGACTTGAGTGAGGATGAGCAAGGGCTCCTATTGCATCTGGTTGTGGCTCACCACGGTCGCGGGAGGCCACTGGTCGCTCCTGTTGAAGATCGGACTGGCACCAAAGTTTCGTTTCAGATTGATGGGTCTGAAGTGACAGCCGACGCTGACCTCACAGCAGTGGATTGGGAGCAGCCCTCCAGATTTGCGGCGTTGAACAGGCACTATGGGTGTTGGGGACTCGCCTTGCTCGAGGCCATTGTTCGGCAAGGCGACCACTTGGTCTCAGGAGCGGCAGAAACAGCATTGGAAGTTCGATGAGTGGCACTTTCGCTCGCGAATGTCCCGGACTCCCCTCCGATTGGATCAATGGCTGGCTCGCCGCCGTTGGAACGACCGTCCTTGATCCAGAAATGAGGCTGAGCTGGAGCGCGGGCCCATCCCCGATAGCAGTGCTTCATCATCCGTCCAAGGACCCGCTGGAGGCAGTCTGCGAGGCCTGGCCAGGGAGGCAGCGCCTCGAAGAGATGCCTTTGGCTAGGGAATTCAATGGATGTTCCCCAATGGAGCGCCAGGTTCCCGTCGGTACTTTCGTCGAACGTGTGGTGCTAAGCCGAGGCCATTTGGATGCTTGGACGCTGACCTCATCGCTCACCGATTTAGCCATCGATTCCGGTAAAGCGACTCACGCTCCATTCGACCCTGCTGGTCCAGGGACCATCAAATGGCTACATCATCGTCTCTTGAAGACCTACGACCACATTGCCCTAGATGACTCAGACGAATTCGCCTCGGCCATCAGGAACGCCATTGACGGTGTCTCGATTCCGGTCAGCGACAACGGACTCGGGTTTGACATTTCTCGACTTCCTAACCGGGCACGAGAGGGTGTTCGCATCATGGTAGAACCGGTTGTTGAAGTCCTCTCCTTCTTTGGCTTGGCACTGTTGCCAGTCCGGGGCGACGGTGTCCGAAAACGCCAAGAGCGTGCCAGACAGAGAGGCCACGGAATCGGAGGTCGACGAGAGAATGCGTTCGTGTGGCCTGCATGGAGTCAGCCTCTCGACCGGTGGGGGATTGACGCGCTGCTCGACGCCTGGCATCAAACATGGAAACCTCGCAAAGGAGACGATGGCCTGGAGTGGCGTACGCGTCTCTCTGGGTGGAAACGACTAGGGGTGCACGCAGGTTGGGTGACCAGTCCCTACAGGTCCTCAGCGAGAGCCGACAGCACCAGAGGAATTAGCAGCGAGCGCATCCAGCCAGACCGGTCGCGTTCACGTCGCCAATTCAGGAAATCACCGAATTAGGTATAGAACCCATAGAGGTCTTTCACTCGTGAGGCGGGTGTGCCGTGATCCTGCTCCGGCAAGCCTGTCGCCTGTTGGCGATATTCTCTCGGGTAGCTCCCCGCAAGCGGGCGAGAACCTCCAATGATCCTTGGCAAATGAATAGAGAAAGAGCCCATTGCGGCTGAAGCCACTTCATCCCCCCAACAGTGAATTCCAGTCATAGTCGCTGGGGATCAAAGTGGGGGAGTGTCGCTGGGGGTGATCTCCCCGGCCCTCATTGAACGCCGTCGCCGGAACCGGAACCGTAACCGTAGCCGTCGCGTGTCGCCGGGGTAGCCTCCTCGGCCCTAATTGAACGCCGTTGATCGCCTTCGTGACCGCATTCGCCACCGCATGTCGCCGGGGGTAACCCCTCGGCTTTCATTGAACGGTGATGACATCTGCGTGCGGCGTCGCTTCCCGGCTGGCGTTGCCGGGGTTAAATCCCTGGCCCTCATTGAACGAACTCCATCCGGGCCATGTGCTGCGGTGTGGCTTCACGTCCGTAGCCGGGAATTAGCTCCCGGCTCTCATTGAACGAATCGCAATTTCCTGTTGAACGACGGCCGCCCCGGGGGTGTCGCCGGGCGTATTGCCCGGCCCTCATTGAACGGACCCTCACATGTTGGCGGGCACAGCCGAGAAGCTGCCATCGCCGGGAGTAATCCCCGGCCTTCATTGAACGGGGCCCGGATGTCCCAGCCCCAAAGCGTGACCCATCGCGTTGCCGGGGGTAACCTCCGGCCCTCGTTGAACGTACACCTACGACGGGTCGGGCACGATGATCGACCTACGCGTCGCCAGGGGTGACCCCCGGCCCTCATTGAACGGGTGTGCCTCTAGAGAGCTTTGTGGGCACCTTTTGCACGTCGCCAGGGGTGACCCCCGGCCCTCATTGAACGTCCCACCCGAACGGCCAGTTGCCCGGCGTGTTGGCGGGCGTCGCCGGGGGTAGCCCCCCCGGCCCTCATTGAACGAGCACATTGGTCGGTACCGCCGCCTGCCACGAGGTGGCGTTGCCGGGGTAGTCCCCGGCTCTCATTGAACGCAGGACGAGGGCCTCGCCGCCTGTGCCGCCTGGAACAAGCGTTGCCGGGGTAGTCCCCGGCCCTCATTGAACGCAGATCATCGCCCAGTTCGCAGCCGAGGCGTCCCTACGGCGTCGCCGGGGGTAGTCCCCCGGCCCTCATTGAACGTTCGAGGAGGTCCTCGTGTTCTTGGCCATCGCCATTAGGCGTTGCCGGGGTAGTCCCCGGCTCTCATTGAACGCAGGACGAGGGCCTCGCCGCCTGTGCCGCCTGGAACAAGCGTTGCCGGGGTAGTCCCCGGCCCTCATTGAACGCCGACTAACAAGTCCGTTCCCCAAATGGTGAAGCCGGCGTTGCCGGGGTAGTCCCCGGCTCTCGTTGAACGTCGATCACGGGAGTGTCGTCGATTTGTTCGGTCGCTCGTAGCCGGGAGTTAGATTCCGGCTCTCATTGACCGTTCCTTAACATCGCAATCATGATCATCGTCTTTAGATGTTGCTGGGCACAAGGCCCCGGCCCTCATTGAACGCGCCAAGCGTGGGAATATGGCTACGGCTTGATCAAGCGTCGCCGGGGGTGGCCTCCGGCCCTCATTGAACGAACAGCAACTTCCTGCTGAATGACGGCCGCCAGGGGCGAGTCGCCGAGGGGGTAGCCCCTTCGGCCCTAATTCAACGAACGAGTTCGTTCAAGGCCCGTGGCAGATGCCCAATCGTTGCCGGGAGCAATGCCCTCGGCCCTCATTGAACGTATCCGTCGAAGTTGGCCAGCAACACGCCAGCGGGACGCTGCCGGGAGTACCCCTCGGCTTAATTTGACGACCTGGACGCCGGCGGGTGGCTCAGCGATGGAATTTCACGTTGTCGGGGGGACACCCCCCGGCCTTCATTGAACGTAGCTCAAATGGCGGAGCGTCAGAATGTCACTCTGGGTATTGCCGGTGTTAGCCCCCCCCCGGCCCTCATTGAACGTTCGAGGAGGTCCTCGTGTTCTTGGCCATCGCCATCGGACGTTGCCGGGGGTAGTGCTCCGGCCCTCATTGAACGGTGTGTCGGATGTAGTCGAAGAACTGCGCCACTTGTTACGTTGCCGGTGGAAAGGCCTCGGCCCTCATTGAACGCCGTAGACGTGGGCGTCTTACACGCACGGCAGCGCAAGTCGCCGGGGGCAACCCCCCGGCCCTCATTGAACGCGGCAATTCCTACTGGCCGACGGATTCACAGGTCTAGCGTTGCGGGGAGTAAGGCCCCGGCTTTCATTGAACGGACGTTTGCGCTGTTCCATGCGATATCAACTAGGACAGGCGTTGCCGGGGTAACCTCCCGGCCCTCATTAAGCGTCGATGAGTGGCGTGTCGTCGATCTGGTCCGACGCATGCGTCGCCGGGGGCAACCCCCCGCCCCTCATTAAACGGCGCACGTCTCCTTGCTCTCGTTGCCGTCGCAGTCGGGTGTTGCCGGGGTAACCTCCCGGCCCTCATTAAACGCGCCGCGGCTATTGTCACCGCTTCAGCATTCAAGGCCACTATCGGAGCGGCACTTGTCCCAGTCGGGATGCTCGCCCCGCAGGGTTCGGTAGCACTCGACCAGCGGTTCCAGTGCATCGGGGCCGGAGATGATCTTGGCCTGGCTTTCGACCTGCACCTAGTCGCCGAAGATATTGAGGGGGAACACGCATAGCTAGCTCCAGGGATCGCGCCGTAGGTGAGGCTCGCAGCGGGCGCCGAGATATTGAAGACCTAATCGTCGTGGCCAGCGCGTACGACAACAACGCTCCCCACGCCGCCGGGGCGGTCCGGGTCCACAAAGTCGTTACGGTCCGGGTCCACAAAGTCGTTACGGTCCGAGACCTCCAGATCGCTGGGCTAGCCAAAGAGGCCGATTCTGGCGCGCTTACTCGGCTTAGGGAACCAGATGTGTGGTGCGAAGCCAACGACGACGGCAACCTGGTCGTGACGCTCGCCGGCTACGACACCTACGACCCCGCCACTGGCAACGTCCGTTCATCCTTGGGCGAAGACTTGGCCTGCTGGATGATCGACACCGACCACGATTGCACTGGGTCCTTCCCCCGCTTCGCCTACTTGCTGGCCTACAAGCGCGGCGACCCCAGTATTCACAACCTCGTCAAGGCTATCGGCAAAGAACTCAACCCCGACGCTGAACAAGCCCTCTGCGGGCTCGAGTCCCAGCCTTTCCCTCCACCCAAACCAGGAAACACCATCGCCACTAAAGTCATCACCTGCACCGGAGCCGAAATGACCGCTACCGTCGAAGCCCCCTAGGCCGTTGGCTGCCTGAGAGCAACGTTGTTCTCATCCGCCCACCGGAAGTGGCAGACTTCAAGGCCGTGAAGAAGGACTTGCGATGAGGTTGGTGTGGTTGCAGCTCCAGGGGTACCGCCGATTTGAGGATGCCAAGATTAATCTTGATGCCCCTGTCATAGCACTAGTAGGACCGAATGAAGCGGGAAAATCATCTCTGCTGAAAGCTCTATTGGATGTGGTACGCCCAGGAGAATTTGGCGAACGGAACTTTACGCGAGATGTAGGCCCTGGCAACCCTCTACTGGAAGCTAGTTTCCTGCTTGACGAGGTTGATCGCAAAGTCCTTAAGGAAATGGTTCCAGAAGCATCTAAGGTTCGTTGGTATTGCATTTGGCAAGACAGATCTGGGCAAATTTCGAGTAAGACAATTCCAGATATTCCATGGCCAGGTACAGCTGCGGGACTTACTCGCAAGTCTCTGGCAAAGTTGCAAAAGCTCAAATGGATGGATTCTGCACCTGAAACAATTGTCGAACAGGTTGGCTATGTGCAGTCACTACTGACTGATTCTGAGACATCACCAAAATTTGATAAAGGTGTACTGGAAGAATTGGATGATCTCAGAACTAAGTTGTTAGGTGAAGCAGAAGATAGCCCACCTGCAACATTACTTAGAGTTTGTGAAGACATTGCGAATATGATCGCTGACGAGGGCAGACAGCGCCCTCAAGATGCCGCGCTTGAGTTATTGCATTCTCGTTTGCCTGAAATTTTGGAATTTTCAGAAGGTGATCGAACCATTCGAACAGACTATGAACTACAAGATTCCAGTAGTTGGACGGACGGACTTAGGAATCTTGCTCGCCTAGCTGACCTGGACCTAAGCGAGCTCGCACGTGTATCAATTGAGGGACGTCCAGAACTGCGGGAAGACCTCCTCAAGGATGCAAACGGGCACTTGGAAGACATCTTTGCAAATCGTTGGTCACAGGCAAATTTATCCATCCACCTTGGTGTTCAAGGTACTAGACTAGAAATCTTTGTGTCTAGCGACGGAGGAAGACTTTATCGTTTAGAGGACCGTAGTGATGGATTACGTACGTATTTGGCCCTTATCGCGTTTCTCGACACTAAGGAAGTGACAACGCCTCCAATTCTTGTCATCGACGAGGCAGAAAGTCACTTGCACTGGGATGCGCAAGCTGATCTTATTCGGGTTCTCTATGAGCAAGAGATAGCTTCGCAGGTAGTGTATTCTACTCACTCCCCCGGGTGCCTTCCACATGATCTCGGTCACGGCATCCGTGCGATTGACCCGACGGGGCCAGATCGCAGCACGGTCAGGAATTGGGTATGGGAAGATGATGCTGGATTTCGTCCGCTGCTTATTCACATGGGGGCATCTACAGCGGCCCTTACGCCCCATAGGTTTGCCGTTGCCACCGAAGGAGTTGCTGACTTTATTTTGTTGCCGTCGCTCTTGCGGGCAGCTACAGGCGAAGGCTCTCTTCCATATCAGATTGTACCCGGAATATCACAATTGTCACGAGAAGGTGTTCGTAGCATTGACTCCGAATCCGATGCCATGGTTTACCTTACTGATGGGGATGATGGTGGGAGACAGCTGGTGGCAGATCTCAAACGAGCAGGTATTCCAAAAGAGCGCCTTTTCTCACTGCCAGTAGGAGTCGTTCTTGAAGACCTCGTACATGAGGCGATTTTGACCAAGGCAATAGTAGAAGAACTCCGTCGGTCTGGAAAGCAACCGACTCATGCTCTCAATTTACCGACTAAAGGGCGTTCCGCCTACCTCAAGAACTGGTATCGACAGGCAAAAGTCAAGCCTCCCTCCAAAAGGGCCGTTGCCAGCCGTATTCTGGAATTGGCCGCTCGACACCCCGAGGGGAATCCTCAAGCAATATTGGCAGACAAGCACCGTGCTACGTTGGTAAGACGCCATGAGTCATTTTTGGCTATTTTTGAGTCACGAGACAGCGAGTGAATCGGACTGCTCTTGTCTGAGAATTTGCAGAATGTGATTCCGCTGAGTGTTCCATTTGGTCTTTCGTCAAAAGGGTTGGTTTTGGGACCCAGAAGAGCAACCTACGGAGTTGCCACACTGGCGACAAGCTCATGTAGTTGACTGCTTGATCGGGGCAGAATTGGGCCCGGACAGGTTGGGAGTAACTGTCACAGGTCAGTTGTAGTCTCTCGACATGGAGTTCGCTGGGTCAGCGATCGCTGAAGCCACCACAGTTGAGGCGTCTGTTGGCGTTGAGTGTGGAGACTACTTGCCTATGTTTCGGACGGATGTAGGTGGTTTGTCTTTTGAAAGTCTGGATGATCGAATTGAGGAATTAGCTCGGGTTCGTTCTGTGATTGAGGGCGAATTGGCATTTGCATTGGCCGAGAGGGCACGGCGGAGTAGTCCTCGGGCTGCTTCAGCGGTGTTACGGGAGCGGGTGTTGGAGTCGGCGGGGCGGGCGAGTTCGGATGTGAAGTTGGCAGTGTCGCTGGCCGAGAACTTTCCGGCGACGTTGGAGGCGCTGGCCGAGGGCGAAATCACCTCTGGGCATGCTCGGGTGATTGAGCGGGTAGCCGGGAAGCCGGACTACAGGACCGAAGAGGTCATCTTGAATGATGCGAAGGAGGTCCCGGCCGATCTGCTTTCGCGTTACGCCTTGCGTAGAGAGCAGATCGAGGAGCGGGACTACACCAAGTACCAGCAACAGCGTGAGGATCGCAGGGCATCAATCACTCAAGAGCCGGATGGATCGTGGAAGCTGTTCGCCCACCTGGACTACATGGCCGGTCGTCGGGTCAGCATGGCGCTTGCCAAGATGGCCGAAGCGTTTCGCCGCGAGGAGAAGCCCGATAGCAAGATCACGTACTTGCAGCGGAATGCCGACGCCTTGGCGCAGTTAGTAACCCGAGACGGTCCGCAGCGGGCCACGCCTGCATCCCTTCTGATCATTTCCGAGTATGACGCTTCCACCGGCACCCTCGGGCAGCCCCGTCTTGATGATGGGCAGCCGGTGCCGCCAGAAGTATTGGCCCGGTTCATCGACGACGCCGATGTCTACACGGCATTCTTCGACGCCAAGGGCCAGCCTCTGTGGCTAGGCCAGTCTCAGCGGTCGGCATCGCTGGCCCAGCGCATTGTGCTTGCGGCCCGAGATGGTGGTTGCAT
This sequence comes from Candidatus Poriferisocius sp., assembly GCA_965208545.1. Taxonomy (GTDB): domain Bacteria; phylum Actinomycetota; class Acidimicrobiia; order Acidimicrobiales; family Bin134; genus Poriferisocius. Next base: position 2,894,497 of record OZ242341.1, on the reverse strand, counting down.
CGGTTGCCAGGCGCCGTCAGAGCGGTGCGAGTCCCACCACATTCAGCACTGGAAGGCGAACGGGACTACCGACATTCCCAACCTTGCTCAGCTCTGCCCTGGTTGCCATCACCTAGTCCACGACTGCAATTGGCAAGTCGAACAAGATCCCTTGGGTCGCAACCGGATCAAGGCGCCACCGGATGCCTTTCCAGAGTTCGGCACCACCACCTATCAACTGGCCCAGCACAATCCCGTTCTTCGCAACTGACTTTGAGAGCCGAGCCCCAAGCGACGCCCCGCCCTGATGTTCCTATCCGCTATACGAAGGCTGGCATGTGCGTGCCGTGGGTTTGGGCATGTAACTTCTAGATGCTGTAGCGAGGCGGGGTTGGCTCGATGATTCGAGGTCAGCTCGAATTGTGGAGGGGAGAGCTTGAGTCGAGTCGATTTGACCGGTGTGGCCGCGGTAGATGTCGAGACGGCCACCAGCAGCCCGAGCAGCGTCTGCCAATTGGGGGTTGCCGCGATTCTCGACGGCAAGATTGCCTCGCGATCATGGTTGGTGAAGCCCCCTGGCAACCGGTACGACATCAAGAACGTGGGAATCCACGGCATCACGGCAGAAGACACGGTGTCGTCGCCGGTATTTCCGGAGGCTTGGGCCCAAGCGGTTGACTTCATCGGCGGTCGGACGGTCATTGCCCACAATGCAGAGTTCGATATGAACTGCATCAACGCCGCTATGGCCCATTACGAGCAGCCCGAGCCGGCATTCGGGTCAATCGGCTGCACGCTGCGGATGGCGCATCTGGTGTGGCCGGAACGGACCAAGTCCTACCGCCTGACCACGCTTTGCCAGGAGTTGGGCATTGAGCAGAGAGCCCACGACGCCGGATCTGACGCCGCGGCAACGCTGGCGCTGGCCCAGCACTTGGCTGCCGAGTGGAGCAAGGGCACCGCAGTCGACTTGATCCAAGCGTCCAATAGAGGGTGGCGGGAGAGAAGCCAGCAAGCCATGAGGCGGGTCTCCCGAGGCTCTACCAATCCGCCGAGCAGTCGCCAGGTCGACCTTATGAAGAAGCTGCTGGGTGAGCGGGGAATCGACGACCGGCAGGTTCTTCCCCTCCTCAAGACCTCCGGGCAGATGTCTGGGCTGATCGACGCCCTATTCGAGGAGAAGAGGGACGCTCATCGCAACGATCTCAACTACCGGGCCAAGTTCGACAAGAAGTTGCGGCGCGTCGTCGAGGAGGGCTGACCTGAGCCAACCGGATTCAGCCCGAGCGGTCGGGGCCGGCGCGAAGGATGTGAAACTTCACCAGGCAGCGCTGGTCGGTGACCATGGCTTGGCGGTACTCGTCCCAATCGGGGTGCTCGCCCCGCAGGGTGCGGTAGTACTCGACCAGCGGTTCCAGAGCATCCGGGCCGGAGATGATCTCAGCCTGGCACTCGATCTGCACCCAATCGCCGAAGAAGTTTCGGGGGAACACGCACAGCCAGCTGCGGGGCTCCCGCCGCAGGTTCTTGGTCTTGTAGGCCGTCTCCCGGGTGCTCATCACCACGGTGTCGTCCACCACTGCCAGGGTGACAGGCGACATCTGGGGGGTGCCGTCCCCCCTTGCGGTGGCTAGCACCGCATTGGTGTTCTCCCGGACGTAGTCCAAAGCCTGTGCAGCATCCATGAAGGCATCCTATGGTGCCGCTTTACCAGCGGTTCCAGCGGGTGACGAGCTCCAAAGGCTCTCGGCGGGCGGGACGGAAATCCGTGCCGACGGTATGGGCGAAGGGGATGAGGGCCAACTGCATCACCTCGTCGTAGGGGATGCCCAGTAGCTCGGCCGCCTCCTGCTCGTAACAGAGGTGGATGGTGGTCCACACCGTGCCGATGCCCCGCTCCCGGGCGGCCAGCATGAATGACCACGCGGCCTGGATAACCGACCCCACATGTGAGGCCACCGTCACCGGAGGCTGATCCCACACCCGCCCGACAAGGCAGGGGATCAGCATTCCGGGCACCTTGTGCAGGTGCTCGGACAGATGGCCAGCCGAGGCGTACATCTTCTCGTTGGTGGCCTCCAACTGGGCCGGATCGGACGGATCGAGACGGGGGAGCACCCCCAGGTAGTCGCCGGCCACTTCGCCACCTCGGCGGTACAGGTCGGCCAGCGCGGCAATCAGGTCGGGCTCGGTGACCACCATGAACCGCCAGTTCTGCCGGTTCGACCCGGTGGGGGCCTGCACGGCGATCTCCAGGCATTCGGTGATCAACTCCGGCGCGACCAGTCTAGACGTGTCTAGGCGCCGGCGCACCGCCCTGGTGGTGGTGAGCACCTCGTCGGCGCTCAGATTCAGATTGGCCATCCCCCTGTTCTAGTCAGTCGTGGCGGCAAACACAGCCTTGTACTCGGGGAGGTGTCTGCGCTGTCTATGGGTATCATTTGGCAATGGCATTGTTGCTGGACCGCTATCCCGGCATCACTTACGGCGTCACTTACGGCGGCTCTCCTCCTGAAGTCAGCGACCTCGAGGAGCTGCGCCTGCTTCGCAAGTGGGAGGCGGCCATCGGCTACCGCATCTTTGCCGCTATGCGCTGGGGCCAGACCGGCGACGGCCACATCACCGCACGCGATCCGATCCTCACCGACCACTTCTGGGTGCTGGGTTACGGCATCCGCTTCGGCGATGCCACCATCGACAACCTCACCCTGGTGGGCCCCGACGGCCAGGGCGTGGACGGTCCCCTGGACATGGGCGTGAACTTTGCGGCCTACAACATCCACTGGCCGATCCTCAACGCCCGCCCCGAACTAGCCTCGGCCGCCCACACCCATACTCCCTACGGCACGCCGTGGTCGGCCAACGTCGAGCCGTTTCGAGCCATCAGCCAGGAATCGTGCGGGTTCGTGTTCGACCAGTCGCTGTACGACGGCGAGAACCTCGAGGTGAACGACGTCGCTGGCGGGGAAGCCATTGCCCAGGCCATGGGCGGTAGCCGGGTGTGTATCCTCCGCAATCACGGCTTGCTGACCGGCGGGCGTTCACCGGGGGAGGCGGTGGGCTGGTTTGTGGCCGCTGAACGGGTGGCCGAAGTCCATGTGAAGGCTCCCGATGCCAAGGCCATCAGCGAGGAAGCGGCCAAAGAAGTCGAGGCCTCACTGTTCTCGGCGAACAATGGCTGGCGGATGTTCCAGTGGCTGGCCCGCGATCTGGTGCCCGACCCCTCTGTGGTACTGGGCTGAGCGTCAGTCAGCTTCCGGTTCGAAGTCGGAGCGGGCAGCGAAGGCGGTCTCCAGAGCCAGCATGGCGGCTTGTTGTCCAGCCCCCAGTCGATCGGCTTCGGCGGCGAATAGCTCGGCGGCATCGGCCAATTGGCGCTCCACCACCGAGAACGCCACGGGGGGTTCGTCCACCACGAACGTGCCAGCCCGTCCCCGGCCCTCCACGATCCCTTCCCACTCCAACTCCCGATAGGCCCGGGCCACCGTCCCCGGGGCCAAGCCCAGCTCTTCGGCCAGTGATCGGATGGGTGGCAGCCGTTCTCGGGGCTTGAGCTGACCGGACGAAACCATGAGTCGAAGCTGGGCCCGCAGCTGTTCATAGGGCGGAATGCGAGCGTTCTCGTCAATCCAAATCCGCACAGCAGGATTGTACCAATGTACTGACTCATAAAGCACAATAGAGTCCAAGAAACCCAATATTCTGCGGTTGTTGCCAGTTTTGTATTGACCTGATAGCGTCCCGGTCGGCGACCAGAAAGGACGGCTCCCATGAAGCTCATCACTGCGGTGGTAAAGCCCCATCAAGTTGAAGACATCAAGGAGGCGCTGGCCGAGGTCGGCGTCCAGGGCATGACCGTGAGCGAGGCTCAGGGTTTCGGTCGCCAAGGCGGCCACACCGAAACCTACCGGGGCACCGAATACAAGGTGTCGTTCACCCCCAAGTCCCGCATCGAGGTAGTGGTGGACGATTCCTCCCTGGCCGCGGCCACCGAGGCCATCGCGGGCGCAGCCCGCACCGGCAAGATCGGCGACGGCAAGATCTGGACCTCCTCGGTGGAGGGCCTCACCCGCATCCGCACCGGCGAGCAGGGTTCCGACGCCCTCTAGTCCCCGCTCCATTTGAAGACTGACCGGCGCCGTATTGATAGCGTCGCGGCCCGGTGTACCTCGACTACACAGACGAACAGCGGGCGCTGCGCGATGAGCTCCGGAGCTACTTCGCCGGCTTGATGACCGACGAGGTTCGTGAGGCTCTGATGGGAGCCCATGAGACCAGCCCGGCCCGGCGGGAGATCTTCCGGCAACTGGGGCGCGACGGGATGCTGGGCATCGGCTGGCCCCAGGCCTACGGGGGCCAGGGGCGATCGGCCATCGACCAGTTCATCTTCTTTGACGAGGCCCAGCGGTCGGGCTGTCCCATGCCGTTCGTGACCCTCAACACGGTGGGGCCGACGCTCATGGCCCACGGCTCCGAAGAGCACAAGGAGGCCTATCTGCCCGGAATCTTGGCTGGCGATATCCAATTCGCCATCGGCTACAGCGAGCCGGGCGCGGGCACTGATCTGGCGTCGCTCACCACCCGGGCGGTGCGAGACGGTGACGAGTGGGTGATCAACGGCCAGAAGGTGTTCACCTCCGGGGCCAACGAGGCCAACTACATCTGGTTGGCCTGCCGCACCAATCCCGACGCCCCAAAACACAAGGGCATCTCCATCATCATCGTGCCCACCGACAGCCCGGGGTTTTCCTTTACGCCCATCGTGACGGTGGGCAGCGCCACCACCACGGCCACGTACTACGACGAGGTGCGGGTGCCGGCCGCCAACCTGGTGGGAGCGGAGAACGAGGGATGGAAGCTCATCACCAGCCAACTCAACCACGAGCGGGTGGGGCTGGCCGCCGTGGGGGCTCTGTCATTCCAGCTCTACGAGGAGGTGCTGGCCTGGGCGGGGGAGACTCCGGTCGCCGAAGGGGCCGAGGCCACGGTGCTGGACCAGGGGTGGGTGCAGATGGACTTGGCCCGATGCCACGCCAAGCTGGAGGCCATGAAGCTGCTGAACTGGCAGATGGCCGCGGCGGTGGCCGCCGACTCTCTGATTCCGGCCCGGGCGTCGGCGGTGAAGGTGTATGGCACCGAGGCGGTGAGCGACATCTACCACTTGCTGCTGGGGGTGCTGGGGGCGGGCGCCCACCTACGGGAGGGGACGCCGGGTGCGCTGTTGGCCGGCCAGGTGGAGGCTGCTGCTCGCACTGCTCAGATCAACACCTTTGGCGGAGGGGTGAACGAGGTCCAGCGGGAGATCGTGGCCTGGACAGGGCTGAAGATGGCCAGGGGCGGTCGACGGTGAATTCGATGCTGGGCGATTCGCAGGGGAGTGTCTCTCCATGAACTTCGACTTCAGCGAGACCCAGGAGGCGGTGGCCGCGCTGGCCGAGCAGGTGTTCTCTGGCTCGGCGGGGGCTGATCGGGTGGCTGAAGTGGAGCGCATCGCTGATCGGTTCGACCGGGAACTGTGGGCCGACTTGGCCGCCTCCGACCTGCTGGGAGTGTCCATTGGCGAGGAGCACGGCGGGCTCGGCTTGGGCATGGTGGAGACCGCGCTGGTGCTGAGGGAGCAGGGCCGGCGGGTGGCGCCGGTGCCGCTGTGGCCCACGCTGGTGCTGGGGGTCATGCCCATTGCTGAATTCGGAAGCCGCCCGCTGCGGGACCGCTGGTTGGGCGCGGTGGCCTCCGGCCAGGCAGTGCTCACCGGGGCGCTAACGGAGTGGGGAGCCGACGACGCCCAGTCTCCGTCGGTGACCGCGGCCCGCCTTCCCGAAGGGGGCTGGGAGTTGAACGGGTCGAAGCCTGCGGTTCCAGGCGCGGGGGTGGCCGACGCCGTGGTAGTGCCCGCCCGAGTGGTGGACGGCGACGACCGCGGCGATCTGGCCGTGTTCGTCGTCGACCTGGATGCCGACGGTGTAGAGGTGACGCTGAGCGATACCACCAATCGGGAATTGCACGGCGAACTCACCCTGAGATCGGTTGTGGTCGGAGAAGATGCGGCGCTGGGCGGGTCCGACGGTCGGACGATTGTGGAGTGGATGCTGGTTCGGGCCCAAGTGGCGGTGGCTGCGGTGGCGCTGGGGTGCTGCGAGGAGGCCACCGCCATGGCTGCGGCCTACACGTCTGAGCGCGAGCAATTCGGTCGCCCCCTTTCCACAAACCAGGGCGTGGCCATGCGAGCGGCCGACTGCTACATCGACAATGACTGCATGCGAGTCACCCTGCTCCAAGCCGCCTGGTTAATCGACGAGGGACGCTCACCCGCCGAGATAGCCGATGCCGCTGCGGTGGCCAAGTGGTGGTCGGCCGATGCCGGCCAGCGAGTGGTGCATGCCACTCAGCACCTGCACGGTGGGATGGGGGCCGACGTGGACTACCCCGTTCACCGCTACTTCTTGTGGGTCAAGCAGCTGGAGAACACCTTCGGCGGAGGCAGCAGCCAGTTGGCGGCCATCGGCCGCGCCTTGGCTGGGTAGTCCCGCTACCAGCCCTTCCAGTTCGGGTCCCGCCGCTCCTTGAAGGCTTGGACCCCTTCGTCGGCGTCCTCGCCGGCCATCAAAACTTCCTGGGCCCACGACTCCATCTCGAACATGGTCTGGCGGCTGGTCTCGAAGCTGCGGTTCACCAGCAGCTTGCTCATGGTCAGGCTCTTAGTGGGCTGGGCGGCCAGCCGCTCGGCCCAGGCCCGGGCGGTGGGCATCACTTCGTCGGGGGGCACCACCCGATTGATCAGGCCCATGTCGGCCGCGTCGGCGGCGCTCACATCGTCGCCGAAGAACATCAGCTCTTTGGCCTTCTGCGGGCCGATCAGCCGGGGCAACAGGTACACGCCGCCGGCATCGGGCACCAGGCCCCGGCGCACGAAAACCTCGATGAAGCGGACTCCCTCGGCGGCAACGACCAGATCGCAAGCCACTGCCATGTGGACGCCCATGCCCGCCGCGGTGCCGTTCACGGCGGCGATCACCGGCTTTTCGCAGTCCAAGATGGCCGATATCAGCTTCTGGGCCCCCACTTTGATGCCCCGGGCCACCTCCATGATGGCCCGGTCGGGGGCTCCTGGGGGCCGCACCTGGTCGGGTCGGGCCACCCGCAGGTCGGCCCCGGTGCAGAAACCCTTGCCAGTGGCGGTGAAGATCACCGCTCGCACCGACAGGTCCTCGCTGATACGGGCGAATTCGTCGGCCAAGAAATTCCGCTGGTCAGGGGTTATGGCGTTGTGGGCGTCGGGCCGATTCAGCGTAAAGGTAAGCACCCCGCTGTCTTGGGCCACCAAGATGTCGCCGTCGAGGACTTCGGTAACGGTGCCACTCTCGTCGTTGCTGCTCATCTTGTCGGCTCCTCGTCTAGCGTGGCCGTTCGTGCCCAGGAAATCAACGCCGAACTTCCTGCCCACAAACGCTAGGTGACCGCAGCAGCAGCTCCCCAACCGATCACGCGCCATCCGGCGGTCGGTTTGACCATGTTGATCTTGTCTGCATCGCTCACTGGCATCGGCCTGTCGATCATGACCGTGGGCTATCCGGCCCTCGGCGAGGCGTTTCCCGGCGTGTCCGACCCGACGCTGTCATGGGTCACCAACATCTTCACCATTGTCGGAGCGGCCACTTTGGTGCCCGGTGGAGTGCTGGCCGACCGGTTGGGTCGGCGGCGGGTGCTCCTGGCCGGCGTGGGGCTGTTTCTCGCTGGCTCGGTGCTCGGTGGGATGGCTCCCTCAGTGGGAGTGTTGATCGGGGCGCGGGCAGTGATGGCCGCGGGTGCCTCGGCCATCAATCCTGCGGCGGTGGCGCTGCTCATGGCCTCGCTGCCCTCCAACCGACTACCTCTGGCGGTGGGCATCTGGGCGGTGGCCGGCGGAACATCCTCGGCGGTCGGGCCTCCGGTGGGCGGTCTGGCCATTGAGTGGCTGGGGTGGGAGTGGATGTTCTGGCTGAACGTGCCCTTCTCTCTCATCGTTCTAATCGTGGTGCCATTGGTGTTTCGGGAGTCCCGAAGCGGTGAGTCCCGGGCGCTGCCCGACCCTCTGGGCGGAGTGATGGTGGCCGCGGCCACGGCGCTGGTCACCCTGGGCATCGTGCAGAGCGACCCGTGGGGTTGGACCGACGAGAGGGTGATCGGCAGCATCATCGGGGGACTAGCCGTGTTCGGGCTGTTCGTGCAGCGATCGCTGAACCACCCCAATCCGTTGGTGGAGCTTCGACTGTTCCTCATTCCCAACGTTCGTCGGAGCAATCTGTCGATGCTGATATTCGCCTCGTCGTGGTTCGGTATGTTCTTCGGCTTCACCGTGATCGTTATCCGATCGTGGGGGTGGACCCCTTTGGAGGGCGGGTTCGCAGTGGCGCCCCTGGCGCTGTTCGCCGGAGTGGTGGGTGTGCTCATCGGCCGTATCGCCCACCGCACCGGCCATCGCCGGTTCATTCTCCCCGGCACTGCAATTTACGTCGGCACCACCATTGCGCTGTGGTTGTTGTTGGGAGAAGAGCCCAACGCCGTGGTCTTCGTGATCGGGATGACCGTGATCGGCGTCGCCACCGGCATGGTGTTCCCCTCGTTGATGGCCGCCGCCATCAACGACGTGTCTCCCGATCAGCATTCCCTGGCTACGGGTGTCAACTTCACAGCGCAGCGGGTGGCGACAACCATCGGCGTGGCTCTGGGACTCACGTTTGTCACTTCCGCCGCCTCGGCGTCCGAGGCCATCGACCTGCTCATGGGCATGGTTGTGGTCACCGCCCTGGTGTCGCTGCCTTTCAGTGCCCGGATCGACACCCGGCCGACCAGTCCGCAAAGCTGAGGCCCATGTTCATCGCCATTGCCGACACGATCACCCTCGAGGATGCAGGCAACTTCCGGGAATTCCACGTGGCGATCGACGGCGACATCGCCGCTGCGGTGGCCGCCTTTGATGGCGCGGCCGCAGCATCAGAGCGGGACAACCACCTGTGGATCGACATCGCCTTCGTGCGAGAACTGGCCGGCGACGCCGCTGATGCCGAGTGGCAGGCCCAATTCGACGGCATGCTGGCCTATGCCAACTCCAAAGGCTGGATCGACGAGCCCGCCAACCGGGTAGAAGCCCACATACAACCGCAGGGTTAGGCCGCTGACTCCCCACTAAGAGGAGAATGCCTGTAGAAATTCAGCCCTTGAGGTTGGCGAACAGCTCGGCGACCAGGGGTTGGGGAGCGCCGTGGAGGGATAGGTGAACGCGGTCGGCCAGGCCGCCGAATCGGTTGTGAATCTCCGCGGCGGCCTCGGCGGGGGTGCCCTGAATGCTGAGGGTGTGGACCATTTCGTCGTCCCACACGTCGCCGATGTCGCCCCAGCGGCCCTGTTTGGTGAGGCGGTTGAGCTCGTCTTGCAGCTCGCCCCAACCGTGAGCGTCGAGCACCACCCGATAGGCCGGGGTGGAGCCGTAGAAACCCAGGTTGGAGCGGCAGAGCTGCTCTACCCGCCAAGCCTCTGACTCGTCGGCGTCATCTCCGTACAGGCCGACGATCACTCCCACGCCGAATAGGAAGTCATCCCGGCTGCGCCCGGCGGCGGCCAGCCCCGCTTCCACCGCAGGCAGCGTCTTGGATCGCAGGAACTGCTCGGAGCAGAACGGGTGGATCAAGATGCCGTCAGCGGTCTCGGCCACCATCTTGGTCATCTTCGGCCCCAGCGCCCCGGCCCAGATGGGCGGCGTGCCCCACTCCAGCGGCTCGGGCTCGAAAATCGGAGTGGAGAGTGTGAAGGTGTAGTAGTCGCCCTTGAAGTCGAGGGCGTCACCATCCTGCCACCGGGCAAAGATGGCCTTGGTGGCGGCCATGAGCTCCCGCATCTGGGCCACCGGGCGGTCCCATACCGCGCTGTAGCGCTTGGTGATGTGAGGCTTGATCTGCGACCCCAGGCCCAGGGCGAACTTCCCATCTGACAGTCGGTGCAGGTCGAATGATTGGTAGGCCAGGTGCATCGGGCTGCGGGGCAAGGCGATGGCCACGTTGGTATAGAGGTCTAGGCCGGTGTCCTGGGCCGCACTCAGCAGCGGGAAGAACACGTCGCGCTGACCCTCGAAGGTGAACACCCCGTCGACCCCCATGGCCTCATAGGCCTGGGCTTGATCTCGAGTCCCAGCCAGGTCAGCAGACAGCGGCATGTCGAACTTCATGGGTTCACCCTCACTTGGCTGCTGGCAATGTCGAACTTCACAGTCAGGAGCCTTTCAATCGGGGGAACATCGGGAAGGTGACCTCTTCGGCGTCCTCCTGTTCGGGCAGGCCGCCGGCGAAAATTGGCCACACCGTCTCAGCGGTGTGGGGGTGGGGGAGCGACCAGTCGAACTCGTCGTCGATGCCCAGCATGTTGGTAAACGGCCACATCAGACCCCGGAAGTAGACGTAGGTGCCGTTGTGGACTTTCTCCTCGAAGGTCCAGGTGTTCATCAACCGGTAGGCGTCGGCCTGGGCCTTCTTGATCGCAGCCAGGATCTCGGGCAGCTCCTCCCGGTCCACCGGCACCAGCTCTCCGCCGGGCCGGGGTTCGAACACCGACATAGCTTCCAGCCAGGCCAGGTTGTCGGCCGGCACTGAGAACGTGGTGGACAGATCGTTCACCCGGTTGTGGATACCGGGGCGGAAAACCAGGCCCACCACCAAGTTCTGGTAGGGGACATCGGCGGCCACATGGCTCCAGGGGATCCAACTCTGGGCCAGCGAGGAGAACTCCCGAACGATCATGTGGCGGCCGTTGGGCAGCGGGTAGGGGCCGGTGTCGCCCGTGCCCAGCCGGGTGTCGAGGTACAACAGGAAGAGGTACTGCTGGAGTCCGGCCACGAATCGGCGGGCGGTGCGATTGTCGCCGTCGCCCTCCACCGGCCAAGCAGCCTGGTACAGGGTGTCGATGATCTCCGGGTCGCAGGTCCGCAGCGTGTCGGCCGCGTCCCAGCACGAGCGAAACCCGTCGCCCCTCCACGGCTCCACCCAGCGGATCCAGTAGTCCATGAGGAAGCGCACCCGATCTTCTACATCGTCCACCTGGGTGGTGAGTCCCATGGCCGACAGCTCTTCCAGCGCCCTCCAGCCGCCGAACGGGATGCACACCAGGGCGAAGGGGTGGGCGTTGGTGGTCTGGGTGCCCGGCCCCCGCATTTTGGCCCCCAACTCGGAGGCCTCCAGCACCTCGTCGCAGCGGGCCAATATGTCGGGCCAGCGCAGCCAGGACTCCATGCCCGAATAGCTGGTGTACTCCCGCACGGGAATGAGCCCTGAGGTGAGGCCGGTGCGCCGTTTGGAGTTCTCCGACACCAGGATGTCCCAGAACTCCACCATTCGGTTCAGCTCCTGGGTGTCCAGCGGCATGGTCTGCGGCATGGCTGATGAGACTAGCCAAAGGCGCTTCAACTGCATTCAGTCGGAAACGCGAAGTTCTTGCGTGGTTCGGTTTGGCAGCTAGGTGTGTCTTGGAAGGCAGGCTCGGCCTACGATCCTTCAATGCTTGCGGCGATTATGCGAGAAATGGGCGACGTCAACCTCGACGTGTGCGATGACGTTGAGTTGGTGGAGATGGGCCCCGACGACGTGGCCATCAAGATCACCCACACCGGGGTGTGCCACTCCGATGTGTCGGCCATGAATGGGACCATCCCCCAGGCCCCGCCGGCGGTGCTCGGCCATGAGGGTGCGGGAATCATCGAGGAGGTCGGTTCCAATGTTGACGAATTGGCCCCCGGCGACCATGTGATCGTGGTGTGGTCGCCCTCGTGTGGGAATTGCGTGTACTGCACCGGTCGTCACCAGCCGAATCTGTGCCCCAACATCGCATTGGCTTCGATGGCTCGCACGAAGTTCCGCCAGGCAGGCACCGAATTGTTCGGCATGGCCGGGGCAGGCACCTTTGCCGAAAAGCTGATCATGCCCCGCCAAGGAGTGGTGAAGATCGACCCTGACATCCCGTTGGACGTGGCATCTCTCATTGGCTGCGGGGTGATGACCGGAGCCGGCGCCTCACTCAACACCGCCAAGGTGAGCCCGGGCTCATCGGTGGTGGTGTTCGGTGCCGGCGGTGTGGGCGTGGCCGCCATCCAAGGCGCTCGGATCGCTGGCGCGGCCGAAATCGTGGCGGTGGACAAGAACCCGGCCAAGCTGGATGAGGCCATCTCCTTCGGCGCTACCCATGCGGTGTTGCCCGAAGATCTGGAGGACGCCAAGAACCAGATCACCGGGGGCGAGGGATTCGACTTCGCCCTGGAATGCGTCGGCATTCCTGCCTTGATGCGCACTGCCTATGACATGACCCGACGGGGCGGCACCTGCTGCATCGTGGGTGTGGGCCGTATGGATGAGATGGTGTCGTTTAACGCCTTCGAGCTGTTCTACAACGAGAAGACCTTGATCGGCTCCTACTACGGCGGGACCGATGTGCGCACCGACTTTCACAAGCTGCTGCGGTTGTGGAAGGGGGGCAAGCTCGACCTGGAGCGCATGATCACCCGGCGCATCACCATCGACGAGATAAACCCCGCGCTGGAAGCAGTGCGAAACGGCGAGGTCGTGCGCCAGGTGATCGAGTTTTGATGGGCGTGTCGGCGAAACACCCAGTGTCTGATTTCTGATGAGCAGCGTTGTTGGCCGGGGCAGCCCGGTGTTCTCCGGTATCTCCGGCCACGGCCGGCTGATGCGCTTCGACACCCCCGATGATGTGATTGCCGTACTCGACGCCGGCGATGACGTGGCCTCGGAAACGGTGGCACTGGTGAAAGACGCCGGGGCCACGTTTTTGGCCCCCATTGAGGCCGACCTGGCCGGGATTCTGTGCCGGTCGGGCGACATCGAGAGCCACTTGGCCATCATCAGCCGAGATTTTCAGATCCCCTGCCTCATGGGGGTGGAGTTCGACGGCGACGAGCCAGTCGACGGTGCTCCAGTCATCATCGACACCGACGCGGGCACCATCTCGGTGGACGGGAAGGGCTAGTCAGATGGCCGAGCGACTCCGGGCCGACCTGGTACTGGAGTACCCGTTTACCCGCACCACCGGTCCGGTAATCGGGGCATTCTTGACCGGCCTGCGGGAGGGGGTCGTTTTGGGCATCCGCCGCCCCAATGGCACTGTGCTGTGCCCGCCCACCGAGTACGACCCGGAGACCTCGGCCCCGCTGACCGAACTGGTTGAGGTTGGCCCGGGCGGTGAGCTGGTGAGCTGGACTTGGGTGGACCCGCCCCGGTCGCAGTCACCCTGGGACCAGCCCCACGGCCTGGGCATGGTTCGCCTTGATGGGGCCGACACCCCCATGGTCCACGGGCTATTGGTGGATAGCCCCGACGAATTGTCGGTCGGAATGCGGGTAACCGCCCGTTGGCGATCGGAGCGCGAAGGGCACATCGCCGACTTGGAGGGGTTCGTCCCCGAGGGAGCGGGGCAATGAGCGCCGATCCGAGCATTCCCCCCGCGGCGCTGTCGGGCGAGGTGCGCCTGCCCGAGAAGTTGGCCGAGGTGGAGCCGGTGCGGTCGGTGCGCACTCCCATCCGCTTGGAGTACGACTTCATTCCCGGTTCGGCCTCATCCGGGTATCTGAACGCCTTCGCCGACCGCAAGATCCTCGGCCAACGCTCGCCAGTCGATGGGGCGGTGTTCGTGCCCCCTCGGGGGGTTGATCCCCGCCATGGCGCAGCCACGCCCGACTATGTGGAGCTGCCCGATACCGGCCATGTGGGTGGCTTCTGCGTGACCCGATTGCCCATCCCGGGTAGGGATGACCTGGAGATCCCCTACGTGAGCGCTTGGATCCACCTCGACGGCGCCGACATCGGCTTCTTGGGCCTGGTGGCGGGGATCGACACTTCCGAGGTGCGTATGGGGATGCGGGTGCGGGCGGTGTGGAAGCCCGACGACCAGCTGGGTCGCACGGCGGAGAACATCCTGTACTGGGAGCCCACCGGGGAGCCCGACATCCCGGTAACCGCCGCGGGCACCAACGCCTGGCACGCCAAACAGGCGGCTGAGTCGGGAGAGCGGGCTGCGGGGGAGGGAGGGTGATGCGCGACATCGCCGTGGTGTCGGTGGCCCAGAGCCAGGAAAAGGCCCTCACCCACACCACCGAGGTGGAGCTGATGGTGCCGATCATCAACGAGGCCCGGGGCGCGGTGGGCCTCACCCAAGACGACATCGGCTTCACCTGCTCGGGAAGCAGCGACTTCCTGGCCGGACAGGCGTTCTCATTCGTCCACACCCTGGACGCGGTGGGCGCCGTGCCGCCCATCAGCGAGAGCCATGTGGAGATGGACGGGGCCTGGGCGCTGTATGAGTCGTGGGTCAAGCTCCAGATCGGCGGCATAGACACCGCGCTGGTGTACAGCTACGGCAAGTCGTCGCCCGGATCGCTGCGCGACGTGCTCTCCACCCAACTAGACCCCTACTACCTGGGGCCGCTGTGGCCCGATGCCTTTGCCATGGCCGCCCTCCAGGCTCGGATCATGCTGGAGTCGGGCACAGTTAGCGAACAGCGCTTGGCGGAGATCGCGGTCCGCAGCCTCAACGGCGCGGCCGACAACCCGCTGGCCGTGCGGTCTTCCGCCGACGCCACCGTCGACTCGGTGCTGGCCGAGGCACCCATCGCCGACCCCCTGCGGCCCAGCGACTGCGCCGCCTCCGCCGACGGAGGCGTGGCCGTGGTGCTCGCGGCCGGCGACCGGGCCCGAGAGCTGTGCGAACGCCCGGCGTGGATCAAGGGCATCGACCACCGCATTGACCCCCACCAGCCGGGGGTGCGCGACCTGACCCGGGCCCCCAGCGCCCACAAGGCGGCCGTGGAGGCTGGAGCGGGCAATGATCGTTTGGACGCGGCTGAGCTGGCCGCTCCGTTCACCACCCAAGAGCACATCTTGGAGGCCGAACTCGGGCTGGGGTCCGACACTGCGGTCAACGCCAGCGGCGGGGCATTGGCCGGCCACACCATGATGGCCGCCGGCCTCATGCGCATCGCCGACGCCGCCCGCCAGATTCATGACGGTCGGGCCGACCGGGTACTGGGCCATGCCGCGTCGGGGCTGTTTCTCCAGCAGAACCTGGTGTGCGTGATGGAGGGGGAGTGATGGCTGAGCGCACCGCAGTGCTAGGTGTCGGCCAGACCAAGTACCAGACCACCCGAGGGGACGTGTCGCTACCCGGCCTGGTGCGGGAGGCCGCCTATCGGGCGCTGGAGGACGCCGAGGTGGGCTGGGACGACATCGATGCCGTGGTTGTGGGCAAGGCCCCCGATTTCTTCGAGGGGGTCATGCAACCCGAGCTGTTCCTGGCCGAGGCGCTGGGGGCAGTGGGCAAGCCGCTGTTGCGGGTCCACACCGCAGGATCGGTGGGCGGGTCGACCGCAGTGGTGGCCGCTTCGCTGGTGCAGGCCGGCATCCACCGCCGGGTGCTCACCCTGGGATTCGAGAAGCAGTCGGAGTCCAACGCCACCTGGGCGCTGTCGCTGCCCCAGCCGTTCTCGGTGTCGATCAACGCCGGAGCCGGCGGCTACTTCTCGCCCATCATCCGCCAGTACATGGCCCGCACCAACGCCCCCGAGCTGATCGGCTGCATGGTGGCGTTCAAAGACCGCCAGCACGCCTTGCGCAATCCGTATGCCCACTTGCAACAGCAAGACCTGACCTTCGACCAGGTGGTGGAGTCGCCCATGCTGTGGGAGCCGATCCGGTTTTCTGAGACCTGCCCGTCGTCGGACGGGGCCTGCGCGATTGTGTTGGGTGACGAGGCCGCCGGCGACGCCTCGACCAAGCCGGTGGCCTGGATCCATGGGGCGGCATTGCGCAGCGAGGCCAACAACTTTCCCGGACGCGACGAGGTGAACCCCCAGGCCAGCCGAGACTGTGCCGACGACGTGTTCGCCCAGGCGGGCATCACCGACCGGCGGGCGGAGATCGATGAAGTAGAGATCTATGTGCCGTTCTCGTGGTACGAGCCGATGTGGTTGGAGAGCCTGGGATTCTGCGAGATCGGTGACGGCTGGAAGCTGGTAGAGGAAGGGGCCACCCATCTCGACGGCGGCGATCTGCCGGTGAACTGCTCAGGCGGAGTGCTGTCATCCAACCCCATCGGGGCGTCGGGCATGATCCGTTTCGCCGAAGCCGCCCTCCAGGTTCGGGGCATGGCCGGTGACCACCAGGTAGACGGTGCCCGCAAGGCCTTCGGGCATGCCTACGGCGGCGGCGCCCAGTATTACGCCATGTGGATCGTGGGCGCCGACAAGCCCACTTCTTGAACGGGCAAGCTAGTGGGGTGAAGCGCTTTCCTCGGGATAGCGGAACCTCCGGCGGGCCGGCGGGTCCTGTCGCTCTGCGGCGGCCTGGCGTGCTTCGCGTGCGCCAGGTCCGCCTCCGGCGCCACCCCCCAGCCCACCTGGGTTTGGAAGCTGAGCCGAAGCGGCAATCAACCCTTCGAGCGTGCGTGCCAGTGGTCTTGTCGATCTTCTTCTTGATGGGATTGGCGGCGTGTGGTAGTGACGACAAGGGCGACATTGTGGTGTTTTGTGAGTTGGCCGAAGACGGGGTGGGGATGAGGCCGGCTGAGGGGGAAGTCGATCTAGCCCAGTTGGATGCTCTGGAAGACGCCGCACCGCCCGACATCCGGGAAGCAGCCACCACCGTGGCCAACGCCTCCCGGGAGATCGACGAGATCGAAGACCTCCAAGAGTTATTCGACCGGGCCTTCGCTCTCGAAGAAGCCGTCGCCACCGCCCGCCAAGAGATCCGCACCTACACCCAACACCACTGCCTGTAACAGAGTCGAGGCCCGATGGTGACGGGGTGGGGGTTGGTTGGGTAGGGTCGGGGTGTCTTTTTGGGAGATGGGAGGATCCGATGGGATACCGGGTGGTCGTGGACTACGACCTGTGCGAGAGCAACGCCATTTGCATGCAGGTCGCTCCTGACATTTTCGAGGTACGCGACGACGATTTTCTGTACCTGCTGAACGAGACCCCGGGGGATGAGGCCCGCGATCGGGTGAACGAATCGGTCCAGCGCTGCCCCAAGCAGGCCATCTCCGTGGCCGAGGAGTAGGCGCCCGCTGCGCTCACTAGCAATTGTTGGAGCGTCGCTGGCCGGAACCAGAGCGGCCGAGTCGCTTCGGCGAGAAGGATTCGACGGGGCCATCACCATCATTGGCGATGAGCCCCACCAGCCTTACGACCGGCCTCCCCTGTCCAAGCAGCTCCTGGCCGGGGAATGGGAACAGGACCGCATCGCGCTTTCCGATGACGAGTCCCTCCAGGAATTAGACGCCGACTGGCGGCTGGGCCGCCGGGCGGCCGGGCTCGATGTGGCCAGCCGCACCGTCACCCTCGACGACGGCTCGACGGTCACCGCCGACGGCATTCTCATCGCCACCGGGGCCCGGTGTCGGGAGCTGCCCACCAACGGACTCGACGGCATCTACACCCTGCGGGATCTGGATGATTGCTTGGCCATACGGGCCGAGCTGGAGGCTTCCCCCCAGCGGGTGGCGGTGGTGGGCGCCGGGTTCATCGGCGCCGAAGTGGCGGCCACCGCCCGAGAGCGGGGCCTGGAGGTCACGGTGATCGAGGCCCTCCCAGTGCCGCTGGGCCGCGTTCTGGGCACCGAGATCGGCACGGTGTGCGCCGACGTCCACCGGGACCACGGGGTAGACCTGCGCCTCGGCGTGGGCGTGGACGGCTTCGACGGCCATGGCCGGGTGGAGCGGGTGAATCTGAGCGACGGCGCTTCGGTGGAAGCCGACGTGGTGGTGGTGGGCATTGGCGTGATGCCCAACACCGAATGGCTGGAGGGCTCGGGCCTGACCTTGGACAACGGGGTGGTGTGCGACGAGACCTGTCTGGCCGCGCCGGGAATTGCCGCCGCCGGTGACGTGGCCCGCTGGCCCAACCCCCTGTTCGGCGAGACCATGAGGGTGGAGCACTGGGACAACGCCATCGCCCAGGGCCAGCATGCGGCGCTTCGCCTGTTGGCCTCCGACGACGAGTCCCAGCCTTATGCCCCAGTCCCGTGGTTTTGGAGCGACCAGTACGACCGCAAGATCCAATTAGCGGGACGGGCAGCCCCCGACGATGAGGTGCGCATCATCACCGGATCGACTGAGGAGCGGCGGTTTGCCGCCCTGTATGGCCGGGCCGGCCGCCTGGTTGGCGTACTCGGGTTCAACCGACCCCGCCACGTGATGAAGTACCGCAACCTGATCGAGCAGGGCACCAGCTTCGAAGACGCGATCAAGATTGCCGAGCAGGAATAGCCATCCGCAGGCACGAGTTTCCGGTACGCGCTGGCGGCGGCATGGCTATGCGAATAAGAGTGGAGGCATGGGCACTCCCGGGGAGTTCCCCATCAGCGAGCTAGTAGCCCGCACCGGAGTACCGGCTGCCTCCATCCACCATTACCGGCGGCTGGGCCTTCTGCCCGCGCCCCGTCGGGCCGCGGCCAACCGCTTCCTTTACAACCAGCGCCATGCCGAGGCGGTAGAGCAGATCAGGGAATTGCGAGAGCGCCACCGCCTGCCGTTGCGCCACATCGCCCAGATCATGAATGCGGAGAACCCCGACCACACCGAGGTGGCCAATTTGGCCGACAGTGGTGAGCAGTTGCGGGATGTGGCCATTCAGGAGTTCGCCCTCAG
The DNA here is from genome assembly GCA_965208545.1 of Candidatus Poriferisocius sp. GTDB lineage: Bacteria > Actinomycetota > Acidimicrobiia > Acidimicrobiales > Bin134 > Poriferisocius. The sequence continues at coordinate 2,875,843 of OZ242341.1, read as the reverse complement.
GGGTTACACCGAGGTGAGCGTGGCCGACATCTGCACCCAGGCCGGCGTGGCCAAGGGGACCTTCTACCGCTACTACCGCTCCAAACAGGACCTGTTCTTTCGAGCGGTGGAAGCGGTGGTGGACAACACCGCAGAGGATTTCGCCGCCTCGGTAGGCGGCCAGGTCGGGTTGAGCCGCCAAGAGCTCACCCGTCGCCTGGCCGAAACGCTCCTGCCCGGTCTGCCCATCATGCTGGAGGTGGCCAAGCGGTCGGTGCAAGGCCAGGTGGAGCATGCCGCCGCCGCCCAGCGAGTGTTCTGGCGGCTAGCCGAGCGACTGGGTGAGGCCCTGTCCGACGATCCCCGAAGGCACCGGCTCGCGGGGGCTCTCATTATGGACGCAATCGCTCACATTTTCGCCGAGAGTCTGATGGGCCGTTTCGCCGATCGTCCCAAGTTCGAAGACCGCGAGGCTGCCAATGCCTTGACAGCCTCAGATTGAGCGCGTACAAAAAGGTGACCTGATGGTCACTCTTTTGTTTGCAATTGAGTAACGATTGTCAGAACATTGTCATGGATAGCTCGGCTAGCCCGCTGACCAGCGAGTTAGCCCGGGAAACAGCGGGGGTGCTGTGCAGGCTGAAGTCGGGTTCGACTTGAACTCGATCATGGACCAGAAGGGAAGCGAGAATTTCCCGGTTGTGCTGAAGGCAGTCCCCGCGACTCACCGCGCCCATCTCCTGGCCATCTACGGATTCGCCCGGTTCGTGGACGACATCGGAGACGAATATGACGGCGACCGCCTAGCCGCACTGGACTGGATCGAAGCGGAGCTCCAACGAGCCCGAGCTGGCGATGCCACCCACCCGGTGATGGTCCAGCTCACTCCTCTACTCGACGAACTCGATGTCGACAACGAGCCGTTCTTGGCCCTCATCGAGGCCAACCGAGTCGATCAGCGCAAGCGCCGCTACCAAACACAGGCCGAATTGGCCGAGTACTGCACGCTGTCGGCCAACCCTGTTGGCCGGCTGGTGCTAGCGGTGTTCGACGCAGCCACACCTGAGCGCATTGTCCTCAGCGATGCGGTGTGCACAGGTCTGCAAATCGTGGAGCACCTCCAAGACATCGGCGAGGACTACACCGAGAAGGGCCGCGTCTACTTCCCGGCCGACGAGATGACCCGTTTCGGCGTCACTGAGGATGACCTGGGGGCGCCTCAGGCGTCGGAATCGCTGCGCCGGCTGGTCGCCCATCAGTGCGACAGCGCCCGCGGGCTTCTGCTCCGGGGCGGACCTCTGGTGGCCTCACTCAACGGCTGGGCCAAAGTGACGGTGGCCGGCTATGTGGCCGGTGGTTTGGCGGCGCTGGACGCCATAGCCGGGGCCGACCACGACGTGCTCAAGAAGCTGCGGACCCCTTCCAAGGTCCGCACGGCGTTCCACGTGGCCCGCTTGGCCTCCCCCCGCCAAGTGACCGACGCCAAAGCCGTCAGCGCCGTGCGAGACGCCTTGGTGCGTTGGAGGCGAGGGTGAGAACCGCCGACGCCTACCAGCGCTGTGAGGAGATCACCCGGACCGAGGCCCGCAACTTCTCCTATGGAATCCGGCTTTTGCCCAAAGCCAAGCGCCAGGCCATGTCGGCGCTGTACGCCATGGCCCGGCGGATCGACGATGTGGGCGATGGCCCGCTGCCCCAAGACGAGAAGCTCGCTGGCCTTGCCGAACTGCGGTCCGACATCGACGCCCTAGCCGACGGTGGGCTCCGCGACCCCGACGATCCGGTGATGGTGGGACTGCACCACGCCATCGGCCACTTTCCCATCCCCACCGCCGCGCTGAACGAGATCGTCGCCGGCTGCGAGCAAGACGCTGTCGGGAAGGAATACGCCACCATCACCGAAACCGAGGAGTATTGCCGGTTGGTGGCCGGATCGGTTGGCCGTCTGTCGCTGGGGGTGTTCGGCACCAAAGGCGATCCCGACGAGGCGGCCGAGTTGGCCGATGTGCTGGGAGTCGCCCTTCAGCTCACAAACATCCTGCGCGACATCGTGGAGGACCGGGGCATGGGCCGGGTCTACCTCCCTACCGCCGACATCGAGCGATTCGGCTGCGCTCCCGACCTGACCGGACCGCCCGATGCGGTGGGCAAGCTAGTGGCGTTCGAAGCGGAGCGAGCCGAACGGCGTTTCGCGGAGGGGCTGAAGCTGCTCGACATGCTGGATCGCCGAAGCCGGGCCTGTACCGGGGCTATGGCCGGGATCTACCACCGGTTGCTGGCCCGCATTTCCGAAAGGCCTGCCGCCGTGTTGGAAGGGCGGCTGTCACTGTCCACCAAGGAGAAGGCCTGGGTGGCCCTCCGCAGCCTGGCGGGAGTCACCACATGAGACTGGCCGGTTCTGAGCATCGTCGCGATCCGGACGTTGCACCGCGAGTAGCCGTAGTCGGAGGCGGATTGGCCGGGCTGGCCGCGGCCGTGGCTGCGGCCGATGGCGGAGCGCAGGTGACGCTGTATGAGCGGGGTCCCCGGTTGGGTGGGGCCACGTGGTCGTTTCAGCGCAACGGCCGGTGGTTCGACAACGGCCAGCACGTGTTCATGCGGTGCTGTACCGAATACCGGGCCTTCCTGGATCGCCTGGATGTGGCCGACCAGGTGACCGAGCAATCCCGAATGTCGGTTTCGGTCATGCGACCGGGCCGTCGTCCGGCGCGCATCTTCCGCACTGGTGCTCCCGCCCCCCTGCACTTGGCCCGGTCGCTGCTGCGCTACAGCCCGCTTTCCGTTGCCGATCGGATCCGGGCCGTGCGCACCGCGCTGGCCCTGCGCCGCCTCGATCCCGACGATCCGGCAACCGATGAGACGAGCTTTGGGGAGTGGCTCCGATCTCGGGGGGAGTCCGATCGGGCTATCGCCGGGATGTGGGATCTCATTTGCTTGCCCACAGTCAACCTGCGGGCCGACGACGCCTCGCTGAGCCTGGCGGTCAAAGTGTTCCGCACCGGGCTCCTCGACGACGCCGACGCCGGTGATCTGGGCTGGACTCGGGTGCCCTTGGGTGCTCTGCACGGCGACGCCGCGGCCCGAGTCATCACCGCCCAAGGCGGGGACGTCCAACTGCAAGCCCATGTGGAAGCCGTGGGCGACGGCCCGTTGGTCATGGCCGATGGGAAGCGGGTCGATGCCGACGCGGTGATATTGGCCGTGCCTCACGATGCCGTGGACGACTTGGTGCCCGCCGGCACCGTACCCGGGCAATCCGATTTGGCCGACCTGGGGATTTCACCCATCGTCAACGTGCATTTCGTGTTCGATCGCCAGGTCATGGACGTACCCTTCACCGCGGCTTTGGACTCCCCAGTGCAATTCGTGTTCGATCGAACCGAGGCCGCCAATTGGAGTGAAGGAGAGTCGGGGGAGAGCGGCGGTGGCGAGCAGGTCGTGGCCGTATCGCAGTCAGCGTCATTTGATGAGATCGGCGACCGACCGGCCGAGTTGATCGAGCGCTATCGGTCGGCCCTTTCGGATCTGTTACCGCCCGCGGCTGAGGCCGAGGTGATCGACGCCGTGGTGACCCGTGAGCACCGGGCCACCTTCGCCGGTCGTCCCGGAACCCGTCGGCTTCGTCCTGGTCCGAGCACCGCCATTGATGGAGTGTTCTTGGCCGGGGCGTGGACCGATACCGGATGGCCCGCCACCATGGAGGGCGCAGTGCGTTCCGGCAACCTTGCGGCCCGGCTTGCCCTCGATTACTGCCGGGGACGGGCCGAGTCCCCGCTGGACCAATCATCCGACGACATTTCTGAACAACTGCACAGCTCGGAAACATCAGCGGAAGAGCGGGAGAGGCTGAGCGCATGAGTGGGGCACCGGACATTCTCGGGCGGGCCAGGGAGCTGGTCGACCCGGCTATCGCCGCCGCTCTCGGTGGGCTGTGCGAAGAGCTGAGGGTGCCCGCCGAATACCACTTCAAGGGCCGGGGAAAGGGAACCCGTCCCGCACTGGCCATCTTGTCGGCCGAGGCCGTTGGTGCTCCTTCTGAGACCGCGGTGCCCGGTGCAGTGGCCATCGAGCTGATCCACGACTTCTCGCTCATCCACGACGACATCATCGACAACGATGCCGAGCGCCGGCATCGGCCCACAGTCTGGGCCAAATTCGGCACTGGCGTAGGCGTGGTTGTCGGCGACGCCCTCCACGCCCTGGCCTTCGAGGTGCTGCTGTCTGATCCCAGCCCACCCCGAGTCAGTGCGGCCAAGAACCTGGCCGAGGCGGTATCGGCCATGATCGCCGGCCAGAGCATGGACATGGCCTTTGAGGAAATGCCTTCGGTCACCTTGCAGCAATGCCTGGCCATGGAGCAGGGGAAGACTGGAGCGCTGTTGGCCTACGCCTCTTCGGTGGGGGCGATTCTGGCCGGGGCCGAAGACACGGTTGTTGAAGAGCTAGCCGACTTTGGCGCCCACATGGGGGTGGCGTTCCAAGCAGTGGACGATCTGTTGGGCATCTGGGGCGACCCCGAGCGCACCGGGAAGCCCGCAGGCGCCGATCTGCGGGAGCGAAAGAAGTCCGTGCCGGTGGTGATTGCCCTCAACAGCGACACCTCAGAGGCCGAAGAGCTGGCCGATCTCTATGCCCGTCCTGAATGGGATGCCGGAGGTGTGGATGCCGCCCGGGCCTTGGTGGAGGCGGGGGGCGGCCGGGAGCACACCCAGGCGCTGGCCCGGGACCACTACGACTTGGCGGTGTCAGCCCTTGATTCCCTGTCAAGTTGCGAGGGGGTCGTCGTCGAGGTGGTCGAGGAAATGCGCTCGCTGGCCGAGTTCATCGTGGGAAGGGACTTCTGATGGGCGTGGAGCAATGTCTGGCCCGAGCCCGAGATCGGCTCATGAGCCTCCAAGACATCGAGGGGTGGTGGAAGGACGAGCTCGAGACCAACGTGTCCATCGAAGCCGAGGATCTGTTCCTCCGAGAGTTCTTGGGCATCGCCGACCCAGAAGTCACCCGGCAGACCGCCAACTGGATCCGGCACAGCCAGCGGGCCGACGGCACTTGGGCCACCTTCTACCAGGGACCGGCCGATTTGTCGGTAACTGTGGAGGCCTACTGGGCGCTGCGCTATGCGGGCGATCCCGTAAACGCCGACCACATGACCAAAGCGGCTGACTACATCCGCAGCGAAGGGGGATTAGAGCGCAGCCGGGTGTTCACTCGCATTTGGATGGCGCTGTTCGGCCTCTGGCGCTGGGAGGATCTGCCCGCGCTTCCTCCCGAAGTGATTCTTCTGCCCAAGCAGGTGCCCCTGAACATCTACGACTTCGCCTGCTGGGCTCGCCAAACCGTGGTGTCGCTGACCGTGGTTGGTGCTCACCGCCCGGTGCGCTCCATGGGAATCAACCTGGACGAGATTCGCACCGGGGCCACGCCGCCGGAGCGAGAGCTCGCCCCGCCCGGCACGGTGGCCCGGCGCTTCCAGCGCCTCGATCAGGCTTTGCACCACTATGAGAATCGCCCACACCGGCGGCTGCGGGAATGGTCGCTACGGAGGGCCGAGCAGTGGATTATCGCCCGCCAGGAAGCCGATGGCTGCTGGGGAGGCATCCAGCCCCCGTGGGTGTATTCGCTGTTGGCCCTCTACGTCCGGGGTTATTCCCTCCACCATCCGATCCTGGCCCAAGGCCTGGCCGGATTCGACGCCTGGACCATTGTCGAGGACGACATGCGGCGGCTGGAGTGCTGTCAGTCGCCGGTGTGGGACACCTGTCTGGCCCTGATCGCGCTGGCCGACGCCGGCGTGGACCCAGACGACTCGCAGATGGAAGCGGGGGCTCGCTGGCTAATGGACCAGGAAGTCCAGGTTGTGGGCGACTGGGCCGAGCAGCGCCCCCACTTGGCCCCCGGCGGGTGGGCCTTTGAATTTGAGAACAACTTCTATCCCGACTTGGACGACACCGCCGAAGTGGCCTTGGCCTTGCGCCGAATCAACCACACCGATGCCAGGAAGGTAAATCGGGCGCTGGATCGAGCAGTGGAGTGGGTCCAAGGGATGCAGTGCCAAGATGGCGGCTGGGCGGCATTCGACGCCGACAACTGCTCTCCGCTGGTAGCCGAGCTGCCGTTCTGCGACTTCGGTGAAGTCATCGACCCGCCATCGGCCGACGTGACCGCCCACGTCATCGAGATGCTGTGCGAGTTGGACGGCGACGGGCTGGGTCTGAAGGTGGACCCAGTGGTAGTGGACCGAGGGGTTCAATGGCTGAGCGACGAACAAGAAGACGACGGGTCTTGGTACGGGAGATGGGGTGCCAACTACATCTACGGCACCGGCGCGGCGATTCCCGCCCTGATCAGCGCGGGGATACCGACCGATGACGACCGGGTGGTGCGAGCCTGCAAGTGGCTGGAGTCGGTGCAGAACAACGACGGTGGCTGGGGCGAGGACATGCGGTCGTACACCAACCGGGAATGGCGGGGCCGAGGAGAGTCCACCCCGTCGCAAACCGCGTGGGCGCTGCTGGCATTGGTGGCCGCAGGTCGAGCCGGCGAGGAGACGACTCGGCGAGGGGTGGCCTGGCTGGTGGAGAACCAGCGCCGAGACGGCGACTGGGACGAGCCCTGGTACACCGGGACCGGATTCTCTGGGGACTTCTATATCCGCTACCACCTATACCGCTTGGTGTTTCCGGTGATGGCCCTGGGCCGTTGGATGCGGGCAATGGCGGACGAATCATGAGCCTGACCGTGTTGTGCCCACTGGCCATGGAGGCCCGTGCTGCCCGGCGGGGTATCCGAGGCGAGGCCAAGGTGGTGTGTACCGGCATGGGGCCCGATCGCAGCCGCCGGGTTGAGCCGGAGAGCGGGCCGGTGGCAGTAGTGGGCATGGGTGGAGCGGTGGTTGATGGCATCGAGCCGGGCGACGTGGTGGTGGCCACCGAGGTATCGGCCGACGATGTCGTTTCGATCGGGCTGCCCCAGGCCGAGACTGTGGCCAAGAGCCTGGAAGAAGCGGGGTTCACCGTGCATACCGGCCCGGTGGCCAGTGTGTCGGAGTTGGTCGTCGGCCCTCGTCGACGAGAGCTGGCTGACCAGGGCGCGGTGGCGGTCGACATGGAGTCGGCCTGGCTCTTGGAGCATCATCGCGGTCCCGCCGCGGTAGTGCGGGTGGTAACCGACACACCAACCCGCGAACTGAAAACGGCGGCTGCCCCGGCAAGGATCTATCGAGCGCTGCGCACCATTCGTCGGTTGACGCCAGTGCTGACCAAGGAGGTTGTCTGACATGCCCATTCCGCTGAGACAAGCGGCAAAAGTTGGCACCTACGTGTTCAAGAACAAGGTGCGGCGCCGTGAGAAGTTCCCGTTGATCGTGGAGCTGGAGCCGTTGTTCGCCTGCAACCTGGAGTGCCCCGGTTGCGGCAAAATCCAATACCCCACCGAGGTGCTGCGCAAGCGGGTCAGCGTCGACGAGGCCGTGGCCGCCATGGAGGAGTGCGGTGCCCCGATGGTGTCCATCGCCGGAGGCGAGCCGCTGCTGCACCCCCAGATCAGTGAGATGGTGGACGAGCTCATCAAGCGCAAGAAGTTCGTATACCTGTGTACCAACGCGGTGCTGCTGCGGCGCAAGATCGACAAGTTCAAGCCGTCGCCCTACTTCTCGTTCGTGGTTCACGTAGACGGGCTCCAAGAGCGCCACGATTTGGCCGTGGCCCGAGAGGGAGTTTTCGACGAGGTCGTGGAGGCCGTCAACGAGGCCAAGGAGAAGGGGTTCCGAGTCACCACCAACAGCACGTTTTTCAGCACCGACAGCCCCGAAGATGTTCGCAGCGTGCTGGATTTCTTGAACGACGACCTGGAAGTCGACTCCATGATGATCTCGCCGGGGTACGCCTACGAGAAAGCCCCCGACCAGGAGCACTTCTTGCCGGTGGAGCAGACCAAGAGCCTGTTCCGAGACGCCTTCTCAGAGGGCAAGCGCAAGAAGTGGCGGTTGAACCACACGCCGCTGTTCTTGGACTTCCTCGAGGGCAAAGTGGAGTACGAGTGCACCGCGTGGGGCATCCCCAGCTACTCGGTGTTCGGCTGGCAGCGGCCCTGCTACCTCATGGCCGACGGCTATACCGAGACCTACCAGGAGCTGATCGACACCACCGATTGGGACAGCTACGGCCGGGGCAGAGATCCCCGCTGCGACAACTGCATGGCCCACTGCGGCTACGAGCCCACCGCCGTGTTCGCCACAATGAAGTCGCTGCGCGAGTCCATTCGGGCCGCAGTCGGAACTAACTAGCGCGTCCGGCGGACGGCGGGTCCTGTCACCTACGGCGGCCTGGCCGTCAGAGCGACCAGGTCCGCCTGCGGCGCCACCCCCCGCCCGCCTCAGATGCCTCTTCCTCCGAGGGCCTCTTGGACTCGTCTCCTCAGCTCGCAGTTGATCTTCTGGCGTTCGAGGTGTTGCGCGACGATCAACGGTCCTTGGGGGACGGGGTGGGCTTCGAGAAACGCCTCGACTTCGGCGGCCAGTTCGGGGGTGGATAAGGCGCTGATGCCGCCGAGCATTCGGGGGACGATGGCGGAGGGGAGACGTTGGTTGATTTCGTCCCAGCGCCCCGCGATATACGCCCAGGCCCGGGGGCCGTGGTTGCGATTTTCCAAACAGCCCCGGAGCACGAACCCGGCATCCTGGCTACGAACGGTGCCATCGAGGGTGGCCGCCAGGGTGCGGTCCATCAAATCGGGGTTGTCGAAGGTGGTGAGCGCCATCAGGTAGCGCAATTCGAGCTGCGGGGTGGGGGCGTTCTCGTAGCGCCGACGAATCTCGTCATAGTCGGTCTCGTCTCCGGTGGCGGCCACCACGGCGATAGCGGCCGCGGCCAGCGCGGGGTCGACGCCCTCGGCGGCCATCAGCCCTCGGCACCGGGCGATGGCCTCGGCGTCGTTGCCCCCCACGGCCAGGGTGCGCACCAGCACGCCCCGCAGCTCGCCGATGCGGTCGTTCTCACCGGCCACTGGCTCCCAGCCCACCCGACCCCAGGCCGGGCCGACCATGGCTCTCACTCGGGCCTGGAGCCCAGCCTGTCCAGCATCGGGCACCATATGGTCGAGTGTGCCCAGCGTGCCGGCCAGGCGGCGCCACACCGCCAGGTCGTCTTCTGCGATGGCCATGCGCTCGGCGAACCCCAGGTAGTCAGCCACGGCCAGCCGATCGGCCACCGCTAGGGCCCACTGGTCATCCACCAGCACGTACCGCTGGAGCGGGTCCAGATCGGGGCCGCCATCCAGCAGTCGGTCGAGCAGCCCACCTTCATAGGCCACCCGGTAGAAGCCATCGGCACCGGCATTGACCATGACCCAAACGGGGCGGTCACCGCCAAGGGCGACCGGGTCTTCCAAAACCAGCCGATCGGTTCGCTCTCCGGTGTCGGTGCCCACTGCGGCGACTACCGGCACCTGCCAGCGGGCGTCGTCGGTTTGTCCGTCGTAGCGGAACCGGCTTTGGCTGAGGGTCACCGTCCCGTCGTCACCGGCCGCGGCGGTCACCACCGGGTGCCCGCCCTGGAAGATCCACGAGTCCATCACGTCACGGGCGGGCTCACCGGTGGACTCGGCCAGGGCGTCCCACAGATCGTGGGTCTCAGTGTTGGCGTAGGAGTGGTGCCGGAGGTAATGGCGGACCCCGTCGCGGAACTGATCAGCCCCCAGGTATTGCTCCAGCATCCGCACCGCCGCGGCGCCCTTCTCGTAGGTGAGCAGGTCGTACATGCCCTCGGCGTCGGCTGGGGAGACCACCGGGTACTCGATGGCCCGGGTGGCGGCTAGGGCGTCCACATCGAATGCCGCGGCCCGAGAAAGCCCAAAGGCCAGCCAGCGCTTCCAGTCGGGGCGGTAGGCGTCCACCGCCAGCATCTCGCAGAAGGTGGCGAAGGCCTCTTTGAGCCAGATGCCGTTCCACCACTTCATGGTGACCAGGTTTCCGAACCACATGTGGGCCAGTTCGTGGGCAATCACGTCCACCGCGGTCTGGCGCTCCTGCTGGGTGGAGGAGTCGGGGTCGAGCAGCAGCAGGATCTCCCGAAAGGTGACGCAGCCCATGTTTTCCATGGCCCCGAAGGCGAAGTCGGGTATGGCCACAAGATCGAGCTTGTCGCCGGGGTAGCTAATGGCGAAGTAGTCCTCGAAGAAGCTGAGGCAAAAGGCCCCGGCATCCAGGGCGAACTCGGTGAGGTGGCCCTTGCCAACGGGGTGGATGATGCGCAGCGGCGTGCCGTTCACATCCACCGGTTCGGTGGCCTTCAGCGGGCCGACGATGAAGGCCAGCAGGTAGGTGGACATCTCCATGGTGGGGGCGAACGACACCGCCCGCCGGCTATCGCTGGTGGGCTGGGAGTCAATCTCGGCCCCAGAAGACACCGCCATCAGGTCTTCGGGCACCACCAGCGTCACATCGAACACCGCCTTGAGGTCGGGCTCGTCCCAGCAGGGAAACGCCCGCCGGGCATTGGTGGACTCGAACTGCGTGGTGGCAATCACCCTCTCATCGCCATCGTCGTCGGTGAACGTGGAGCGATAGAACCCCCGAAGCTGGTCATTCAGGGTCCCGGTGAAGCTCAAGTTCAACCGAGCCGGCCCCGGTGACGCCGGCTCGCCCAGTCGCAACACCGCCCGCTCGTGCTCGTCGTCATATTCGATACCTGCGAGCGCCACCCCGTCTAGATCGCCCTCGTTGATCTCCAGCTCAGCGGCGTTGAGCACGATCTCGTCCATCGGCTCCAATACTTCGAGATCCACCCCCACCGTTCCCGCAAACGTGAACGCTTCCAGGTCGGGCTCCAACCGCAGCTCATACCGCCGCGGCACCACCATCCGGGGCAGCCGATAGGGGTTGGATGAGTCCTCAGCCATCGGCTGAGACTAGATGACCTGATGGGGTTTCGTAGGCTCCAATCAGCGGGTTTGGGCTTGACGGTGGTCTTAGTGGGGGGCTTGGTCGCTGCGGTCTATGGCTCGGGTGTCTAGGCCGAGGTAGCTGGTGATGACGGCGGGGTTGGTCCGGACTTCGGGGGGTGTTCCCTGGGCGATGATGGAGCCGGCTTCGAGGCAATAGACGCGGTCGCTGATCGACATGATGAGGGGCATGTCGTGCTCCACGATGAGCATGGCGGCGTTGAGATGGCGGCGGATTTCAACGATGAGCGGGCCGAAAGCCTCGGCTTCTCGCTGCGCAACTCCGGCAGTGGGCTCATCGAGGCACAGCATTTGGGCGTTGAGGGCGAGGAGTCCGGCCAGTTCGACGATTCGGCGGGTGCCGGTGGAGAGGTCGGCGATTTGGCGGTCGGCGTAGCGGCCTAAGCCGAGAAAGTCGATCAGGTCGTTGGCTTGGGATTCTGAGGCGCGACGGACCCGGGCAGAGCGGGCCCCGTTTGCAATTCTCCTTGGCACGAGTCTTCTTGGATTGGGGGACGGTGCCGAGGAGGCGGCAACGAGAACGGTCTCTCGCACGGTGAGCTCGGGAAACAGGGTTGCGGCTTGGAAGGTGCGGCCCAGTCCTCGCCGGGATCGCTCTGAGGGCCTGAGGCGGTGGATCGGCACGCCATAGAGCTCGACGCGGCCCTTGGACGGGACGAATCCGCCGATGGCGTTCATCAAGGTCGATTTGCCGGCGCCGTTGGTGCCGATCAGTCCCACAATCTCCCCGGGGGCTACATCGACATGGGCGTTGTCAACCGCTAGCCGGCCGCCAAATCGCACGGAGATCTCGGTGGCTGCCAGGGCCGGACCAGAGGTCTCGGGCACCGGGGCCGGTGCGGGGAGCGCAGCGGGCACAGAGTGGGTTTGCTTGGCTGCTGGAGGTGGTCGGCGGGCCTCCAACCAGGTGATGACCCGGTCGCGGGCCGAATAGGCGATCTGGACAAGGCCGCTGGGAAAGTACAGTAGGAGAATCAGCAGGCCCACTCCCGAAGTGAACAGGGGGATCAGGCGGTTGGTGGGGGCGAAGGCGGGAAGGCCGATCACCCACAGGGCGCCGAATACTGGCCCGATGGTGGCGCCGATGCCGCCGATGATGGCCATGGATATCAGCCGCAGCGACTCCCCGGTTCCAAAGAAGCGGCCCGTCAAGGGCACCTGGTGAATCACTCCGGCCAACAGGCCACCGCCTAATCCGGCAACTGCGCCGGCCAGCACGAAGGAGCGCAGCTTGGTTCGCGCCGGGCGAATGCCATAGGCCGCCGCGGCATCGGCGTTGTCCCGCAGGGCTCGGATGGCCCGGCCAAAACTGCTGCGGTGGATGCGAGCCACCGCGATCAGCACCACGGCCAAGATCCCGAGCAGCAGCCAGTAATAGGTGCGCTGATTGTCGAGGTCGAGCCCGAATACCTGGCCCCGGCGCAAGGGTACGGAGGAACTGTTTCCCCCGCTGAATATGGGTCGCCGGAACAGGTACTCCTCGGTGGCCAGGGCGAGAACAAACGTGGCCACGGCCAGCAGCAGACCCCGCACTCGCAGTGCGCCCACGCCCACCAGCCCGGCGAACGCGGCGGCGATCACCGCGCCGAGAACCACCGCGGCCGCGAAGGGGATACCGCTGGACTCGAAGTCGAATAGCCGGTTATCGCCCCAGCCAATGTCCATTTGGATGCCCCGCTGGAATGAGGCTGCTGAGACGGCGCCAATTCCGGCAAAGGCCATCTGGCCCAGCGAAAGCTGACCGGCCCATCCGGTGATGATGGCCACCGACACCGCGCAGATCCCGAAGGCGAGGATGGTGGCGTAGGTGATCTGCCGCGACGGCGTGGCAAAGATAATGGGCAGCAGCACCGCGATTGCCCCGGCAAGGCCAAGGGCGATCTTGCCCAGGTGCCGGACCCACCAGATAGACAGCAGGTGCTGGGGAATGGAGCGGATTCTGGGAGCAAACGAGTACCGCCCCGGTGCGTCATCGTCCTGGCGGCGCTGTATCGCCACCGCCACCAACACGCCGACCAGCAGGACGAACTCAAATAGCCCGCCTTCCACCGGGTAGTTGAACTTGACCAGCGAGAATGTCACGCCCACCACCACTCCACCGACCAGCGACAGCGGGAACGACCGCATCCGGGCGATGACCGCGGCAGCCAGGGAATTGGCCATAGTGGTGAGTCCGACGGTCTCAAGGCCGCTCACGCTGCGGTCGGCCGACAGCAGGATCACCGCGATGGTGGACACCACCCCGGCGATCACCCAGATGGTGAACGAGACCCGCTTCGGGTTGATGCCCGAGACTCGCGACAAGTCGGGGTTGGCCGCGGTGGCCTGCACCGTTCGTCCGTAGGGGGTGCGGTCGAGCAACAGGGCAAGCGCAATGGCGACCAAAGGGACGACGATCAGCACGCTGAGCTGGGGGCCGGTGATGAAGAGCCCGGCCACATCGGTCAGGGTTGTGTCGACGATGACGGGATAGCGGATGCCGATGCCTCCGCCGACCTCGGGATAGGCCAAGAGGATGCCCTGGGCCAGTTGGGCGACCCCGATTGTGGCCACCAGCAGGATCACCCTCGGCGCGGTGAACAACCGGCGCACCACGCCGGCTTCCACTATGGCGGCGAAGAGGGCGCCCACCGCGATGGCGGTGAGTGCCGCGGCCCAGAGGGGGACGCCCCAGCGCAGTGCCAGTAGGGCTAAGAGGCCGGCACCGGGCAATCCCAAATTCCCGGCCGCGAAATTGATGACCCGGGACGAGCGGAACACCAGGACGATTCCCATGGCCAGCATTCCGTACACCAGTCCGTTCACCACCCCGTCGAAGATGAGCTGGCGATTGGCCTCGAGGAACCCCAGTGGCATCAGCCCCCCTCGTCCCCCAAGAAAACTGCCCTGACCAGGTCATCTCGCTCGGCGAGCTCCGAGGCCGGCCCCTCGAACCGCACTTGGCCCTTCTCGATGAACACGGCTCGGTCGGCCAATTCCAGGGCGATGTTGAGCGACTGCTCGACGATGACAATGGTCTGCCCGGTGGATTGGAGGCGCTCGATGTGGCCCATGAGCTCGGCCACCGCAGTGGGAGCAAGGCCGAGCGACAGCTCGTCGATGAGGAGGACTTCGGGCGGGCACAACAGCGTTCGGGCCAATGCCAGCATCTGCTGTTGGCCGCCCGACAAGGAGTCGGCCCGGTCGTCGAGGCGGGAGCGCAGTTCAGGGAACAGCTCTAGGGCATGCTCGATGCGACGCTGTCGCTCGGCCTTGTCATCTCGAAGCTGATGGGCCCCCATTTCCAGGTTGTGGCGAACGCTGAGCGGTGCCCACACGCCGTTTCCCCCCAGCAGGGTCTGGATTCCCATGTCCGTTCGCTGCTCGGGGGTGGAGAAGGTGATGGTGCGGCCGCCCAAGCGCACCACTCCCCGTTCCGGGGTGCCGAGACCGGCGATGATTCGCAGAATGGTCGACTTGCCAGCGCCGTTGGTTCCCAGCAACGCCAGGGTCTCGCCCTTGCGGACTTCGAAGCCCACGTCGAACAGAACCTGAACGTTGCCGTAGCTGAAATCGATATCGGCCAATTGCAGGGCGGGAATGTGCTCGGGGCTTTCGAGTTGGCGGTCGTGTTCGGCCTGCTCCTCGAGTATCTCGGCCACGTTGCGCGACAGGTCGTGCCGGATGTGACGGGCGCCGTTCAACATGAAGGCCCCGCCGACGATGGTGGAGGGCAGGCCCAGCACCAGGATGGTGGTCTTGGGGCCGCTGGCATCGACCACCATGGCCGACAGCAGCCCGCCGCCGGCCGCGCCAATGAAGAAGATGTACAGCGTGGCCAGCGACGACCCGATGCCCCGAAGCCGGTAGGGGACGACGGCTTGCATCAGGGGCCCGACCATGGCGAAGGCCGCGAACATCATCAACGCCCCGGGAACATCCAGCACGGCGAAGAGCCACGGGTTGGGCATGTTGAACTGGATGGGGAGCAAAAGCGCCGAGGGCAGAATCAGCGCTCCGATCAGCGTCATCGACCGGGTGGGGTTCTGGCGGTAGAAGCGATCGAACCATCGGCCGACGAACGGCATGATGGCGATTACTCCCACGCCCGAAGCGGTGGTGAGGGTGCCGCGGCCCAGAGGCCCTAGGCCATACTCGTCCTCGAGGAACAACGAGGTGAGCACCGGTCGGCTAAACAGCCCGAATCCCAGTGCCGCGAACCCGAGGAGTACCGCGCGCAGGGTGGCCACCTTGTTGAGCCGGGCGAACGCCGCTTCCAGCGAGATGGGGGCAGGGTCGACGGCGTCGCCAGCCTTGCCCAGTACGTCGTTCTTTTCCCACTGGCCCCGCACCGGTTCGGGGAGTCGGAATGCCAGCACGGCCACGACAGCCACCGGGATCCACAGGGTGTAGTAGGTCCAACGCCAGCTGACGACGGCGGCGATGCCCCCCACCAGTACCGGGCTGACGATGCTCACCGTGCGTCCGGACATGATGGTGAGCGACGCGATGCGGCCTCGCACCCCGATGGGGTACTGGTCGGCGATGAGCGAGTTGTGAACGGGCATGGTGTTGGACTTGGCGATCCCGGTTCCGAGTCGGGCAAAGAAGAACACCACCACATTGCGGGCCAGGCCCGACAGCAGCGAGAAGAGACCGAAGGCGAGGCTGGCCGCTCCGATGACCGGTCCCCTGCGAAATCGATCGGCCAGCCAGCCCATGGGCAATGCCCCCAGGAACACAAATGACACCGAGGCCGCCCCCAAGAAGACGATGACCCCATCGCCAACCCCGAAGCTGTCGCGGATCTCGGGAGCGAGAACTGCTAGCGCCGCAGCTTCAAGCTCGTCGAGGCTGTTGAGTATCAACAAGACAACGAAGGTGGCAATGCCTCCCTTGGCCAGCCCCTCGCGCAGCGACATCTCTTGGCTGCCCACGCCGGGCAGCACGTCATCGGGGAACAAAATCTCATCGTCAGCGTCGGCTTTATCCGTTTGGCTGTCGAGTACCCGGCGGGACAGGGCACCGGCGTCGTCGCGGGCGGCGTCGGTCATCTGTCCCCCTTTCCGGCGGTGTGGTTAACGGTTCTGAAAGAGCTCTTGGGTCTCTTGTCGGTGCATGAACCGCGGGTCGGACAGGGCGGCGGCATAGCGCGATGGCAAGCCATCCCACGAGCCGATCCTGGTGTCCCCGTAGAACGGGAACAAGCCGTCTCGCCAGTCGGTGGCAATCACCGTGAGGGCCTTGATCTCGGGCCGACGGCGCACCAATTCGAACATGGCTTCGTACCAAGCCCACTGCTCATCGATACCGCCGATCTCGAGGAGTCCGTCGCGAAACGACTCGGGGCGATTGGGGTCGACCAGGTTCCAGTCGAAGAAAAATGGGCAGGATTCGGGGATCATCACCGGTTTTTCCTCTTCCCGGCACCGGTCGAGGAAGGCGGTTGTCTCGGGGCGCTCGAAGCCGATTGGGGCGAACACATCCACCGCCGCCCAGTCGACGTACTCGTTGCCGGGCCACCAGTCGAACGGGTCTCGGAACTGAAACGAGCCAGCCGCGGAACACCACGTCGAGACCACGTTGTGAGCCTCCTCGTCTCGAAAGAGCTGCACAATGTGGGGAAAGAGATCCTTGTAGGCCTCGATGTCGTGGGGATCGAAGCTGAGGTTGAACTCGTAGCCGATTCGCAACCACACCGGCACCTCAAGCTTGCGCAGGCACCGGGCCATACGGCGCAGAGACTCGTCGCAGGTCCCCTTGGCCACCTCCCGCTCAACCGGGCGGACGTGGAGTCCCACGATCAGACCGATCTGGGGGCGCTTGGCGGCAAGATTGCCGATTCCCTGGCAAAAGGCATCGAGAATGCCGTCGCTGGCGTCGTGGACGTGGGCGTAGGTGCTAACCACCCCCGGTTTCGGGTGGATGGTGGCCTCGTACTCACCCAGTTCCTCGTCAGAGACCAGCTGGGGACGATCCTCGACGCCAAGCTGGCCCCAGCAGTGGAGCACCCGACCGGCGGGGGGCTCGAACGGAGCGCCGAAGTGAACCGGCTCGCGGGAACGATCGGGGGGTTGGACGGTGATCTGCAAGGTGCCGGAGTTCCGCCGCATGGCCCAAACCTAATGTGAAAACATATTGGGCCAGAGTTTCACGGGGGGACGGATTGATGCGCTTGCGACTCATAGGGATTTTCACTGTCCTGGTCTTGTTGGCATCGGCATGCGGTGGCGGAGATTCAGAACCGGCAGCCGACGACGGCGCTCAGGGCCCGGAGACTCAGCCGGTCCAAGAAGAAAGCGCTGAGCCTTCGCCAACAGATGCACCAGAGAGCCCGGCCGATCCGGAAGAGCCTGCGCCTGATGCCACGCCTTCGGCGGCAGAGACTGCTGAGCCCGAAGAGGAACCGGACGAGGCGCCAGAGCCCACCCCAGAGCCCACGCCGATCGTGCTCACCGACTCGTTCCGAGGCGTCACCGCCGAAGCAATCAAGATCGGGATTGTCATCATCGACCTCTCCGTAATTGGGCGGTCCAATGGTGACGTGGAGGCGAAGTGGCAGGCCGTCATCGACGAAGTCAACGCCAGTGGCGGAATCCTCGGCCGCCAGCTTGAGCCGGTTTATGTGTTCTATTCGCCGCTGGGCGATGTCGAAACCGAAGCCGCCTGTGTGCGACTGACCCAGGACGAGCAGGTGTTCGCCGCCATGGGACCGCTGCTGACGAATCTCACCTGTTTCACCGACGTGAACGACACGATCTTCATCAGCACCTTCGACGTCAGCCAAGAGGAGTACGACCGCTCGAAAGCCGTTGCCATCGGCCCGGGATCGCTCCCCGCACGGGGCGCGGCGATCAGCGTTGAGGCGCTGGTGGGGGCCGGAGCCTTTGATGGGCCGGTGGCGGTGCATGTCGCCGTGGACACTGGATCGGAGCGCGATCACTACGTGGATGCGCTTGTTGCCGCGGGAATTGAGGTGGTGTCCGAAACCGCCGCCACTGACACCGGAGGCGACGCCGCCGCGGCTGAAGCCGAAATGCAGGCATTTGCCCAGCGGTGGCAGGCCGACGGTGCCGAGATCATTTTCGGCGTGGGTTCAGGAGCGGTCCTCGGGATCGTTTCCGGCTTAGATCGGGGTCCCTACCGCCCGGCGATTGTGTTCGTTGGCCCCATCGGTTTCGATACTCAGCTCTATCGCGATCTCGGCTACTCCACTGATCCCCTCGAAGGGGCAATTGCACTCGGCTCACTGGGATTCGAAGAGCTGGCCTTGGCTGGTGATGCAAGCATTGCCGCTTGCATCGAACGCTTCGAGGCGGCATCAGACGAGACAGTGCTCATTAGCCCCGAGCCCGGCGAAATGGTGAACCTGAACACCACAATCTGGGCGTGCCAAGCAGTGGAGATCTTCACCCAGATCGCCACAGCCGCCGGAGCCGACCTCACCAATGATTCGTTCCGGGCCGCCGCCGAGAGTGGTCTCAGCCTCGACGTGACCGCGAATTCGGCAGCATCGGTGTCCGCCGGCAAGTTCGACATCAGCGACGGGTCCCCGATTCTCCTTGTCTTCGACCCACCCTCTGACGCCTTCGTCCCCATGAATTAGTGGCCCGTCAGCCAATTCACAAACGGACCGCTAGCCCATGACCGACCCCAGTTTGTCCATCTCCGAGCAGGTGGCTGACCTCCTAGCGCGCATGACCTTGGAGGAAAAGGCCGCCCAAGTAGTGGGCGTTTTCCCCGGGATGTTCATGGGGCCAGCCGGGCCTGATCCCGACAAGATGAGCGAGTTGATTCCCCACGGTGTGGGCCACATCTGCATGGGCGGGGGCCTGGCCAGAAGGCCCCGGGAGCTGGCCTTGGCCCTCAACTTCATCCAGGAGTGGTTGCGAGACAACACCCGGCTGGGGATTCCGGCCATGGTCCACAACGAGTCGCTGTGCGGGCTGGCCCAGGACTCCGCTACCGCCTTCCCCACCGCCATCGCCTTGGCGGCCACGTTCCAGCCCCAGCTCATCGAGCAGATGGCCGGAGTGGCCAGCCGTGAGGCCCGAGCGGTGGGCATCAATCATGTGCTCTCGCCGGTGCTGGACGTGAACCGGGACGCCCGGTGGGGCCGAGTCCACGAGACCTATGGGGAAGACCCCTTTCTATGCACCGCGATGGGTATCGCCTTCGTCCGCGGCATGCAGACCGACGACCTGGGCGGGGGCACGATCGCCACCGGCAAGCACTTTCTCGGCTACTCCTATACCGAGGGAGCCCTCAACCAGACGGCCAGTCCCATGGGGCCCAGGGCAGTACACGAGGTCTACGCCCTGCCCTTTGAAGGCGCCATCCGCGACGCCGGACTGGCCTCAGTGATGAATTCATACTCCGAGATCGACGGGGTGCCGGTGGCCGGATCTCCTGAGATCCTCACCGACCTGCTGCGGGGCCAACTGGGGTTCCAGGGCTGCGTGGTGGCCGACTACTCGGCGGTGGCCCGGCTCCGCCGACCCCATGCCGTGGTCGCCACCGATGCTGAAGCCGGGGTGCTGGCCCTGTCGGCCGGGCTCGACATCGAGTTGCCCACCGGCATCGGATACCCCTCGCTGCCCGATGCCATTCGAAACGGTGATCTCGACGAATCGGTCCTTGACCTTGCCGTGGAGCGGGCCCTCACACAGCGCTTCCAGGTCGGACTCATGGACTCTCCGACCGTGGACCCCGATCAGGCGAAGGCCGCTTTCAATGAGCTAGAAGCTCTGGAATTGTCCCGAACCATCACTGACGCGTCGCTGGTGCTGCTGGAGAATGACGGGATCCTTCCCCTTGGCCCTGATGCCGGATCGGTGGCGGTGATCGGGCCGATGGCCGACACGCTTCGGGGCCTGTTCGCGGCGTACACCCCGGCCGCCGCCCTCGAACTCTTCATGGCAATGTCCCAAGGCCTCGGTGGATCGATGGCCGGCGTGTTCGAGGCCTCCGATGATGCCGACGACTCGAGCACTTCCGACCCAACCCTGGATGCGGTTTCCCAGGTCTTCCACAGCACCGGGGCCATCATCGACCCGGCCGAGTTGGATCAGGGGATTGAGGGTCTGTACCCCAAAATGGGCACAATTGCCGACGCCATCGGCCAGTACGCCCCGGTCACGAGCATCAAAGGCTGCGATTGGACCCGCCGTGATGAAGACGGAATCGACGAGGCGGTAGCCGCGGCCCAGGTGGCCGACGTGGTGGTACTGGCGGTGGGCGAGAAGACCGGCTGGGTGGGCGACGCCACTGGAGGTGAGGGCCGCGATCGCAAGACGCTTGAACTTCCCGGTGCGCAGCCCCAACTGGTGCGACGAGTGATCGCCACCGGGGTTCCCACTGTTGCGGTCGTGGTCAGTGGCCGGCCGTTGGATATCGCCAGTGACCTCGCCGGGGCCAAAGCCATCCTCCAGGTTTGGCATCCCGGCCCTGAGGGTCCCCAAGCCATCGCCTCGGCCCTGTTCGGCGAGCTGAACCCAGGGGGCAAGCTGCCCGTTTCGTTTCCTGCCGGCGTGGGGGCATCGCCGACCTACCACGGGCACAAGCACGGCAGCGGTTCGTCATCCGACCGGGCCTATGTCGACGGTGCTAGCGCTCCGGTTTGGCCCTTCGGCCACGGCCGCTCCTACACCTCCTTTGAGATCAGCGACCTGGCCCTGTCTGACACCAACGTTCGGGCCGGAGAGACCGTTGTGATCGGCTGCGAAGTGTGCAACACCGGGGATCGGGTCGGAGATGAGGTAGTTCAGCTCTATGTGAGAGATGTGGTGGGGTCGATCAGCCGTCCTGTCCGGCAACTGGCTGGCTTCCACCGGGTAACGCTTGATCCTGGGAAGATCTGCCGAGTGGAATTCGACTTCGACACCAGCCAACTCGCCTTTCTCAACCGCAATTTCGAATTGGTGGTCGAGGAGGGCGATATCGAGGTGATGGTGGGGTCATCGTCGGCAGATCTGCCTCTGAGAGCCAGCCTCCAGATGAATGGCAGCCTCAAGCTCGATCACCGCACGTCGTTTACAACTCCTTCTCGCGTGGTCGAGCGAAGATAGCCAGCTTGTGTCGGGTTAACCCTGATCAGCGGGTTTGGCCTTCCACGCCGACTTGGTCGAGCACGTCGCCGCTGTCGTTGTGGCTGTGGGTGAAGCCGAGTTGCCGCTCGATGGCCACGGTTTCCTCGGCACGGAAGGCGATGACGTAGGCCCGGCGGAATCCGGCGGTGGAATTGCCGCCCGAGCCGTGCATAACCCGCTCGTTGTGCACGGTCACGTCGCCCCGGCTGATGGGCACAGGGACTGGCTGGTCGCCGTCCTGCAGATCGGTGCCCAAGGCGTGGGATTCGCCCCGGTCGCCGTATTGGGGGGTGTGGGGCCGCAGCGTCGCCTCCCGATTGGTGGCGGGTACGAAGCGCATGCAGCCGTTGGCGATGGTGGAGTCGTCGATGGCCAGCCAGAAAGTGGCCGTGCGGGTGTCGGGGGTGTCGGGCCAGTAGGCCATGTCTTGATGCCAGGCGAACACGGCGTCTTCCTTGTACGGCTGTTTGGCCAAGATCTGGTCGTAGTCGATGGCCATCCCGTCGCCGCACAGTTGACGAGCCGCTGACGCCGCCCGCCGCTCGAAGATGTTGCCCTGCCACGCCGGGTAGTAGCGCCGGGGAAGCATAACGTTGATGATCGAGAAGTCCTCGGGGTTCCGGCCGTAGTCGCCGGCCATGTCGCAGTAATCCTTGCCCGGCACCTCGATCTCCCGGCGCAGGAATCGGTCGTAGGTGCCCTCGAGCTCGCCAATCTCATGGTCAGTCAGAAGCCCCCGCAAGTGTACGAAGCCGTTCTCTACGAAGAAGGCCTTCTCCTCGTCGGATACTTGGTATTTGTCGCCGTCGATTCGGTCGCTCATGAACGCGGTTCCCTGAAGCGGACTGGACAAATGCACAGTAGCGGAGGCGTTCTGCCTCAGTAATGCCCTGCCAAATGGTGTCCGTTAGCCTCGGACCTCGCTGGGTTCAAGGAGGCAATGGTGGCCGAGGCAGACGACATTCGGTTTGGCATGGTCGGCCACGGCCACATTTCCACGCAGTTTCTTGCGGCAATGGAGGTTGTGGAAGGTGCCCATGTTGGCGCAGTGGCCGGTCGAAACAGCGGTCGGGCCAGCGCATTCGCCCAAGACCGGGGTATCGCCGCGAGCTACGGGTCGGTGGGCGAGATGCTGGATGCCGAACAGCTTGATGCGGTGTACATCTGCACGCCCCACCCGTCCCATGTCGATGCGGCCATTGCCTGCATTGAGGCGGGGGTGGCGGTGCTGGTGGAGAAGCCAATGGCACCCACGTTGGCCGGTGCCACTAGCATCGTGGACGCCGCCCAGGATGCGGGCGTGTTCGCCATGGAGGCGATGTGGACCCGGTTTCTGCCCATCTACGAGACGGTGCGCCGCTGGGTCGATGAGGGTCGCATCGGGGAGGTTCGGCAGGTGACGGCCTCGTTTGGCTTCGCCGCTCCGGTGATGCCCGAGCACCGGCTATTCAACCCAGACCTCGCCGGGGGAAGCCTGCTCGACGTGGGGGTGTACCCATTGACCATCGCCCATTGGCTCTACGGATCCCATCCTTCTGAATACGGGGTAGTGGCCAGGGTGGGCGAAACCGGCGTGGATGAAGTCGTCTCCATTGCCGCGTCGTATCCCGGCGGCGGACTGGCCCAGCTGGGCTGCGCCACCGTGGCCAACCTTGACTTCAGCGCAATGATCTACGGCACTGCCGGATCGATTGAGATCCCGGTTTTCTTTGCCGCCGAACGGGCCATCCTGCGGGCCGGGGGCGAAGAGGAAATCGAGGAGATTGCCCATCGGGCCAACGGATTCGAATACGAGATCCAAGAGGTGGTCGACGGCGTGCGGGCCGGGCGAACCGAGAGCGAGCGCATGCCGCTGTCTTTGACATTGGAGATGGCCGGTTTGTGCGATGAGATCCGAGGCAAGATCGGAGTTATCTACCCCTTTGAAGAAGGCGGTTCGTGATGCAGTACATCGAACTCCCCGGAGTGGATACTCCCGTCAGCCGAGTGGTCCAAGGAGCGATCAGCCTGTTCGCCCTTGACGAGGAGACCCGCCTGGAAATGCTCGATGCTGCGGTTGAGGGGGGAATCACTGCATTCGACACCGCAGTCAACTACGCCTTCGGCGACATAAGCGTGGACGCCATGCTCGGCCGGTGGATCAGCCATCGGGGTGGTTGCGAAGACATCGTCGTGATCGCCAAGGGGTGCCATCCTGATATTTCCGACTGGGGATCCCGAGTAAGTCCCGACGCCATCGTCGAAGACATCGACAAGTCGCGCCAGCAGATCGGCATCGATCGGCTCGACCTCTGGATGTTCCACCGCGACGACCCGGCTGTCGAGATCGGCATTCTGGTCGAGGCCGTCAACTCGGCCATCGATCGGGGCCATATCGGGGCTTGGGGGGTGTCGAATTGGGCGACGGCTCGCATTGAAGCGGCGTTGGACTATGCCAACGCCCATGATTTGAGGGGCCCGGTGGCCAACAGCGCCCACTACAGCCTTGCCGATCAGCTCGATGATCCTTGGCCCGATGTGGTCACCATCACCGGATCTGAACGGGAAGCCGACCGGGAGTGGCATCGCCAGCGAGATGTGGCGGTGATCGCCTGGTCGTCGCTGGCCGGGGGATTCCTGAGCGAGCGGATCAGCCGGGCAGAGCTTGAAGCCGCCGAGGGATTCATCGCCGACACGGCCCGCTGCTATTTCAACGAAGAAAACTGGGCTCGGCGAGAGCGGGCTGCCGAGGTGGGCCGTCGACTCGGCCTGAGCCTTAGCCAGGTGGCACTGGCCTGGGCGCTCCACGCCGACTTCAATCCTCTGGTCATCGTGGCCAACGCCACGGTGGAAGAAGTGGAAGAGAACATTGTCGCTGAGGGAACAGTTCTGGCTGACGCCGATCTCGATTACATCTTCTCCGGCTAGTGGTTGAGGGGGATTGAGTGGGCGAGTTGGCCGTAGTGGGGATCGGCAACGCCATTGTCGACGTGATCAGCACTGAGGAGCACGACTTCATCGACGCCCACGGCCTGGTCAAGGGAGCAATGACGCTTATCGATGCCGACCGGGCCGAGACGCTATATGGGGCCATGGCTCCGGCTATTGAAACGTCAGGGGGGTCGGCAGCCAACACCGTGGCCGGGGTGGCCTCGTTCGGCGGACAGGTGGGCTACATCGGCAAGGTGCGGGACGATCAACTCGGCGAGGTGTTCGCCCACGACATACGGGCGCTGGGTGTGCGATTCGAGGTGGCTCCGGCCACCGCGGGGCCGCCTACTGCCCGATGCCTCATCATCGTGACCCCTGATGCGGCCCGAACCATGAACACCTATCTGGGGGCCAGCACCGAGCTGCACCCCGACGACATCGACCCCGACCTGGTGGGGGCGGCCCAGGTGCTGTATTGCGAGGGCTACATATGGGACGTGTCCATCACCAAGGAGGCCATCCGCAAGGCCATCTCGATCTGTTCGGCTGCGGGAGGAACCATCTCGTTCACGTTGTCGGACAGCTTCTGTGTGGAGCGCCACCACCAGGAGTGGCTCGACTTGGTGGACGGTCCCATCGACCTGCTGTTCGGCAACGAGCATGAGATCTGCACCCTGTATGAGACGGGCGACGACTTTGAGGCTGCGATAGCCGCAGTGCAGGGACGGTGCGCGGTGGCCGCCCTGACCCGGGGCCAAGGCGGCTCGGTACTGGTCACCCCTGACGAGATTATCGAGGTGCCGCCTTCTTCGCCGCCCAAGGTGGTGGACACCACCGGGGCGGGGGACCTGTATGCCTCAGGGTTCCTTTACGGCTGGACCCAAGGGATGGACTTGGCCCAGTGCGGATGGCTGGGCTCCCTGGCCGCCACCGAGACCATTAGCCAGTTCGGCGCCCGCCCCACTGGATCGCTGGCCCATTTGGCTGGCTAGCGCCTCCCCTCGATGGTGGTGCGGGAAGTGTCACCGGCGCCACCTACCATCAGGACATGAACCCCTTTGAACGGGCCGAGCAGGCCGGAGCCCAGCTCATTGAGCAGTTGGGGGGCCACTTCGACGCTGCGGTGGTATTGGGCTCGGGCTGGGCCGAGGTTGCCCAGGGTCTGGGCACCGTTGATGCCGCGGTGGCCGCCGAATCCATCACCGGCTTCCATCCCCCGTCGGTGCCCGGCCACGGTGGCACGCTCAGTGCGGTAAACGTGGCCGATCGGCGCGTGCTGGTGATGGCGGGCCGGGTCCATCTCTATGAGGGACATCCACCGGCCGAAGTGGTTCACGGTGTACGGGCCGCAGTGGCCGCGGGATGCTCCACGGTGGTTCTCACCAACGCGGCCGGCTGCATGAACCCGGCGTTCGGCGTGGGTCAGCCGGTGCTGATCAGCGACCACATCAACCTCACCGGGCTGTCCCCACTGTTCGGCCCGGCGCCGCCCGAAGGCTATGCCATCCGGTTCACCGACCTGACCGACCTCTACTCGTCGCGCATCCGCGAGGAGGTGCGTGTCATCGACCCGTCGGTGGGCGAGGGGGTGTACGCCGGGCTTGTGGGACCGCACTTCGAGACCCCGGCGGAGATCACCATGCTGGCCCGCATGGGGGCCGACTTGGTGGGCATGTCCACCGTTTTGGAGGCCATTGCCGTGCGCCACCTGGGGGCCGAGGTAGCCGGCGTCTCGCTGGTAACCAACGCGGCGGCGGGCATGGGCGGTGAGCTCGACCACCAAGAAGTGCTGGACGCGGGCCAAGCAGCCCAGGGACGAGTCACTGATGTGTTGAGCACCGTCATCAAGGTGCTGTGAACGCCCGGGTTCCCACCCCCGAAGAGTGGCTGGCCGCCGACCCCGACCCAGTAACTCGGGCCGAGTTGGAGCAGTTGATTGCCGCGGGCGACCAACCGGGGATTGACGAACGCTTCGGCGACCGGCTCCGCTTCGGTACCGCTGGCATCCGAGGTCCGATGGGTGCCGGACCCAACCGCATAAACCGGGTGGTGGTCCGCCAGACCGCAGCGGCCTTGGCCAACCATGTTGGCTCGGGTGCCACGGTGGTGATCGCTTTTGACGCCCGCCAGAACTCAGAAGTGTTCGCCGACGACGTGGTTTCGGTGCTTGCGGCTGCCGGTTGCCACCCCGTGATACTGACACCGAAGACACCCACCCCGGTATTGGCCTTTGCCGTGGTCCATCTCGGGGCCGACGCCGGCGTCATGGTCACCGCCAGTCACAACCCCGCTGGCGACAACGGCATCAAGGTGTACTTGGGCGACGGGGCCCAGATCATTCCGCCCCATGACCAAGCCATCGAAGAAGCGATGGCCTCCCAGCCGCTGCCCCCTCGGGAATTGCCGTCGGCAACGAGGGAGGAGGCCGATGTGAGCGTCGAATACATGACCGCCACCTTGTCCAAAGTGGCCATCCATGGGCCGTTCCACCCCCTGGCCTACACCCCGCTCCAAGGCGTCGGTCTGCCCCTACTGAGTCGGGCTCTCGATTACATCGACAATGGGCGGCCGTTTGTGGTGGCAGACGAGGCCGAGCCCGACCCCCTCTTCCGCAACGTGGTCTCGCCCAACCCGGAGGATCACGACACCTTGGCCAAGCTCATCCGCAGAGCGGAGCAGGTCGACACGCCGCTGGCGTTGGCCACCGACCCCGACGCCGATCGACTGGCCGCCGTTGTCTGGGCCTACGGCAACGAATGGCGCATCCTGACCGGTGATGAGATCGGTGCCCTGCTGTGCGACTGGATGCTTCGGACCACTCCCGGCGGAACCGACCGAGTGGTGGCCAACAGCATCGTGTCGGGTCGCCTGGTGGGCCGAATTGCCGCAGCCCGGGGGGCCTCCCACGTGGAGACGCTGACCGGTTTCAAGTGGATCGCCCGCGCCGCCGACAATCTCGAGCCCCGCGACGACGGCCTGGATTGGAGGCTGGTATTCGGCTACGAGGAGGCGCTGGGCTTCGCCTGCAGCGATCAAGTACGGGACAAAGACGGCATCAGCGCGGCGGTGCAGTTTGTGGCTCTGTGTCGTGCGCTGGCGATTGAGGATGGGCGAACCCCAATTGAGCGGCTTGGAGAGCTGATGGACGAATTCGGCCTCCACCGCACCGATCAGGTGAGTGTGGAGCTGGACGGGCGGGCTGGCTCAGAGGTGATGGGTGTGATTCGGGACAGGCTGGCCCACCGGTTCGGCAGTGTCGAGGTCGTAGAAACAACCGACTATCGACTCGGGGTCGGCGGGCTGTACCCAGCCGATGTGCTCCGGTTCGATCTGGCCGACGGCAGCCGGGTTTCGCTTCGCCCTAGCGGCACCGAGCCCCAGATCAAGGGCTATATCGAAGTGGTCGGCGACATCCAAGTACCCGACCCGCTCCTGACCCTGAAAGAAGCGGTTCGAGCGTTGATCTATGAGGCCAGTTCGGCGATCTCGGACCGCTGAGCAGGCGACATTGCCCAGTTGGCGGCAGCAACGTTGGAGGCCACCTGGGAGGGCTTGGTGGCACCGCAAATGACGGTGGCCACCACCGGATTGGATACCAGCCACCCGATAGCCAGTTCCAAGATGCTGTGGCCCGAGTCGGCGGCATAGCTGGTGAGCCGGTCCACCGCGGCCAGGTTGTCTTCGCTCAAGAACATGTCTCGCATCTCGCCCTTCCACATTGACAGGCGGGTTCCCTCAGGGGGGCTCATCCCCGAGTACTTGCCGGTGAGCAGCCCGGACTCCAGGGGGAAGTAGGGAACCACCGTCATCCCGGTGCGCTCGCAGGCATCGGCCACGCCTTCATCCTCTACGTCGCGGGTGAGCACCGAGTAGTGGTTCTGCACGCTGGCGTAGTTGCCTGCTTCGGCCTGCGCCGCCGCGAGCTTCGACTCGTCGATCTGCTCGGCACTGAAGTTGGAGCACCCGATCTCCAAGACCTTGCCCTCATCCACCAGTTCTTGCAGGGTGCCCAGCGTTTCTGCTTGGGGAGTGTCCGTGTCGGGCATGTGAAGCTGGTAGTGATCGATGCGATCGGTGTTGAGCCGAGCCAAGCTGGCCTCGATGGCTTGGCGGATCCAGGCCGGGTCGCCGCCCTTCTGCCCCTCGGGGAGGGCACCGGGGTGCCCGAACTTGGTGGCCACAATCACCTGGTCGCGCCGGCTGCCCAGAGCAGCACCGAGGAACTCTTCGGACTTGCCCCGACCATACAAATCAGCGGTGTCGAAGTAGTTGATTCCGGCGTCAATTGCGGCATCGACCACGGTCTGGGTGGCATCGGCGTCAATGGTCATACCGAAGTTGTTGCACCCCAGCCCGATCACCGAGGCCGACAGGTTTCCAATGCTGCGCATCTCCATGCGCTGGGACACTACAGGGATGGCCGATCAGGTGACCTCTCGAAAGGCCGATGGCCCCGTGGGCCGACCACTACAGCGGAAAGCGGTGGGCGGCCTGTTCGTAGACATCGGGAGCGAGATCTCCTTGGGGTTGCCCCGACCGCACGGCCGCCACCTCGTCGACGGCCACCGTGGCACTCCTCAGACAACAGGCGATGCCCACTGTTGGGTAGTCGCCGGTGGCGATCACCACATGGCCATAGCGGTCGGCAACCCCGAATGAATCGGCGAAGCCCGGCTCAAAGAGTGCTGGTGGCCGGGGGCTGTCAATCCACAGCAGGCCGATCTCCACCGCATCGAGTCGGTAGGCCGAGGGAGAGCCGACCGAAGCCAGGTGGGCGCGGATGGCATCGGTCTCGCTCTGCGGCCCCTCGATGCGCACCATCCGACCTCCCTCAAAGGTCAGCGCCACCGACGACCGGGCGTACCAGCCCATCGGCAGCCAGATGTCGCCGGGCGAAATCACCACGGTTCCCTGGGCGGTTCCCGCGACCGGGGACGATCCGATCATCCCCCGGGGCCATTCGGCAACAGTGCCGGGGACGGTGGCCAGGCCATCGTGCATCCACCGGCGGGCGCCCCTGAGGCCGATCCGCAGATTCGTTCCCTGATCGTCGCCCACATGCAGTTCCTGTCCGGCATCCAGCAGATCCATGCCTCGCTTTACCCGGCGGCTCAATCCAACATGGGGCACGATTCCCCGCAGCCCGCCGGTGCTGTGGGCGACCACCGACAGCACCCGGGCGTTCGAGGGAACCAAGGAGTCCACCGCTTCCGAATGGCCATTGAGAAGGTTGACCACGATGTCGGGCGTCGTCGGATCGGCGCTCAGTCCTTCAGATGGCAGTTCGTCGACAAAGACCGATGTGGGGAGGGTACCGATCTGATCGAGCGCATGGATGGCGGCGTCGAGCAAGGCGGGATCAGTGGCATCATCAGACAGCACCATCGCTGGACGGCCCGGCGCGGCCCGGCACAATTCAAGCTGCCGTGCCATGACGTCTACGGATCGGCGGTGTACTGATTCTGATCTCATCTCCTCACCTATCTACAGCCAGCTGGGGAGACGGCGCAACCGGGGTATCCGTTATTTCGGGCGTGGGCGGCGGTATTTTCTTTTGTATGTCGGGAAAAATCTGCGCGCGTGTGTGTTGCGGCGAGCGTGCTACGGCAATCCTGTTGATAAATGCCCAGGAATTGTTGGCGCAGATCGTCGGCATCCATGAGGACACCGGTATTGCCGGAGTGCCACTGTGCCGAGCTCATGCCGACGCCATTGTGGTGCCATTGGGATGGACGCTGTCGGATTCGCGCCCTCCGGCCGATGAATTCGAGCCTGAACTGGTGCTGATCGACGACGCCTCTTCCGATTCGTCTGAATCCTTCCGGCTTCCAGAAATGGAGGAAGAGGCTGAGGACGACATGGAAGACGCCGCGGTGGGTGAGGTGCCCCCGCTGCTAAGTCGGGCATTCCGGGCCGCCGGCCTAGACTGAGCCGAAGCCACCAGCACGAATTCCAAGATTGAGGGGCTGGCTTCTAGCGCAGGTCGCACCCCGAACCGTAGGCTTCTGCCATGACCATCGTCGATATCCACGAGAAGCCCAGTGATCTGCTGCTTCCCGACCCCGAGGCCCAGCGAATCCGATACACGCTCATCTCGGTTGACGACCACCTCGTAGAGCCGCCCTGGCTGTTTGAGGGCCGGTTGCCCGCCCGATTCGCCGACCGGGCGCCCAAGGTTGTCGAGGGCGAGGACGGCGGTCAGCACTGGGAGTTCGACGGCGAGATCTATGCCCAGCTGGGCCTGAATGCCCTGGTGGGACGGGCCGATCGCAACGACTTCACCATAGAGCCGGCCCGCTTCTCCGATATGCGCCGGGGATCCTGGGACATCAAGGCCCGCATCCACGACATGGACCTGGGCGGCATCTGGGCGTCGATCTGTTTTCCCAGCCAGATAACCGGATTCTGCGGCCGGGTGTATTCAGACTGCTCCGATCCCGAGCTTGGCTTGGCGGTGACCCGGGCGTTCAACGACTGGATTTATGAGGAGTGGTGGGGCTCCTATCCCGAGCGCATCATTCCCATGGGAATCACGTGGCTCAAAGACGCCGATCTGGCCGCCGCCGAGATCCGCCGCAATGCAGAGCGGGGATTCGTGGCCGTCACGCTGCCGGAGATTCCCCACAACATCGATCTGCCGTCCATCCACAGCGAATGGTGGGACCCAGTATGGAGGGCGTGTGAGGAGACCGACACCGTGATCTGCCTTCATGTGGCGTCGTCGGGACACGTCATGCCCACTGATCCGGGCGGACCGCCCATCGGGGTGGGGGCCACCATGTTCCAGATGCACGCCTATGCGGCCGCGGCCGATTGGGTGTGGTCGGGCATCCCGGTGCGCTACCCCAACATCAAGATCGCCATGTCGGAGGGAGGCTGCGGCTGGGTGCCCATCATGTACGACCGGCTCAAGCACCAAA
This sequence comes from Candidatus Poriferisocius sp., assembly GCA_965208545.1. Classification (GTDB taxonomy): domain Bacteria; phylum Actinomycetota; class Acidimicrobiia; order Acidimicrobiales; family Bin134; genus Poriferisocius. Next base: position 2,845,008 of record OZ242341.1, on the reverse strand, counting down.
TTGAGATCTCGGGTCACGGACGGGGGGTGTGGCCCGGAGGTACCGACATCGGTCCCCACGAAGTGCTGATGCGCAACTTCTACTACTGCACCATCAACGATCCGTCGTCGATCGACGCGGTGATCGCAATGAACCTCGACCACACCATGGTTGAGACCGACTATCCCCACGCCGATTCCACCTGGCCCGAATGCCAGGACACCCTGGAGTCGAAGCTGGGGCACTTGAGCGACGAGGTGATCCGCAAGCTCACCCATGAGAATGCGGCTCGCCTGTTCCGTCATCCGCTGCCCGACGTCTGCCTCCCGTAGCTCGGAATCTGGGGCGGCTCGCTGCTTGACGTGACGCGGAGGCCGCGGTGAGCCGATTCGGCCATCCGGTGATCGACGCCGACGGCCATGTGCTGGAGATCACCGCGGCCCAACAGCCCCACCTGGAGCGGGTGCTGGGCGCTGACCTGTATGGGCGGTATCTCTCTGAGGGCCTTCCCATGCGCAACTCCCAGAAGGCCCGCAGCCTCGAAGAGCGCCTCCGGACCCGCTCACCGCAGGGGGCCTGGTGGGGGACGCACACCGCCAACGTGCTCGACCGGGCCACCGCCATGCTGCCCGCCCTGCTCTATGAGCGGCTGCCGGAAGTCGGCATCGACTACACGGTGTTGTATCCCACCAACACCCTCACCAGCTGCGCGGTGGAAGACGCCGACTACCGCACCGGTCTGTGTCGGGCGTTCAACGAGTTCTACGCCGACGTCTACAACCCCTACGCCGATCGCATGGCCATGGCCGGGATCATCCCCGCTCACACCCCCGATGAGGCCATCGCCGAGTTGGAGCACTGCGCCGCGCTGGGCCTGAAAGTGGTGGTATTCGCCGAAGGAGTCATGCGGCCCATCGACGAACCCGACCAGCAGACCCGATCGGGCTGGCTATGGCCTGGCCAACGCCACTGGTTCGACTGCTATGGGCTGGACTCGGCCTACGACTACGACCCGGTGTGGCGCCGCTGCGTTGAACTCGGCTTCGCGGCCACCTTCCACGGCGGGCTCTCCTTCCGTCCCGGCGTCCACACCTTTGTGTCCAGCTACACCGCCAATCACATCGGCCAGTTCCAGGCCCTGATGTACGAGCTGTGCAAATCGCTGTTCTTGGGCGGGGTCACCCGGCGCATTCCTGAGCTGCCGTTCGTGTTCTTGGAGTGCGGCGTGTCGTGGGCAACCCAGCTTCTGTGCGACATCATCGAACACTGGGAGAAGCGCAGCTGGGAAGCCATCCAGCGCAACTTCGACCCTGTCCTGCTCGACATCGACGAATTGGGCCGATACTTCGAACGCTACGGGGACAATTTTCGGGCGACTCTGGGCGACGATCTGGCCTCCTACGCCCACGAAATGCCCATTCACGGAGGCACGCCCGAGGATCCCGACGAGTGGACTCGGCTGGCGGTGAGCTCGCCCGAGGAGATCGCCGAGTCGTTCGAATCGTCGCTCTACTTCGGCTGTGAGGCCGACGACCGGGGAGTGCATGTGGCCTTCGGGCCGGCCAACCCCTGCGGGGTGAAGCTCAACGCCGTTTTCTCCTCCGACATCGGCCACTGGGACGTGACCGAAATCGGATCCATCATGGACGAGGCCCACGGCTTGGTGGAAGAAGGTCTGATCACCGAGGACGATTTCCGGGCGTTTGTGTTCGAGAACCCTTTTCGGATGTATACGGCTATCAATCCCGAATTTTTTGCCGGTACCGTAATAGCCCGTTATGGCGTTTGAGCTTCCCCTCCTTCCCTACAGCCAAAGCGCGCTCGAGCCCTATGTGAGCGCCGAGACGATGAGCTACCACTACGAGCGGCATCACGCCGGATATGTGGCCAACCTGAACCGCCTGACCGCCGGCACTCAGTGGGAGGGGGCCGAGCTCGAAAAGGTGGTTCTGGGCGCCGAGGGCGCGATCTTCAACAATGCCGCCCAGATTTGGAACCACACCTTCTACTGGCACTCGATGAGTCCTGACGGGGGCGGCGCTCCCTCGGGCCCGGTTCGAGCGGCCATCGAGGAGTCGTTCGGTTCGACCGACGAGTTCCGCCGCCAGTTCGCCGACGCGGCCGTGGGGCTCTTCGGCTCGGGCTGGACCTGGCTGGTGGCCGATGGCAGCGGACTCGACATCGTGCAGACCGCAAACGCCGATCTGCCCTTGCTGCAAGAACGTCGGGCTTTGCTGGTAGTAGACGTGTGGGAGCACGCCTACTACCTCGATTACCAGAACGCTCGGGCCGCCTATGTCGAGGCGTTCTTGGATCACCTGATCAACTGGGAGTTCGCCGCCCAGAACCTCGCTTCCGACTGAACGAAGCGCGCCCACTACCATCGCCGCTTATGGCGACTGCTCAGGTGACTCAGACCATCGATCTGCTGGACGGCTACATGTACGCCCACGATCCGTACCCGGTGTATGCCTGGCTGCGGGAGAACGACCCGGTGTACTGGGACGCCAAGAACGAGATCTGGGGGGTTTCCCGTCACGCCGATGTTCTGACCGTGGAGAAGAACACCGATCTGTACAGCTCGGCCTCCGGCAGCCGCCCCAAGATCGAGATGTCGGACTCCATGATCAACATGGACGATCCCGACCACCAGCGCCAGCGAATGCTGGTGGCCCGGGAGTTCACCCCCCGGGCCGTCCGCAAGCAAGAGGACAAGATCAAAGCGGTAGTCACCGAATTGATCGACCGGGTGGCCCCCCGAGGGTGGTGCGATGTGGTCTACGACCTGGCCGCTCCGCTGCCGGCCTACATGATCGGCGAGCGGCTGGGCTATCCCCCCGAAATGTGGGCTCGGGTCATGCACTGGTCAGAGGCCACCATGCAGGGGGGCGGCGGACCCGCATTCCACACCGTGCAGGGCGACCGGGCCATCGAAGACTGGATGGGCGTCACCTACGAGCTGGTCCAAAAGCGCAAGGCCGACCCCCAAGACGACCTCATCTCCATGTGGTGCCACAAGGAACTGGACGGCAAGCCGCTCAGCGACGAGGACATCATGCACGAAGTGCTCCTGGTGCTGGACGGCGGCGCCGAGACCACCCGCACGGTGATCGGCACCACCTGTCTGGCTCTGATGGAGAACCCCGACCAGCGCCAGATCCTCATCGACGAACCCGAGGTGATCGGCGAGACCGCGGTGGAGGAGTTCATCCGCTACGTGTCGCCCATCTTGAACATGCGCCGCACGGTAACCACCGCCCATGAACTACACGGCAAGACCCTCAACGAGGGCGATGAGGTGCTGTTGATGTATGCCTCGGCCAATCGCGACCCCGAGGTATTCGAGAACCCCGACCAGTTGGATGTGCGGCGCGATGCCCGCCACCATCTCTCCTTCGGCTTCGGCACGCATTTCTGCTTGGGGGCTTCGATGGCCCGTTTGCAGCTCAAGGTGATGTTCGAAGAGCTGACCCGGCGGCTGCCCGACATGAGGCTGGAGCCCTACTACGAGCCTCAATACCGTGCCGGCGCCTTCACCCGAGGGCTGATCGGTCTGAATGCGGAGTTCACCCGCAGCGAGCCCGAGGGCGATGGCTCGCTGGGCTTGTTCCCCATAGCGGTTCAGTAATGAGCCTGGCGGCGGCTGAATCGGCCATTGAGATCCCGCCCATCATCTCGGTAGACGACCACGTCATCGAGCCGCCCCATGTGTGGCAGTCCCGGCTGCCCTCCCGCTATGCCGACATCGGCCCTCGAGTGGTGACCGCCCCGTGCGAGATCTCCTACGTGGGCGGCGTGTTCTCGTGGACTGAGGGCACAGGACGGCCTACTGCGTATTGGTATTACGAGGATCTCCACTACCCGATGGTCCGCACCCACTCGGCGGTGACCTTTCCCCGCGATGAGCTCCAGATGGTGGGCATCACATTCGAGGAGATGCAGCCCGGTGCCTGGCAGGTTGAGCCCCGGCTGTCAGACATGGACATCGGCCATGTGGATGCCTCGCTTTGCTTCCCGTCGTTCCCCCGGTTCTGCGGCCAGGCCTTCGCCGAAGCTTCCGACATGGACCTGGCCCTGCTGTGCGTGCAGGCCTACAACGACTGGATGGTGGAGGAGTGGTGCGGCCCTTCCGGCGGGAGGCTGATCCCGCTGTGCCTCATCCCGCTGTGGGATGAGGAGTTGGCCGCAGCCGAGGTCCGGCGCAACGCCGATCGGGGAGTGCGAGCGGTGTGCTTCTCGGAGATCCCGCCCAATCTGGGCCTGCCGTCGATCCACTCCGGCTACTGGGACCCGTTCTTCGCCGCGTGCGAGGAGACGTCCACCGTGGTGTGCATGCACATCGGGTCGTCCTCAAAGATGGTGTCTACCTCGCCCGACGCCCCCGGCGCAGTGGGTTCCGCGCTGGTGCACTCCAACGCCACCTACTCGCTGGTGGACTTTCTGATGTCGGGCGTATTCGTTAGGTTCCCCGGCCTCAAGGTGGCCTACTCAGAGGGACAGATGGGCTGGCTGCCCTACATCTTGGACCGGGTTGACGTGGTGTGGAAGGAGAACGCCGCCTGGGGCGGGGTGGCCGACAAGGTGCCCGAACCGCCGTCCACCTACTTCCGGGACCATGTGTTCGTGTGCTTCTTCGACGACAAGGTGGGACTGGCCAATATCGACGCCATCGGGTTGGAGACCATCACCACCGAGACCGACTATCCCCACTCCGACTCGACCTGGCCGCACTCTAAGGAACTGCTGGCCTCGCAGATGGGGCATCTGACCCAGGCCGAAGTGGACGCCATCTGTCGGGACAACGCCATTCGGATGTTGGGCCTAGACCTGCCGAGCGCGGCTGAGCTGCGGGGCTGAGCCCGGCTGGTGGCCGCAGTCAGCCCGGAATTCGAAGAGCTGGCCGCCGAGCTAGGCCGACGCATCGTTGACGCCGGACTGCGAGGCCTGGTGCTGCGATTTGGCGACCAGACCCGGATCGTCGGAGTGGCCGACCGGATGCCTCCAGCCGCCACGCTGGAGGCGCCTCACGACGAGTTGCACGCCGTGCTGTTAGGCCGTCGCAGCACCGAAGAGTTGCGGGCCTTGCGCTGGATCGGCAACCCCGAGCCCTATATCGCTCTGCTGACCTCAGGCTGAGCCGGACAATTCTCCCAGCAGCGCTTCGGTGCGGGCTCGGGATTGGTCGTCGGTGTCGTAGATGAAGGCCACCATGTCGGTGACCCCGGCATCTCGGACTCGTTCCAGTTGGGCAGTCACCGCGGCCTCATCGCCGGTGATGGCCAAGTCCTCCACGCCGGGCTTGCCCTCCCGGTCGAGCATGCCTCTGTAGGAGGGGATGTCCTTGTAGTGGGCGAATGTGCGGGCGGCGGCCGCATAGCCGGCCTCGGTGTCGTCGACTACCGAGATCGGGAACCCGGCAGCAACCCTGGGTTGGGGACGACCGGCGGCTTCGGCGGCCGCGCCGATGGTGGGCACCACGTAGTCGGCCAGCGTGTTGGGTCCGGTGGCCCACACGAAGGTGCCCGAGGCCAGGCTTCCGGCGTGGCCCAACATGATTGGCCCCATGGCGGCCACGATGATGTCAGTAGGGGGCGCGTGTGAAAAACCCCGCCACCGAGTTGTGTAGATGTCGCCCTGGTAGTTCATTCCCTCGCCCCGCAGCATGGGACCGGCAATCTCCAGATACTCCTTCATTTGGCGGGCCGGCCGGGCGTAAGACAGGCCCATCAAGTTCTCCACCATGCCCTGGTGGCACAGACCGATGCCCAGGGTGAACCGACCTCCGCACGCCGCCTGTGCAGTGGCGGCCTGCTGGGCCAGGGCAAAGGGGTGGCGCATGGGGGTGGGGGTCACACCGGTGGCGATCTCGATGCGGCTGGTGGCCGTTCCGACCACCGCCGATGCGGTGACCGCGTCGATCTCGATGTTGGCAATCCACGCCGTGTCCAAGCCCAGCGCCTCAAACCGCTGGGCGTTCTCCACGATCTCGTCCAACCCCGGGGGTCCGCTCATCCCCGGAACCGGCGGATCGCCGGTGCCCTCCGCCGCCATCGCCCCGATTCTCATGCCTTGCATCGCCATCTCCTGAAATTGATCGCAGTCGACAGGGGAGTGTTTAGCGGTCGGTAGCTACTGGCGGAAAGCCGCGGTGCAGGCGGGCCACGGTCGCCATCCCTGCATCCCGTACAGGGCGTAGGCCATGCGGTGCTGGTCGATGGGGGCTGCGTCGCGGGGGTCTATTCCCTGTAGTCGGGGGTAGTGGATGCCAGCTACCCAGTCCCAGGTGCTCTGAAGGAATTGGAAGGCGCCCAGGAATGGCCCGACGGAGCTATAAGCCCGGTAGTTGCCCTGAGACTCGCACCGGATGAGTCGATCCCATTCATCCTGGGTGGTGCCCTCCGGAATCGGGGGGAATGAGGTCGGGTCCGCAGGCGTGGTGTCTCCTGATTGTGGCGATGGTCCACAGCTAGGCCAGGGCGCCCATCCCCGCTCTCCGTAGAGGGCGTAGGCCATGCGATCTTGGTCGGCGGGGGCCGCTTCGTTGGGCACGACACCAATGAGGCGGGGGTAATGGCGGCGGGCCAAATCGTTCCAACTGGTTCGTCTGAACTCATAGGCGCCGAAGTTGATCCCGTTGGGGTTGGCGTACTGGTAATTGCCGTTGGCGTTGCACTGGCGGAGCTGCTCCCATTGCTCCTCGGTGGTGCCCGCGGGGATGGTCGGGTCAGGCAGGGGACTTGGCGTCGGTGTGGGCGTGGCCGTCGGGGTCGGTGATGCAGTCGCGGTCGGCGTCGGTGTGGGCGTGGCCGTGGGCGCTGCGGTCGGAGTGGGTGTCGGAGTGGGCGTTGGCTGGGCCTGTTCAGGGCAACCGTTGGGAACCAGCTGGGTATCGACGTTGAACAAGCATCGGTACTCGTTGAGCAGCGATTCCTGGGCCGCGATCAGCGTGTCTCTGTCGGCGACGAGCATTTCTAGTTCAGCGATTCTCGCGTCGCGCTCATCGGGGGCTTGTCCGCCGGCCGAAGAGCCGACCAACCCAAAGACAAGAGCGATAGCCACCGCCAACGTCCCATAGCGGAACCAGCGTTGACGTGTGGTCATCATCCTCCTAGGCGGCTTGGCGGGGGTCGGAGTGGCCGAGGATGTTCACGTGGCGGAGCTCACGGATTTGGTCGGGGGGGAAGGCCTCGCGCTGGTGCATGGTCTGGGTGTTGAGCCAGAAGACGGACTCCCCGACAGTCCAATGGTGCTCGTAGACGTAACGGTCTTGGGTGCAGTGGGCGAACAGCTCGGCCAGCAGGGCGGTACCCTCATCGGGACCGTGGCCCTCCACGTCGGCGGCGAAATCGGGGCCGGTGTTGGGCCACACGCTGCGGCGGCCGTTGCGGGGGTTGGTCTGCACCAGAGATATGCAGGTGCGGTCGGCTAGCAGCGCCTCGCCATCGGTGGCCTTGAAGTAGCTGCCGAAGTCCAGGCCGTCGCGCAGGCGATAGACCACCCCGATGTCGTCGATACGGGCCTTGATGTCGTCGTCGAGGTCTTGGTAGGCGGCCACCAGGTTGAGCCACTTGGTGGTCCCGCCCGATGACGGCAGCATCACCGCGTCCAAGTACAGGAACTCGATCAGGGGCGGAGTGAAGCTGAGGTCGGAGTGGAAGGTCACCACGTCGGTGCCCCCGGTGCCGACCACTCCATCGACGTCTACGTTGGATACCCGGTTGATCCCTGGGAAGCCCGGCAGGCGGGACTTGTCGGCCAGCGTGGGCCGCAGGGGGCCGAACGATTCGCAGAAATCGGTCACCTGAGCGGGGGTAGGGGGCTCGGGGTTCCGAAACAACAGGAGCAGGTGCTCGTCCACCGCGGCCAGCAGCTCTTCGGCTGTCTCCGAGTCCGGCGGTGCGGCGAAGTCGTATCCGTCAACCTCAGCGCCGAGAGCAGCGTCCAGGGGGGTGATGTGCAGGCTCATCGGGGGCTGTCAATCAGCTTGGCCCGCTCCACTTGGGGGTAGCCGTCTACCCAGGTGGATGGGTCGTCCCACCGGCCCAGCGGGGGCGGGTGCTCGTCGGGGTCGAGCTTGTCGTAAGGGCCGAGGCTAAAGAACAGGTATTCGCAGCCGTCGGGCCCTGAGCGTTCCGGCCCGTAGGCGAATCCACCCCGCACCCAGCGCAGGTCGCCCTCCTGGTAGGGCTCCTCGCCCTCCACAATGAACTCCCCCTTGGTCACCAGATACACCGTGTCGGACAAGTGCCAGTGGGCCGCGGCGTTACGGCCCGCCCACGACTTGACGTGCATGACCCGGTTGCCCGATGCCGGATCCACCAACCAGCGCACAAATGGACCTGGTTCCCGGTCGGGCTCGTCAGGGTCGGCGAAATCCTCCCATTCGATGTCGGCGATGCGGATCGGCCGCCGCTCGCCGATGGGATTGTCGCTCACGGCCACAACGATAGTGGTCCGTCTGTGAATTGGCGGGAGCGGATTGCGACGGCAGCGGCGTTCCTCGCTAGGCGCACCGACGCAGCCATACCCGGAGCGTACGGCAAGGAGGAGCAACGCCGCGAGGGGCGTCGATGCCTAGCAGGACGCCCTGACCAATTCGCAGACGGACCACTAGTTGTCATTGGTATTTGGCTCTGCGGCGGGGGAAATGAACTCAAGGATGCGGCTGGGGGGGAGATATTGCTCGGTGATCGCAACACCCCAGGGGGCGAGGGCGTCTTCGATGGCGTTGCACACCGCGGCGGGAGAGCCGATTGCCCCGCCTTCGCCCACCCCCCGCCAGGGCACGTCGCCCTGGGACGGACCCTCGAGGTGCTCGATGTCGATGCGGGGGATCTCCGCCGCGGTGGGCAGCAGATAGTCCATGAAAGTGGACGTGGTGCACTGCCCGCTGTCGTCGTAGATGATGCGTTCCAGCAGCACGCTCCCGATCCCCTGGGCCACTCCGCCCCGAATCTGGCCCTCCACCACCGCGGGGTTGATCATCTCTCCGCAGTCCTCCACCACCAGATAGCGGGGCACGGTGACCAGCCCGGTGCCAGGGTCCAGTTCCACCCAGCAAACGTGGGTCGACTGGGTCCAACCGCCGGCGGGGGTCTCGAAGTCGAATGATGCGTCGAACCCGTCGCCCAGTGCTTCGTCCAGGGTGAACGGGGCCATGTACGACAGTCGGGCCACTTCGGCCACCGTCTTGGAGCGGTCGGGCGAGCCCCGTACCGCCACCACCCCATCGACTATCTCCAGGTCGTCGGGGTTGGCCTCCAGCAGGGCAGCCACCACCGCTAGCAACTTGTTCCGCACGATGCGGGCCGCGCCTTGGGCTGCACCGGCTCCCAGGGTGGCGGCCCGGCTCCCCCCGGTGCTGACCATGTTGAACGGCACCTGATCGGTGTCGCCGCACACCACCCGCACGACGTCGATGTCGACTCCCAGCTCGTCGGCCACCACTTGGGACAAGGTGGTCTCGTGGCTCTGGCCGTGGGGCTGTTGACTGGTGAACAGCGTCACGGAGCCGTCGGGCTCCAACTTCACCCGGGCCCGCTGCATCGAACGCTGCTCATAGGTGAAGCCCAGCGCCTGGCCGTAGTCGGTGGGACCAGGGCCAGGTTCCAAGTAGGTACACAGGCCAATGCCCAGATAGCGACCCTCGGCTCGGGCTTCGGCCTGGGCGGCTCGAAAGCCCTGGTAGTCGGCCAGTTCCACCGCCCGGTCAAGGGTCTGGTTGATGGTCATGAATTCCAGGGTGGGGCCGGTGAGCATAGCGCCGGGGAATTGGTCGTCGTCCATGTAGTTGCGGCGGCGTACCTCCAGCGGGTCGAGTTCGAGCTGGCGGGCGATGAGGTCCATGAGGCGCTCCCGAACCCAGCACTCGATCTCCCACGGCCCCCGATAGGCCACGAATGACGCCTTGTTGGTGGCCACCACCGATCCGCGGAACTGGTAGTGGCGCACCCGCAAGGTGCCGGGCAGCAGCACCTTGATGATGTTGGCGAACAGCGACATCGGGAGGTTCAAGAACGGGTAGGCACCGTGGTCCATCACTAGATCGGCCCGCAAGCCGATCACCACTCCGTTTTCGTCGAGGGCGGCCTCCACGCTCACCTGCTCCTCGCGGGCGTGGCCGCCAGCCACCAGATTCTCGGCCCGATCTTCCATCCAGCGCACCGGCTGGCCCAGCAGGCGAGCGGCCGCGCACACCGCAACATCCTCCCGAGTTGGGTTGGACTTCAGGCCGAACGACCCGCCGATGCTGTCGCAAATCACCCGCAATTGCGTGGCTGGCAGCCCCAAGATGGCCGACAGGTGCACCCGCAACGCGTGGGGGTTCTGATGGGACACTTCGTAGCGGAGGTTGCCGGTAGACGGGTCGTACTCGGCCAATCCGCCCCGGGCTTCCAGGGGGACGCAGGTGTGGCGGTGCTGGGCGAGCGTCTCGGATATGACATGGGCGGCCGATGCGAAGGCTTCGTCGGGGTCGCCCCACACCTCTCCTCCCGACCACAGCACGTTGTCAGGGGCTTCATCCCAAACGGCGGCGGCGTTCTCGCCCATGGCGGCGGCACTGGTCACCGGGGGCAGCGGCTCGATGTCAACCTCCACTGCATCGGCGCCGTCTTCAGCCGCGGCCCGGCTGGTGGCAATCACCAAAGCAACCGGATCACCCGCGAAACGCACTTTCCCGTCAGCCAAAGGCAGATGAGCAGGCACGATCAGCGGGCCGGCTATGCCCAGTCCCATGGGGGAGCAGCACTGGGCGATATCCTCGGCAGTCAAAACGGCTACGACGCCTTCGGTATCCAGGGCGGCATCGGCGTCGACGGAAACCAGTAGCCCGTGGGCCACTGGGCTGCGCACAAACATCGCCTCCAGCAGGTCGGGACGGTTGATGTCGTCCACGAATCGCCCCGCGCCGGCCAGCAGTCGGGGGTCCTCCCGCCGGGGGACGCTGGAGCCGGTGAACCGCATGGTGGCCGAGCGTATTAGTTTTCTCCCCGTGGAAATAGTGCTCGACGGCCCGGTGCTGGCTGTGGACATCGGCGGCACCAAGGTGGCCGTCGGCGTGGTGGCCCCCAGTGGGCAGGTGCTGTGCCAGCGGCGAGGGCCGTCTCAGGCAGCTGACGAAGAGGCGCTGTTCAACCTGATTGCGGCGTTGGCGCGGGAGGTTCTCGAGGAACACGGCCAGCCGGTGAGCGTGTGCGGGGTGGGCAGCGGCGGACCGTCTCGAGACAACCATCGACTGCTTTCTCCGCTCAACATCGCCGTGTGGCGGGACTTTCCCCTTCGAGATCGTCTGTCTGAAGTCCTCGGAATACCGGTGGTGGTGGACAACGACGCCAAGGCCCTGGCCTTGGCCGAAGGATGGGTGGGCGGTGCCGTCGGAGAAAACAACTACCTGGCCATGGTGGTTTCCACCGGCATAGGGGGCGGAATCGTGCTGAACGGTCGGCTGCTCGACGGCGCCGACGGCAATGCCGGCCACATCGGCCACATCTTCGTGGCCGAGGGCGGTCGGGCCGATGCCGCCGGGGCGGTGGGGCTGCTGGAGGGCCAGGCCTCGGGCACGGCCATTGCCGATCTGCTGGACGGGATCGCCCCGGCTGATGCGCCGATGGAGATGCGCCGTCGAGTGGGCACTCTGGTGGGTAGGGGAGTGGGTTCGGTGGCCAACCTGCTGGACCTTCGCCTGGCCGTGGTCGGCGGGTCGGTGGCCCTGGGCTACGGCGACGACTTCTTCCACGCCGCCCAAGCCGAGATCGATCGCATCTGCTGCTTGGTCCATTCGCGGGGCACCCGAATCATCCCCAGCCCCCTTGGTGCCGACGGCGGCCTTATCGGCGCCGCCGCTGTAGCTGGGCGGGCCCGAACAGATTGAGCGTCAGTCGCTGAAGGTCTGAATCTTCAGGTGGCGGGCCATGGCTGAACCTGCGGGGCCGAGGAGCATCTGAGCCCGCAGGTTGCGCTTGTGGAACAGCGTGACCAGGGCCTCGTCGTAGCGGTCGGTGTCGGCGTTGGCCAACACAAACTGCTCGAGCTCCGCCTCGCCTGCCAGCCATGACTCCGGGCGGTGCCCCAGCAGCTCGTGGAGGTCGTCGAGGTCGGCCTCGGACACCTCGTCGCCGATCTCGTCGATGCGGGCGGCGTGGCGGGCCATGCGGAACATGGTCCGTAGCTTGTAGCGCAAGTATTCGTCCTCGATCTGCACGGTGCGCAGATTGCGCACCAGGTGATTGAGCACCACCTCGGCTCGGGACTCCCGGGGTTCGGGCAGCTCCACTTCGGGCAGCTCCACGCCGAGGATCTCGGCCAGAGCCTCGGTGGCGAACAGATTGGTCTCGTAGCACCACTGGAGGTTGGTCATCAGGTCGGAGTCGGGGGCCGGCTGGCGCAGCGCGGCGCTGAACGGGAGCTGGTTTGAGAGGGTGAACATGAAGTGATGACGCTGGATGGCGTCCAAGTCCACCGGCTCGCCGACCAGCTCGCCGTAGCGGTCGTACAACTTGGCGAAGTTGCCGAATCCGAGCACGGTGTCCCGCTGGCGCCATGCGGCCAGGTCCATCATCGGGTCTCCGATGTGGCCGATCTCCACGTCCAGCACGGCCAGCACCCGGCCGTCTTGATGATGGAACTGCCCCGTATCCCACACGATGACCGACTCCCGGCCCCGGGAGAACGGAGGATTGCGGTGCAACCAGCCCAAGCTGAACTCCAAGAACGGGTCGGGGAGCGTCTTTACGCTGCGGTACAGCTGCTCGTAGCGCCTCAAACCCAGCAAGCCCGACTCCTCGGGTCGGTCGGCCCGCATGATGCCCCCGTCGACGAAGGGCTGAATGTCAAGGGCGTGCATCCGGGCCAGGATGTGCAGGTAGTCGTCCACCACCGCGTCCCGCTCGGCATCGGTGCAGTTCTCGAAGTGATTCTCGCCGGGAACCCGATCCATGACGTAGGCCGCGGGCTCGTCGATCCATCCGTACACGTGGGCCACCGGGATGCCGTGATCACCGAGCAGGGATTGCAGCCGCATCTCGTGGTCGAGCGGGAAAACCAGTGGCATATCGGTGCGGTCACCCCGTACGCACAGCTCCAGTTGCTCGCCATTGCGCTCTAGTTCGGCGAACCATACCGGCCGCCAGCGGGCCTGACGATCGACATGGGTGACCGTGCCCCCCAAATTGTCCTCCAGCCAGGCCACCACCTTCTCGGTGGCGGCATCAGTGTCCATGGGGTCTTTGGTTACGGTCACTGCGGGCTACTCCTTGGCGAGCTTGAGGCGATTGGAGATGTTGTTTCGCTGGATGGCGGAGGAGCCGCCGATGATAGGCATTACCAGCACGTCGCGAACGTAGCGCTCCATGTCGAAGTCCTCCACGTAGCCGTAGGCGCCCATCACCTGCTGCATAGACAGCACGATGTCCTTGGCGGTGTCGCACACGAACAGCTTGGCCATCGAGGTCTCCACCGACGCCGGCTTCTCCTCATCCAGCAATCGGGAGGCGTGATAGGTCATCAGGCGGGAGGCCAAGAGCCGGGTTCGGCCTTCGGACAGCATGTGGCGGATGGATTGGTGGCTGCTGATGGGTTTGCCGAACTGGACCCGCTCTTGGGCGTAGGTCCAAGCGTCTTCGACCGCGCCGGTGGCGATACCCAGGGCCATGGCCGCCACCTCGATCTTTTCCACATCCAGTCCCGGGCCGGCCAGCTTGGTCCAGCCCTGGTTCCAGCCGTCGTCGCCGCCCACAATGTTGTCGGCTGGCACCTCCACATCGTTGAAGGTGACATCGGTGGTCATCGAACCCTTGAGCCCCATGGCGTGCTGGGGCTCAATGGTCACCCCCGGGTGGCGAGGGGGGATCAGCACAAACGAGAGGTTGTGATAGCGCTCGCCATCGGGATTGCTGTTGACCAGGGCGTAGATGTAGTCGGTGTAGGTGGTTCCCGAGCAGAACCGCTTGGCCCCGTTGATCCGCACCACATCGCCGTCGCGGACTGCGGTGGTGGCAACGCTGGCCAGATCGGAGCCCACATCGGGCTCGGTCAGACCGTAGGAGAACAGCATCTCCCCCCGGGCCACCTTGGGCAGCCATTCCTGCCGCTGGGCCTCGCTGGCCGTGTCCACCAGATTCATCCCCGCGTAGCAGGCGCCGTAGATATATCCGCTGCCCAGGGCGGTACTGCGGCGGCACAGCTCCTCGATCACGATCATGGTGGCGGTGATGTCCCGACCTGAACCGCCGTAGCGCTCGGGGATGGTGATGCCGAACAGCCCGAGATCGGCCAGCTTGTAGAGCACGCCCCGGTCGATCTCGTTTTCCCGATCCCACTTTCTGGCTAGCTCTCGTGGCACCTCCGTCTCGACGAATCGCCGTACGGTCTCCCGCAACAGCCCGTGGTGCTCGGCTTCTTGGGGGTAGTCCACGGCGGTCCTTCTAGCGGCCGATGAACTCAGGGGGTTCTTTGGCCATAAACGCATCGAGGGCGATCACGAAGTCCTCGGTCATCATGGTGAGCCCCTCGGTGGACGCGGCCCGGTCCACCACGGCGCTGGCCACCTGGCGCAGGCCGGCGTTGATGGATGCCTTGGTGAACTTGATGGCCAAGCGAGCCCCGTCTCGCATCCTCTCGGCCATGGCCTGCACGGTGGCGTCGAGCTCGTCGCCGGGAACGCACTCGGTGATGAGGCCGATATCAGCGGCTTCGGGGGCCTTGATCAGGTCGCCGGTGAGCAGATACCGCCGGGCCCGGGCGTAACCCACCAACTGAGGCCACAAAAGGGCACCACCGTCGCCGGCCACCAGCCCCACCGACACGTGAGGGTCGCCGAACACCGACCGCTCTGAGGCGTAGACGAAATCGCAGTACAGCGCCAGCGAACAGCCCAGACCCACCGCAGGGCCATCCACTTTGGCCAAGATGGGCTTTTCCAAGGTGAGGGCCGACTCGGTAATGCGCCTATCAGCCCGGATTACCCGTTCCACTTCAGCCACATTGCCAGCCATGCTGCGCAGCCAGGGAATATCACCGCCAGCGCAGAACGATTTGCCGGCCCCGGTGAGAATTACCACGTCGGTATCGGGGTCTTGGTCAAGGTCGGTGAACACTCGGGTGAAATCGTCGTGCAGCACTGAATTGATGGCGTTGTAGGCCTCAGGTCGGTTGATCTCCACCGTCGTGATGCGATCGACGGTGGACACTTCCAAGGCGCCGTAATCGTCGGGGTTCATCGGCTTCTCCTGTTGTTGGGTTGTATCCCGAATTTTTCCGCTTCAAGATGAATCTGCGTGGCAATAGTGCCAGACTTCGTTCCAAGTCGACGTTTTCAAGGAGGAGATGCGCAATGGCGACCTGCCAGCCGGCAATTTTCAACGATATGGGCAAATACCAGTGGTACGTCCACCTCAGCCGCGGCGACGGGGCTGACTTGGGGGGCATCAAGTCGGCCATCTCCGACTGCCGCAGCAACTGCGATGCCCTGGGGATCAATCTGGTGATCGGGCTCGGCCCCACGCTGTTGGCCGATCTGACCGACGACGTTCCCGGCGACTTCCAGCCCTATCACACGGTGGAGTCCATCGACGGCAGCGGCCGCGAGGCCAAAGGCACCCAGGAGGAGCTGCTGCTTTGGATGACCCACGACGAGAAGGACCTCGTGTGGAAGGCCCAGTGGGACGCCCGCATGGCCCTGATCGCCTCGGGTATGAGCGTGGCCCGGGAGACCCCCACCTTCATCTACGGCGAGAGCCTGGACATGACCGGTTTCATCGACGGCACCGGCAATCCGGAGGACGAGGATCAACCCGCAGTGGCCATCATCCCCGACGGCGAAGCCGGTGCGGGAGGCAGCTTCATCATCGCCCAGCGCTGGGTCCACGACCTGGTGGCGTGGGAGAAGCAGGATGTGGCAACCCAAGAGGTGAACTTCGGTCGGACCAAGGCCGACTCCACCCGCCTGGACGAGCAGGCCCCGCACTCGCACCTCTCCCACGTAGAGTTGCGCGAGGGCGAGACCGCTGATGCGTCCAAGCCCAAGCGGGATGAGATCGCCCGCCGGTCCACGCCGTATGCCTTCCACGATGGCACCGTGGGCCTGTACTTCATGGCCTTCTGCAAGACCCAGGCGCCGTTCCGGGAGCGTATGGATGCGATGTATGGCCGCAACGGCCAGGTACGCGACATGCTCACCGACTTCTCGAACCCTGCTTCGGGCAGCTACTACTTCGCTCCTTCCGTGGAGTGCCTGGACTCCAGCCTGGCCTAAGGCGGGTCGACCACAGTGATTGTGGTTGATGCTATGAACGTGATCGGGTGTCGTCCCGACGGCTGGTGGGCTGATCGGGACGGCGCGCTGATCCGCTTGGTCGAAGACTTGGGCGATGCTGGCGTGCCGGCCCTGGTCGTGGCCGACGGCCGCCCGGTGCCCAGCCTGCCGGCCGGTTCCCACGGTGTCGTCGAGCTGGCCTACGCCTCCCGCCGGGGCCCGAACGCGGCCGACGATCGCATTGCCGATGAGGTGGCCGCTATGGACGATCCGTCATCGGCCACCGTGGTCACCTCCGACCGTGAGCTTGCTCGCCAAGTGCGCCGCCACGGCGCCGTAGTGGTCGGTGCCCGTGCCTTCCGCGACCGCCTGGACCGCCGATTGAGATAGAAAGCGACTTCCTCAGCGGAGATTTTGGCTGAGGGATAGGGTGACGGGAACAATCGAAGTCCAGGGGAGGAGGACTGGTGTTTCCTTCACGATTCGACTTAGTGGTGGCCCAGTCTGTCGGTGAGGCCGTGGAGGCCAAGGCGGACGCGGGGGAGGGCGGCCGGTTCCTTGCGGGGGGCCAGAGCCTGATCCCCATGATGAAGATGCGGGTGGCGTTTCCTGAGACCCTCATCGACATCAACCGCATTGCCGGCCTGGACGCCATTGAACGGTCCAACGGCCATCTCCAAGTGGGGGCGCTGGTCCGCCACGCCGATGTGGTGGCCTCGGATGCCACCTTTGGAGCCATCGCCGCCGCGGCCCCGTGGGTGGCCGATCCCCTGGTCCGCAACCGGGGGACCATGTGCGGTTCGGTGGCTCACTGCGACCCGGAGGGCGACTGGAACTCGGTGCTGTTGGCCACCGGGGCCCACGTTGTGGCGCAAGGGCCTAACGGCGAGCGGTCGATTCCGATTGCCGACTTCGTTGACGGGGCGTTCACCTCCACGCTGAGTGAGGACGAGCTGGTGGTTGGGCTCCGCGTACCCGTTCCCTCGGGCCGCTCGGGCGGGGCCTACCTCAAGCTGGAGCGCAAGGTCGGCGATTACGCCACCGTGGCCGTGGCCTCCCATCTGGAGTTGGATGACTCCGGGGCGATCTCCGCAGCCGGTTTGGCCTTGACCTCGGTGAACCCCATCAACACCAAGGTGGCCGACGCCGAGGCTCTGTTGGTGGGCCAGCAGCCCTCCGATGAGCTGTTCGCCGAGGCCGCCGAGTTGGCCGCGACAGCCGCCGAGCCCCGCGACGATGTCCGGGGCACTGCCGCCTGGAAGCGCCAGGTGGTCCGCACCTACACCAAGCGGGGGCTGGCCGCCTCCGCCCAGCAGGCCGAGGGGAGCTGACAATGGAAATCACCATCACCATCAACGGTTCCGACCACGCCAGCGACGTGGAGCCCCGCACCCTGCTGGTGGACCACATCCGCCGCACGGTCGGGCTCACCGGCACTCACGTGGGCTGCGACACCACCAGTTGCGGCGCCTGCACGGTGCTGATGGACGGCAATCCGGTCAAAGCCTGCACCGTGCTGGCCGCGCAGGCCGACGGCTCTGAGGTCACCACCGTGGAGGGCCTCAAGACCGCCGACGGCCTGCACCCCATCCAGTCGGCGTTCACCGACGACCACGGCCTCCAATGCGGGTTCTGCACCCCAGGCATGATGCTGGTGGGCGCCTCGCTCATCGCCGAGAACGCCGACCCTTCGGATGATGAGGTGCGCTGGGCCATCTCAGGAAACCTGTGCCGGTGCACCGGCTACATCAACATCGTCAAGGCCATCCAGACGGCAGCGGCCCGAGTGGCCGAGTCGTCTAACGGAAGCTGAGGAGCAATCATGGCTGCACCAACTACTCCCGCTGAGATCGGCGGCATCGGCCATAGCCTCCAGCGCAAAGAAGACGCCCGGCTCATCGAGGGCCAGGGCAACTTCCTCGACGACATCGACCTGCCCGGCACGTTGCACATGGCCATCCTGCGCTCGCCGCTGGCCCACGCCCGCATCAACGGCATCGACTCCTCGGCGGCCACCGCCATCGATGGGGTGCTGGCCGTGGTCACCGGCGATCTGATGGACCAGCACGGTTTGGCCTGGATGCCCACCTTGTCGGGCGACACCCAGGCGGTGCTGGCCACCGACAAGGTGCGCTACCAGGGCCAGGAGGTGGCCGCGGTGATCGCCACCGATCCCTACATCGCCACTGACGCCCTCGAGCACATCGAGGTGGACTACGAGGAACTGCCGCCCATCACCACCCCCCAGCAGTCCCTAGAGGAGGGGGCGGCGCTGATCCGGGACGAGAAGGAGGACCAGACCGACAACCTCGCCTACACCTGGGAGACCGGCGACCAAGGCGCCACCGAAGAGGCCTTCGCCCAGGCCGACCGGGTGGTCACCCTGGAAACCCACTATCCCCGCTCGCATCCCGCCCCGCTGGAGACGTGCGGCATCCTGGCCGACGTCAACTCGGTGACCGGCCAGGCCACCATCTACATGACCTCGCAAGCCCCCCACGCCCACCGGACGCTGTTCGCCATGGTGGCCGGGCTGCCCGAGCAGAACATCCGCATCGTGAGCCCCGACATCGGCGGCGGCTTCGGCAACAAGGTGCCCATCTACCCCGGCTATGTGGTGGCCACCGCGGCATCGCTGCTCATCGGACAGCCGGTGAAGTGGGTGGAGAGCCGCACCGAGAACCTCATCTCCACCGGCTTTGCCCGCGACTACTACATGAAAGGCGAACTCGCCGTCACCGACGAGGGCCGCATTCTGGGCCTGCGTGTGGACATGCTGTCGGACCAAGGGGCGTTCTACTCCGACGCCCAGCCCACCCAGTTCCGGGCCGGGCTGTTCCACGTGGTCACCGGCAGCTACGACTTCGGTGCCGCCCACATCAACTGCAAGGGCGCATTCACCAACAAGGCCCCCGGCGGGGTGGCCTACCGGTGCTCATTCCGCATCACTGAGGCCTCCTATCTCATCGAGCGGCTGGTGCAGACCGCGGCCTATGAGGTGGGCATCGACCCGGCCGAGATGCGGCTGCGCAACTTCATCCAGCCCGAGCAGTTCCCCTACGAGACGGCCACCGGTTTCGTATACGACTCCGGCGACTATCCCACCGCCCTGCGCACCGCCATGGACGAGGTGGGCTATGAGGATCTGCGCCGGGAGCAGGCCGAGGCCCGGGCCGAGGGGCGGCTGATGGGCATCGGCATCGCCCACTTCACCGAGGCGGTGGGGGCGGGCCCGTCGCGCACCTACGACATCGCCGGGCTGAAGATGATCGACTCGGCCGAGCTGAGGGTACATCCCACCGGCAAGGCCATCTTGAAGCTGGGGGTGAAGACCCAGGGCCAAGGCCACGAGACCACCTTCGCTCAGATCGTGGCCGAAGTGCTGGGCATTCCGGCCAACGACATCAAGGTGGAGCACGGCGACACCGACCACACCCCCTACGGGTTGGGCACCTACGCGTCCCGCTCCACCCCGGTGGGCGGGGCGGCCACTGCGGTGGTGGCCCGCAAGCTGGCCGACAAGTCCAAGAAAATCGCCGCCCACCTGCTGGAAGCGGCCGACGAGGACATCGAGCTGGCCTCCGGGGTGTTTTCGGTGGCCGGAAGCCCTGACCGGTCGGTCACCATTCAAGACGTGGCCCTGGCTGCCTACACCAACCTGCCCGAGGGCATGGAGTACGGCCTGGAAGACGTCACCTACTACGACCCACCCAACCTCACCTACCCCTACGGCAGCTACATCGTGGTGGTGGAGGTGGACCCCGACACCGGCGTGTGGGAAGTGCAGCGCATGGTGGCGCTGGACGACTGCGGGGTGCGGATCAACCCGATGATCGTGGAAGGCCAGATCTGCGGCGGCCTCACCGAGGGGTTCGCCATGTCGGCTATGCAGTGGATCACTTTTGACGACGATGGCAATTGCATCGGGGCCAACTTCATGGACTACCTGGTGCCCACCGCATGGGAGACTCCCCGCTTCGAGCTGTTGGCCACAGAGGTGCCCTCGCCCCACCATCCCATCGGGGCCAAAGGCGTGGGAGAGTCGGCCACCGTGGGGTCGCCCGCGGCCTTTGTGAACGCGGTGATCGATGCACTGGCCCATCTCGGTGTCCGCAACATCGACATGCCTGTGTTGCCCGACCGGGTGTGGGCCGCTATCGACGCCGCCAGCTAGTCGCTAGGTGCTCGTGCTGTGAACGTTGACGTTTTGGCTCGGGCGGTGGAGCTTCGCCAGCGGCGCCAGCCCTTTGTGTTGGCGTCGGTGATCTGGCGCCGAGCGCCCTCGTCGGGCCAGCAGGGGTCGCAGGCGGTGATCCTGCCCGACGGCACGGTGCGGGGCTGGCTGGGCGGAGCCTGCGCCGAGCCAACCGTGATCGTTGAGGCGCTGGCCTGCTTGGGCCATGGCCAACCCCGGCTGCTGTGCTTGGGCCCGTCAAACGGCCGGGATCGCAATCGCAGTCCTGTCCCTGGTCAGGACGATGACCACAGCGACGGCCTGCGCTCGATTGCCATGGCCTGTGATTCGGAGGGAGCGATGGAGATCTACCTGGAGCCGAACCTGCCCGCCCCCCAAGTGGTGGTGATCGGCCGCTCCCCGGCGGTGGACGCCATCGCCGCAGTGGCTACCGCCATCGGCTGGGATGCAGTGATCATTGACGACGGCGGCCAGCCCGACGACCACGAGCACCCCGAACTAGTGCGCACAAGCCTTGATCTGAGCAGTCTTGCCATCGATCCGGCCACTGCGGTGGTGGTGGCCACCCAGGGGCACTACGACGACGTGGCCTTGGCGGCCGCGCTGGGCACCGACGCCGGCTACATCGGCCTGGTGGCGTCGGCCAAACGGGCTCAAGCCATGAGTGACTACCTCCGAACCCAGGGATTCGGCGACGACGATCTGACCCGCATCAGCGCACCGGCCGGCTTGGACCTGGGCCGCATTCCCAATCGGGAGATCGCCGCTGCGATATTGGCCGATCTGGTGGCTCGTCGGGCTGAGGGCTGGCTCGCGATCGATGCCGAGGCAGCCCCTCAAGAACGCTCCCAAGAGGCCGTCGACCCGGTGTGCGGCATGTCCGTTTTGGTGGCCGATGCCCGCTATCACACCGTCCACGACGGCAGCGACTACTACTTCTGCGCCGCTGGCTGCCAACAGCGCTTCGAGGCTGAACCCGCTGAATTCGTCTCCTAGACCGTCCCGGCCTGTGCCGGTTCAGGTGGCGGGGTGGAGGACTACGTCGAGGGTCTCGGGGGAGCGGAGCACGATACCGGTGTCGGGGGGCACGTCGCCGGCGAACTCGAAGTGGTCGAACCGGTCGATCATGTACTCCAGGGTGCGCTCCATTTCCAGCTTGGCCAGCAGTGAGCCAGTGCAGGTGTGGGGGCCGGCGCCGAAGGCCCGAACCGGGCCGATCGGGGTGTAGTTGGGGCGCTCTGCCCCCTCGAAGCGGCCCACGTCGAACACCCCGGGGTTGTCGAAGCGGTCGGGGTCGTGGTTGGCGCTGGCAATGAAGCCCATGAGCTTGCTCTCGGCCGGAATCACGGCGCCGCAGACCTCCATGTCCTGCTTGGCCATGCGCACAATGGCCTGGACCGGAGGGCGGAAGCGGAGAATCTCGGTGGACGCCGAGCTGGCCAGCGACGGGTCATCCTTCAGGCGCTGCCACTGCTCGGGCTGCAAGATGAGGTGCTTGACCAAGTTGGCCAGCGCCCGGTCGGTGGTCTCGATGCCGGCTGACAGCAAGAACGCGGTGAAACTGCGGACTTCGTCATCGGACAGCCGCTCGCCCTCGTACTCCATGGAGCACAGGTCGGACAGCAGTTCGTCACCGGGGCAGGTACGGCGCTCGGAGATGCTGGGGGTGACGAAGTCGTAGAGCTCGTCGCGAGCCGCTTCTCCCTTGGCGTGGACCACCGGGTCTTGGGCGAAGTTCGAGGTTCCCGCGGCGACGATGTCGTTGTACCAGGTCCGGAAGTTGCTGGCCGCCCCCATGTCCATTAGCTCGGCGATGGCGCCCAGCGGAACCGGCTCGGTGAGCCCGGTGCGCAAGTCGGCGATCTCAGGGGCCACCGGCAGCTGGTCGCCGTATTCGCCGACCAACCCCGACACGATCTCCTCGATTGTGGACCCGAGATAGCGAGGGCCGCGCAGGCGCTTGGCCAAGATGGCGTCCTTGCGTCGGTGCTCGTCGCCCGACATCTGCAAGATGGCCCGTCCGAAGATGCTGGAGGTGCCCGGACGGTTCATCAGCGGGCCGTAGTGCTCGCCGTCCTCCAGCATGGCGGTGATGTCATCCCACCGGGTCAGCACCCAGGCCTGAAGCGGCTCGGCCCACACCACCGGGGCCTCATCGCGCATCCGGCGGAATATGGGGTAGGGGTCGGCCCCCACGTTGTCGGCCAGATAATCGGCGAAGTCCTCGGCGATCATGCTGGTGTCCGACAACGCAGGGGCTCCCCTTGTTCGATTAGCCGATCTCGATGCCGTACTCGCCGTCGAAGCTGTCGGCGTAGAAGGCGAACGGATTGGCCGCCACCATGCCGCCCGAAGCAGCGTCGAGTGAGAACGCCGCTCCGCACTGGCTGTGGTGCGGGTGGGCTGCCCAGTCGATCGGGCAGGTGATGCCCATGGTGTCGAAGCTGCCCTTGAGGGCTTCGGTCAGGCTCTCACGGCTCAGCTCGCCGGTCTCGGCGGCCCGCTCCACGGCCTGGTGGAACACGTAGCCGTTCAAGAAGCCGTGAGCGAAGTTCAGATTGAGGTGCTCGCCGTCGTAGCCGGCCAGCGATGCGCACTCCTCCATCATGGCCGAGGCCTCGATGTTGTTGTTGGCGGTCAGGAACGAGTGAATGCCAAACGTCTCATCGCTCACCGACTCCGGGCCTTCGGTCCAAATCGAGTTGGCCGCGATGCCGTGGATGCCGATGATGGGTACGTCGGTGATGCCCACGTCGGCCATGCCCTGCATGACCACCAGGCCAGCACCGGGAGACCCGTGGAGGGTGACGTAGTTCACGCCATGGTCGTCGATACCTGCTTGCAGCTCCACCATCTGCGCGGTCACCTCGGAGGCGCCCGGAGCTACATAGAGGGTGTTGACGTAGGTTCCGCCACCCTTCTCCACCGACTGCTCCACATAGGCCGCGAACTCGGTGCCGGAGGGCACCTCAAGGCTGATACCCATGACCACGGCGTTCTCGATGCCGCCGACGGTGGCGGCTATGTGGCCGGCGGCCAGGTCGGCCTGGTCGCCGTAGTGGGCCAGGTTGTTGAAGTACTGGTCGCCCTCAAGCTGGATGTCGATGGTCTGGGGTGGGCCGATCACCGGCAGGTTCAGAGTCTCGATATCGGGCTGGAGCTGGGTGCTGATGTGCGAGCCGCCCAAGCCGACCAGGGCAAGAACCTTGTCGTCCTCGGTGAGCTTGGTGAAGTTGATGGCCGCATTGTCGGCGTTGAACTGGTCGTCCTCGGGGAGGTAGTCGAACATGCGGCCCAGGGCGCCACCGTCACGGTTGGCGCACTCGAAGTAGGCCTCGCTGCCGTGGCTGTTGAACTGCTGAGACGATGCGGTCGGCCCGGTCAGGTCGCCCATCCAGCCGACTTTGATCGAGCTGGAGGTGACTCCGTTGTCCGGGTTGTCGGGCACCCCCATATCGGGGGCTTCAGTCGGAGCCGGTGCCTCGGTGGGTGCGGGTGCGGGTGCTTCGGTCGCAGCGGCTGTGGGTGCCGGCGCCGGTGCAGCGTCATCGTCGTCGTTGCCGCAGGCCGCCGCGATCAGTGCGAACGCGAACAGGGCTACGAGAATCTTCAGCCAGCGTCGAGTCATAGGTATGTCCCCTCTACTTTCTATTGCCGCCGATTAAGCGGCTCCATTTGGTAGTCCGATTATCGAATATCCAATAATCGGCATTACAGCAGGTCACCATAATTCACCGCTGGCGTCAGGGGCTAAATCGGTGGCTTTCTCAGCTCTCGGCCATCTCGGTGCCGAGGTAGGCGGCGATCACCCGCTCATCCTGCTGCATCTCCGCAGGTGTGCCCTCGGCGATCTTCTGACCGAAGTCCAACACCATCACGTGGTCGGCGATCGACATGACCACTCCCATGTCGTGCTCGATAAGGAATACGGTCATGCCGAGCTCGTCTTGGGCCGAATAGATGTAGCGGATCATGTCTTGCTTCTCGTCCACGCTCATGCCGGCCATGGGCTCATCGAGCATCAGCAGCTCGGGCTCCATGGCCAGGACGCGGCCGAATTCGATGCGCTTTTGCACTCCGTAGGGCAAGTCGCCCACCGAATCCCGCCGAAATGCGCCCAAATCCAGCAGTTCGACCACCCGCTCGATGGCTTGGCGAGCGGCCAACTCCCGTTTGACTGCTCGCCGGGTGAAGAGTCCGCCCTCGATGAGCCGCGTGTGCTCGTGGATGTAGCGGCCTAACAGCAGGTTGGTGAGCACGTTCTCGCCCATGAACAGCCCAAGGTTCTGGAAGGTTCGAGCCACCCCCAGACGGGCGATCTGGAAGGGGCGGTATGAGAGCAAGTCCTCGGTGGGCCCGCCTTCGGGGTGGAACTGAACTTGAGCGCCGGGCAGCGGCTTGTACACCCCCGATATGGCGTTGACCAGGGTGGTCTTGCCCGCTCCGTTGGGGCCGATCAGTGCGAACAGAGACCCCCGGTCCACCCGACCGCTGATCGAATCGCAGGCCCGGACCCCGCCAAACTGCACGGTCACGTCGTCGAAGGTCAAGATGGCGTCGCTCATGAATCGCCACCTGCCTTCTTGCGTCCCCAGCGCTTTCCACCTCTGGGGCGCTCGATAGCGGCGTAAGAGGTGTGGGCTTCGCCGCCGCCGCCCAGGTAAAGCTCCTGCACCATTGGATTGCCGCGGAGCTCGGCCGCGCTGCCCTCCATGAGCACCCGGCCCAACTCCAGCACGTAGGCGTCGGCCGCGTGCTCAAGAGCAAGGCTGGCGTTCTGCTCGATGACCAGGATCGATGTGCCTCGAGTCTCGTTGATCTCGGTGAGCAGCTCGAACAGCCGGTGGACGATCTTGGGGGCCAGCCCTAACGACAGCTCATCGCAGATCAACAGAGATGGCTGCGACATCAGGGCTCGCCCCACCGCCACCATCTGCTGCTCGCCTCCCGATAGCAGCCCAGCGGTTTGGCCGAGCAGCGGGCGAAGCTGGGGGAACAGATCCAGGTTTTGTTCCAGCGAATCGTCGATGCCGGAAAGGTCGCTGCGGCTGGCCGCCCCGCACAGCAGGTTCTCCTTCACCGTGAGGTTGGGGAACAGCTTGCGGCCCTCAGGTACTTGGGCTACGCCCGCGGAAACGATATCGGGAGTCTTCCTGCCCAGAATCGACTCTCCCCCCAACACGATGCTGCCCCGGCGCACTCGGCCCTTATGGAGGTAGAGCAGCCCGGTGATCGACCGGACCAGGGTGGTCTTTCCCGCTCCGTTCGCCCCCAAGACCGTGACGAAGCCACCGGAGGGCACGGCAATGCGCACGTCATCCAGCGCAGTGACGCCTCCGTAGACCACCGTTAGGCCTTCAATCGTCAGGTCGAGTCCGCGGGCGTTCATGGGTTGCTCCTGGCCAGTGTGCGGCCCAGCCAGTTCTTGAAGTCCCGCCACATGCCGGCCAAGCCATCAGGCTTGAACATCAAGATGATCACCACCAAGAACCCCTTGATGGCCAAGTCGATCTCGCTGGGATAGTCGCTGAGGAAGTCGATGTCCCTCACGAACCAGAGCTCCTCTCGGGCCCACTTGAACCATTCGGGCAGGAACCAGAAGAACGCCGAGCCGAAGATGGCCCCCTGGATGCTGGAGAAGCCGCCGACCACGATGATGATGGCGTAGTTCAACACGGTCTGGACGTTGAAGCTGTCCTCGCCCCGAGAGCCGATGTAGAACGAGGCCAGCACTCCCGACATGGACACAATCGCAGAAGACAAAGCGAAGGCAAAAAGCTTGGACCGGGCCACGTTGATGCCCAGCAGCGAGGCGGAGACGTCTCGGTCGCGCACTGCGGCGAAAGCCCGTCCCTCCCGAGTCCGAACCACGTTCACCATAAACAGAATCGAAAGCACCGTGATGGGCATGAGCACCCAATACCACCGGAACTGGCCGGTGATGACGAACTCGCCGTTTTGGTCGGGGTCGATGCCGGGCAGCCAGTGCAGCCACGAGGCGATCCGGGGGGAGTTCTCGCCCTTGAAGCGGATGCCCACGAAGCCGAAGTACTCCTGGAGGTACTCCCGCCACACCAGCATCATCACGAAGTGGAAGCCGAAAGTGGCCAGCAGCAGGTAGAGGTGCTTGAGCCGAAGGGCGGGCAGGCCGGAGATTGCCCCCACCACCGCTCCGGCCAGGGCCGCAGCCGGCAGGGCGTACCACATGTTTCCGCCGCTCCACTGCACCCCGACGATGCCGCCGACGATGCTGCCCAAGGCCAGAAATGCCACGTGGGCCAGGCTGATCTGGCCGGAGTAGCCCACCAGCAGGTTGAAGGCCGCGGCGCCCATGGCGAAGATCAACACCAGGTTGACCACTGCGAACCAGGTGGCCCAGGGGAAGCCCATGGGCGGCGTGAAGTCGGAGGCCAAGATGAAGGGCAGCACCAGCAGGCCGAACATGGTCAACGCCGCCCACGACCGATCGCTGGGGGTCCGCCACAAGCGCATGTCCTCGCGGTGGGTGAGCTCGCCCCGAGGCGTCCATTTCCAGGCCAGTCGGGCGACCACGATCAAGACCACCACCGTGATCAGCGCCTTCCACCAGAAGTTCAAGTCGCCGGTGGTCGATCCCAGGATGAACGGCACCACCGCGGCGATGATGAAGGGAAGAAACCGCTGGAGGGTGGAAGGGCGGTAGGTCTGGGCGGCTTGCTGATCTGGGGGGTTGTCGACAGCCGTCATACCCGCTCCAGGTCCTTTCGGCCCCAGAGGCCAGTCGGTCGCACCAGCAGCACCACGAACATCACCGAGAAGGCCACCGGCTCCCGCCACTTGGTGCCCAAATGACCGTTGGCGAACTGCTCGATCACTCCCACCACCAGGCCGCCGACGATGGAGCCGCCCAGCGACGTGAGACCGCCCACTACCGCGGCGGGGAAGGCCCGCAGACCGATGGCCTCGATGCTGCGGTCGATGGCCCCGGTGACGTGGCCGAACAGCAGCCCTCCCACCCCGGCCATGACCATTGCCGCGGCCCAGGTCATGGCGTAAACCTTGTCGGGGTCGATGCCCATGGCCGCGGCGGCCTCGATGTCGTCGGCCACCGCCCGCATGTGCAGTCCCAGCCGGGTGTACTTGAAGAACACGAAGAACAGCAGCACGCACCCCGCCACCACGCCGAAGATGATGAGGTCGACATATCTCACCGTGGCGCCGCCGATCTCGAAGCTGCCCTGGGGCAGCAAGTCGAGGCGGGCGCGCTCCGTGGGTCCGTAGAAGATGAGCAAGAGGGCGCGGATGATGGTGGCGATGCCCAGCGTGATCAACACAATGGCAAAAAAGCCCTGGCCCACCATTCGTCGCATGATTCCGTAATGGACCAATAGGCCGAACGCCAGCATCACCAGCAGCAACACGAGAACGCCCAAGAAGAAGTTGAGGTTTTCCGATATCAAAAACGTCAGCGCGAAGTACGCCCCGAGCATCAGGAATTCACCGTGGGCCAGGTTCAGCACGTCGGTGCTCTTGTAGACGAGCACGAAGCCGAGAGCCACCACGGCGTAGATGGCTCCGAGGGCCAACCCGCCAATCAACAACTGCAAATTGACGCTTGGATCAGCGGTGAAGTTGCCGAAAGCTAGAAGCATGGCCCCCCTCAGGACGACCGGGTGTTGCCGGTCAACAGAGGGCGACGGTAGTTTTCGCTGGCCGAAGTCGGCAAGTCTCTGGGCACGCGCCTAGGTCAAGAGAAGCTTGCGAACTGGGAGGATATGGAATGTCTGAAGGCTCAAACGGACTGTTCGAGCGAATCGCTCAACTGGAGGCTCGGGAGGAGATCCGAGATCTGGTGGTTCGCTACGGCATGGCGGTGGACGACCGGGACATGGACGCGGTGGCCGCCATGTTCACCGAAGACGCCGTTTTCCGCCACGGCGACGGCGCGGTGGTCAATGAGGGACGTTCGGCCATCGTGGACTTCTACACCGACCGGCTGTCGTCGTTCGGCGCCACATACCACTACCCCAACAGCCATCTGGTGGAGCTCGACGCCAACCGCGCCGGTCACGCCTCGGGCCTGGTCAACGCCCACGCCGAATTGGGCATAGAGGGAAGGACTTTCGTGACTGGCCTGCGCTACTTCGACAAGTACCGCCATGACGGCGGGCAGTGGTGCTTTGCCGAGCGCAGCGTCGCCATGGTCTATTACATGGACATGGCCGAGTTGGCGGACGGCGGGCTCTCTGAGGCTGATCGCAAGCGCTACTTCGGCCAGATCAGCCCCGCCGAGCTTCCCGAGAGCCTGGACACCTGGAAGAAGTTCTTCGCCTAGGTCGGCTAATCAGGCCGAGCCCTCGAAGGGATTTAGCACTGGGACATCGAGCAGGTCGAAGTCTCGAGTGTTCCGGGTGACCACGGTCAGACGGTGGACAATGGCAACGGCAGCGATCAAGGCATCTTGCAGCAGTTGGTCGGCTTGTCGGTGCATAAGCCGGGCCCACTGGCGAAACGCCGCTGCGTCCACGGGCAAAACGTCATAGGCCTCGAGCACTTGCTCCAGCCAAGCCTCAATCTCTTCTGCTTTGGCTTCGTCCTGCTCGCGTGTGATCTCGATGCCTGCCTGGACCTCGCCGATGGTGACTGACGACAGATACAGATGACCGGCGGGGATGTCTTCGATCCAATTCAACACCGCCTGGTGGGGGCGAGCGCGGCGCAGCTCAGAGACGACGTTGGTGTCGAGGAGGTACACGGCTAATCGAAAGACAACGGTTCTCGCTGGCGGAGTTTTCGACGCGGCGGGACCAGCATCTCGGTGCGGGCCTCCGGGGCAAGTAGCAGGTCTTTGAGACTCGGCTTGGCCCTGTCCACGAGCCGGCGCCACTCGTCGATGGGCACCACCACCGCCATCTCCACCCCCCGCTTGGTGACAACTTGGGGGCCATCAGCAAGGCTGGTTTCCAGCAACTCGCTGAACCGGGCCTTCGCCTCCTGCACTTGCCAAACCTTCTCCATGCTGTCTCCGATCCCTGGTAAATCCTAACTAGTCAGAACACTAGTCAGTATATGCCAATTCAGGCAAGACCACCAGAAACTCTTCGAATGCTTCCCTGTTCAGAGCACCTTCCCGCATTTCAGAACAACAGGATATCGTTGTCATACACCAAATGTGTCTGATAGATAAGTTGTCTGTGAGGCCTATGACAAGTGGAAGTCGTGGCTGGTCGCGCTTTGGCTCGCTGGCTGTCGCCAGAGCTGCCTTAGCCGTTGTGGCCCTGGCCCTGATCGCAGTCGCATGCACCCAGGCCAGCGCCCAGACCCCGACGCCGTCCCCATTTCCGATTGTCGATGCGACGCTGTCGCCGTCGAACTGCACGGTGACCACCACCATCTCTAAGCCCACCGGCCTCACCCTCACCGCCAACCCGTCCAACTACCGCACTTCCGGGATACTCCTGTCGTGGGACGCCCCGCCCGCAGCCGATGAGGTGCGCCACTACGAGATATTCCGGCGGATCGCGCCCGACGAGACCGAGCTCAGCCTCTACATCGCCCTGGACCTCACCTACGCGGACACCGTGCCCACCTCACAGTTCGACGACGGCATCGAGGACGGCAACAGATACGTGTACCGCATCGTCGCCCAGCGAGTCGACAACTGCGGCAGCCTCCAGAACAGCGCACAATCCGCCTCCGCCTCCCTCACCTACACCGCCCCTACCCAAGGCGACGGCCAGATCGGAGGGGTCTAAACCCGCCGCGCCAACGCTTCATCTTTTGGAGGTGGTTGTGAAACGCAATGGTTAGCGGTAGGGTGCTCCTCAGCCACTCGGGGACGTGGTTTCCAGTCCCTTCCGAAGACCAGAAAATCTGAGGAGGCTGGAAATGCCTGCGAGTGGACCAATAGGCGAGGAGCGGCGCGTGGCGCTCATGAACCGCCTTATCGATGCCCTAGGGGAGGAGGAGGCGAGAACTCTGATGGAGAGCCTGCCCCTTATTGCCTGGCACGATCTAGCGACCAAAGACGATGTCAGAGCCAGCGAAGAGCGCCTGCGCACCGAGACTGCTGCCCAGTTCACCAAGGTCTATGCCGAGCTGCACAGCCTGCGCACTGAGACCGCGGCCGAGTTCACCAAGGTCTATGCCGAGCTGCACAGCCTGCGCACTGAGACCGCGGCCGAGTTCAAGAGCGTGCGCAGCGATATGGCGCTTCAGTTCGCGAGGCAGACCCGCACGATGGTGTACACCATGCTGGGTTTGGCGATGCCGACCTGGGGTGGGATTTTGGCCGTGGGCCTGGGCTGACGCTGCTTTGATCTAGACAGCCTGTTGCTATGCCGTTGCGTTTAGGGCTAGGTGGGTGTCCTTGTGAAGAAGTTCTTCGCCTAGACGCCGCCGGGGGCAGAGCCGGTGGTGACTGTCGCCAAGACGCGGGTCGACCAGCCGGAGGTGTTGCCGGCTGAGACGGTGTACGTGTATTCGGTGTCGTAGGCAAGACCCGTGTCCTCATAGACGCATGATCCGTTGGTGCAAACACTGTCGGTGAGATCGGTCCGCCGCCCATTGGCCGGATCGACGTAGCTATAGCGCAGCAGCGTGTATTTGGTCGGTGGACCCTGCTGGCCCGGGACGTTGGGAACCGACCACGCCAACCACACGCTGTTCGACTTGGTGCCAATTGTCGCCGCCAAATTCGTTATCGGCTCCGGCACCCCGTCTTGGCCATCTTGGATCAGGAGGAAGTCCGACTCCACTTTAATATGATCGAGGTCGCTGGCGTCGTGGGTGCCGCCTATCACGATCTTCTCGTAAAAGGGCTCGATGGCGCTGTCTTGTCTGATCGTCAGGGAGAAGGACTCGGTTGCCTGCTTGTCGCCGCATTTGATTGTGATCGTGGGCAGTGTCGGGGTTTCGTAGTCCTGGCCCGGGGTGGCTGTGCTGGTGCTGGAGATGGACAGCGTCACCGTGATGTCTTTCCACAGCGTGTAGCCGTTGAGCTTGGCGGTCACCCACACCGTGTAGGTGGCGTCGGCTTCGGGCAGGGGCCCCGCGATGCTGAGTCCCAGCCTGATCTTGTCGGTGCTGAGGTCTGTGCCTTCTGGGGCATCAGGTGGGGGCGTCGGCTCGGGCGTCGGCGTGCCAGGGCAGACGCTTTGGCCGCCAGCAAATCCCATCGGCACCAGCGCAGCCAGCATCCCCAGCATGGCCAGCACCGCCAGAGCCCAAAGCCATTTCGCACGTGCCATCAGAGCACCTCCCCGCATTTCAGAACAACAGGATATCGTTGTCATATACCAAATGTGTCTGATAGATAAGTTGTCTGTGAGGCCTATGACAAGTGGAAGTCGTGGCTGGTCGCGCTTTGGCTCGCTGGCTGTCGCCAGAGCTGCCTTAGCCGTTGTGGCCCTGGCCCTGATCGCAGTCGCATGCACCCAGGCCAGCGCCCAGACCCCGACCCCCACGCCGACGTTGGCCGTGTCGATCGATGCCAGCGGCACCGACTTGGTCTCAAATCAGGATGCGGTGACGCTCACGGCCGTGGTCACCAACGCGCCGGAGAACGGCACTGCCGCCTACAAGTGGGAGACGCGCTCCAATACCAACTCCACATGGATGGTGGTGCATCCGGGCTATCCCCACAACGATCCTGAGCTCCGTTGGATGGAGGCTTCGGCGGCGACCATCGAGAGGGACTTTCGGGTCACTGTCAGCTACGGGACCGAGGCCGAGGCGACGTCTGACAGTGTCACTGTCACTTGGACACCGCCGGCAAATGTACCGACGCCGGTACCGTGCACCGTGACGACGACGGTGTCAAAGCCGACAGGGCTCGCTGCCAAGGTGAACCCGACCTCGTTCCTCGACGGTACGCCGATCAGCGCGCCCGGCATCTTGTTGACCTATGACGCCCCGCCTGCCGGCGAAAAAGTGTTCGGCTACAACATCTACCGGCGAGTGCAGGGGGAGAGCACCACGCTGACGCTGTGGGGCAACACTTACGGCGGCGTTCCGAACTCGGGAAGCCATGACACCATGGAATTCGCGGACGAACCCGCCGGAAGTTTGGTGGATGGCAAGACGTACGACTACGCGATTGCTGCTGAACGATGGGACAACTGCGGCAACTATCAGGAGAGCGCCAAGTCTGATTCGATCTCGGTGACTTACACCGCGCCGGCCGCCGGAGACAGCGGCGGCAACAACGCCAGCGGCGGTCTCTAACCAGCCCAAATCGTCGACAAGAGGCGCAGGAAATCTTTGACTAGTTGTTCTGCAAATTGTCGATAATCGTATTGTCGAAATTCAGCCCCGCCGAGCTTCCCGAGAGCCTGGACACCTGGAAGAAATTCTTCGCCTAGACGCCGCCGGGGGCAGAGCCGGTGGTGATCGCCGGCAGGTAGCGGGCGGTCGACCAGCCGGAGGCGTTGCCGGCCCTGACTGTGTAGGAGTATTCCGAGTTATATGCAAGGCCCGTGTCCTTATAGACACATGACCCGTTGGTGCAAACGCTGTCGGTGAGATCGGTCCGCCGCCCGTTAGCCGGTTCCACCCAGCCGAAGCGCAGCAGCTCGTACTTGTTCGGTGGATAGGTCGGGTCCGGGACGTTGGGAACCGACCACGCCAACACCACGGTGTTCGACTGGCTGCCAATTGTCGCCGCCAAATTCGTTATCGGCTCCGGCACCCCGTCTTGGCCGTCTTGGATCAAGAGGAAGTCCGACTCCAGTTCTATGTCTATGGGGTTGCCTTTTAAGTCTCTGAGGTTGCCGGCGTTGTGGGTGCCGCCTATCACGATCGTCTCGTAGAAGGGCTCGATGGCGCTGTCTTGTTTGATCGTCAGGGAGAAGGACTCGGTTGCCTCGTCCTCGCCGCATGCGATTGTGAGCGTGGGCAGCGTCCCCGGGTCCACGTAGTCGTGGCCCGGGTCGGCTGTGCTGTCGTCGGAGATGGACAGCGTCACCGTGATGTCTTTCCACAGCGTGTAGCCGTTGATCCAGGCGGTCACATACACCGTGTAGGTGGCGTCGGCTTCGGGCAGGGGGCCCGGGAGGTTGGTGTCCAGCACGATCAAGTCGGTGCTGAGGTCTGTGCCTTCTGGGGCATCAGGTGGGAGGGTAGGTGTGGGCGTCGGCGAGCCATGGCAGCTTTGGCCCCCGGCAGTACCTGACAGTGCCAGTGGCACCAGCGCAGCCAGCATGGCCAGCACCGCCAGAGCCCAAAGCCATTTCGCACGTGCCATCAGAGCACCTCCCCGCATTTCAGAACAACAGGATATCGTTGTCATACACCAAATGTGTCTGATAGATAAGTTGTCTATGAGGCCTATGGCAAGTGGAAGTCGTGGCTGGTCGCGCTTTGGCTCGCTGGCTGTCGCCAGAGCCGCCTTGGGCGTTTTGGCCCTGGCCCTGATCGCAGTCGCATGCACCCAGGCCAGCGCCCAGACCCCCACCCCCACGCCGACGTTGGCCGTGTCGATCGATGCCAGCGGCACCGACTTGGATTCGTTTGAAGATGTGGCGACGCTCACGGCCGTGGTGGCCAACGCGCCGGAGAACGGCAGTCCGACCT
This sequence comes from Candidatus Poriferisocius sp., assembly GCA_965208545.1. Classification (GTDB taxonomy): domain Bacteria; phylum Actinomycetota; class Acidimicrobiia; order Acidimicrobiales; family Bin134; genus Poriferisocius. The sequence goes on along the minus strand of OZ242341.1, from coordinate 2,811,031 downwards.
ACAAATGGGAGACGCGCTCCAATACCAACAGCACATGGATGGTGGTGCATCCGGGCTATCCCCACAACGATCCTGAGCTCACTTGGCTCGAGGCCTCGGCGGCGACCATCGAGAGGGACTTCCGGGTCACCGTCAGCTACGGGACCGAGGCCACCGCGACATCAAAGGTTGTCACCGTCACGTGGACAGCGCCTGCTTCGGTGCCGACGGCGGTCCCGTGTACCGTGACAACCACCGTGGCCAAGCCCACCGGTTTGACCGCCACCGTCAATCCGGAAAGCTCGAACGCCGACGGGATCCTGCTGGAATGGAATGCCCCGGCAGCCTCCGACGAGGTGTCCGGCTACTACGTCTACCGAAGAGAAGTCCTACAGGGCACGACTACCACACTGGCGCTGCATGGCATCATCAGCGATCTGCCCGTGTATGACACAAGGACCGGCGAGTATCGCTCGAGTCCCGGGCCCGCGGAGGAAATGGACTTCGCAGACTCGCCGCCGGGCAATCTGAAAAGCGGCACGACATACGCGTACGCGATCGTGGCTGAGCGAACGAACAACTGCGACTACCTTCAGCAAAGCGAGCAGTCTGACGAAGCCACCGCCACCTACACGGCGTCTGCCTCCGGAGACAGCGGCGGCGACGACCCCGGCGGTCTCTAACCACCCGGATCGGCAGGCACCAGGCGCCGGCGGGCGTCCTTGTTGTGGTCATAGTGTGTGTGGTACATAGTTGAGTTGTGATGTTGTTGGCGAAGGCACGAGTTGGAGTTCCCGCCCGCAGCTAGAGGAGAACACCTCATGAACCCCCCCCCCCCCCCGAATGATGTTCAAGACCGCAAGGGTCGCGAGAGCCGCCCTTTCCCTGGCGGCCCTGGCCCTGTTCGTGTCGGCCTGCACGCAGGTCAGCGCCCAGTCGTCGACGCCGACGCCGGCGCCAACGTCGGCGGCGTGCACAATCAGCACAACGATTTCTAAGCCCACCGGCCTGGCCCTCACCGCCAACCCCGCCTCCCACTCCTCTATAGGAAAAGGGATCCTGCTGACCTGGAACGCCCCTCCCGCATCCGACGATGTGCGCTTCTACAAGATCTACGGGCGGATCGCGCCCGACGAGACCGAGCTCAGCCTCTGGTTCGACATCGACGGCACCTTCGCCACCACCCCGATCACCGAACTCTTCGACGACACAGTCGAGGACGGCAAGACGTACGTGTACCGCATAGTGGCAATCCGCTGGGACAACTGCTACGGGTTTCAGGAGAGCACCCGCTCCGACTCCGTTTCCCTCACCTATTCCGGAGGAGTGTGAGCCATACAACCTCCTAATTAGGAGGAGGCGAGAACTCTGATGGAGAGCCTGCCCCCTATTGCCTGGCACGATCTAGCGACCAAAGACGATGTCAGAGCCAGCGAAGAGCGCCTGCGCACTGAGCTGCACAGCCTGCGGGTTGAGACGGCGGCCGAGTTCAAGACGCTGCGCATCGAGACGGAGGCCGAGTTCAAGAGCGTGCGTAGCGATATGGCGCTTCAGTTCGCCAGGCAAACCCGCACGATGGTGTTCACCATGTTGGGGTTGGCGATGCCGACCTGGGGCGGGATTTTGGCCGTGGGCCTGGGCTGACGCTGCTTTGATCTAGACAGCCTGCTGTTCTGCCGTTGCGTTTCGGGTTAGGTGGGTGTTGTTGTGGTGTTCATGGTGTGTGTGGTACATAATTGATCTGTGAATAGCTTGGCGGGTGCAATTGGTTGTGTTTCGCGTGTTGGCTCGCCGGTGTTCGCTGCGGTTGCGGGTGTTTGCCGGTGTGCCGGTAGTGCCTTAAGCCCCCCCCCCCCCCCCGAACTAGTACTCCCTTCGGGTTCCCCGAGTCCTGTAGCTCCCACTTGTCGCGGGGGGTGAGGGCGTGAGCCGCCCTGCCCGTTTCCGCCGCCTGGGCGCGCTGTCAGCGGCGTTCGCGGTGTTGTTGGCGGTTGTGGTCCCGGTGTGGGCCCCGGCGTCGGCTGACGAGGCGGCGGTTCCGGGGCGGCCTTCGGGTTTGGAGATCGACGTGTCGGCGGGGCCGGGGGCAGTGGGTTTGGACTGGGGCGACGTCGACGGGGCTGAGGAGTATCTGGTGCGCTGGCGCGCCCACGGTGCGGGCAATGCGCTGAACGACGGCGAGCGCGTCGCGGTGTCTGAGGCGGTGATCGACGTGGGCGCGGCGGGCGGCTGGGTGGTGCTGGTGCGGGCCTGCAACACCGCGGGCTGCGGGCCCCGGGTGAACCGGCACTTCACCGTCGCGGTGGTCGCACCCTCCCAGAGCCCCACCGGTTTGAGCATCGACTCGTCGGCGGGGCCGGGTTCGGTGGCGTTGGACTGGGACGACACCGCGGGCGCCGCCGAGTACTGGGTGCGGTGGCGCCAAGCCGGTGCGGGCAACCCGCTCAACAACGGAATCCGCGTCGCGGCGTCGCAGGCCATCATCAATGTCGGAAGCGCCGGAGGCTGGGTGGCGCTGGTCCAGGCCTGCAACACCGCCGGGTGCGGGCCCAGGGTGAACCGGCACTTCGCAGTCGCCCAGATCGCGCCCTCCCAGAGCCCGACCGGTTTGAGCATCGACTCATCTGGGGGTCCGGGCGCGGTGGTGTTGGACTGGGACGACACGCCGCGGGCAGCCGAGTACCTGGTGCGGTGGCGCGCCCACGGCCCGGGCAACCCGCTCAACACCGGGACACGCGTCGCAGTGTCTGAGGCGACGATCGACGTCGGCTCAGCCGGCGGCTGGGTCGCGCTCATCCAGGCGTGCAACTCCGGAGGCTGCGGGCCCAGGCTGAACCGGCACTTCACCGTCCAAGCCGCCGCCGAGCCGGAGCCACCCGCGCAGCCCGCCAACCTCGAAGCAGCCGCGGCCGCAGGCGACCTCGACGTCGACCTCGGCTGGGACGCCGTCGACGGCGCCACCTCCTATGTGGTGCGCTGGCAGCCACAGGCCGCCGCCAACGCGCTGCGCTCAACAGGCAACACCCAGACCAGCACCGGCACGGTCACCGTCACCACAGCCGCGGCGACCGCGACGGTGCCCGCTGCCGGGACATGGCAGTTCTCGGTGACCGCGTGCAACGCGAACGGGTGCAGCGCCGCCGCGTCGGTCGGCTACGTGCTGCGAACCACCCCCGACCCGCCCGGGCTGCCATCCAACGCCGACGCCGCCACCACCCAAGGCAGCCGCGACGTGAACGTCACCTGGGACGCCGCCGACGGCGCTGTGAACTATCGGCTCAAGTGGCGGCCCGACACCAGCCGCGACTTCGACGCCGCCCACGCCGTGGAGACCGCCGCCACCTCCGCCACCGTGACGGTGTCGGCGTTCGGCACGTGGGTGTTCCAGCTCGAGGCCTGCAACACCGGAGGCTGCGGCCCAACAGCCGCGTTCACCGCCAGCGTCGAAGACCACCCCCGCACCGACAATTCCCTCACCCCCAGGACCGGCGGGCTGGTGTCCAACATCGGCCAGACACCGGACAGCGCGAACGTCGGAAAGCTGAACGAGAACCATCTGGCGCAGTGCTTCGAGACCGGCACAAACACCGCCGGCTACACCCTGGAGTCCATCGTGGTGAAGTTCTCCACCGCGCCCAGCGCCAACATCAGAGTGCAGCTCGCATCCGGAGGCAGCAAGGGAGGCCTCGCCATAGGGCAGACCGGCGCCGACGTCATCGACATGCTGGACAACCCCGCCGCCTTCGTCGTCGGCGACAACACGTTCACCGCCCCTGCAGGGGGCATCAGGCTGTTCTCGGGCACCCAGTACTTCGTGATCGTCGCCGAGACCGGCACATCCAAGCCCGGCAGAACCTCACTCACCCAAAGCAACGACGAGGACACCGGCGGCGCCACGGGCTGGAGCATCTGCAACGGGATACTCATCAGCACAGGCGGCACCGGCGCATGGTCAGCCAACTCCGCTTCAAAGGTGCCGATCCGCGTCAACGGCCATCTCGGCCCCAAGTCGTCGGAGCTGGTGTCGAATAGGGGTCAGGCGGATTCGGCGACTGCTGTGGATGCTGACCAGGACCGCGTGTTCTCGTTTAGGGCGGGCACGGACGCCAATGGGTACACGCTGACGGGGGTGGACATCGATTTCTCGTTCCCGTCGGGGTCCCAGCCCGGCTATTCGCTGATCCTGCTCAGCGGCGGTATGGAGGTGGGGAGGTTCACCGGGCCGGCCACGCTGGTCGACGGGGTGAACCGGTTCACGCTGGCCACGCCCCACAATCTTATAGCCAATAGCAGCTACTTTCTGGAGTGGGACCAGAGCAGCTCGGTGAGCACGTTCAAGTTCAAGCAGACCGCCAGCACCGCGGAGGACTCCGGGGCGGTGGACGGCTGGACGGTGAGCGACTCCGGCAGCAGGCGCTCTCACACCGACACGTCCAGAAACGATTATGCCACGGACTCGGACTCGTGGAAGATCGCGGTGCTCGGCTTCACGCGCGACCTCACAGCGCCGAAGGTGGAGTCGGCGGTGCTGGGCCGCACCGCCAAGACCCTCACGGCGACCTTCAACGAGGACCTGAACCCGAACGCGCCGGCAGCGGGCCAGTTCCAGCTGGGCACCGTGTCGGGCACCACGTTCACGGCGGTGGACACGGCGACGGGGGTGTCGGTCGACGGCAACGTCGTCACCGCCACGTTCACGACGCTCACCGCAAACACGACCCACGTGCGCTACCAGGTCCCCGCCGCGAATCCCCTCAAGGACGTCAACGGCAACCAGGCCGCGGAGGTCACCCGCGCGTTCTCCGAGTCCGACATCGCGGGTCGGACCACGAACTTCGTGTCCAACTTCGACCTGGGAGATGGGGCCACCAGCTCCAACCGGGACTTCTTCCAGAAGTTCACCACGGGCAGCCACACCCCCGGCTACGAGCTGACCGACGTCGAGCTCAATTTGTCGCTTGGCGCCGGGGACCCGCCGGACTACACGCTCAAGCTCCTCTCCGAGGACAAGACCGCCGAGCACGGGACGTTCACCGGGCCCGCGACGCTGGTCATCGGGGACAACACGTTCACCCTGGCCGAGGCGGTCGACCTGTCCGCCAACACCACCTACACGCTGTTTTGGGACCAGACGACTTCGGCGGCCGCAGTGAACTTCACAGAAACCGGCTCCGACGGCGAGGACCCCGGCGCGGCCGACGGCTGGTCCATCGCCGACACCAGCGAACAAGGCGCCTGGAACACCGCCATACGCACTGCCGACGCCGAGTCGGTGGTGATCAAAGTGCGCGGCTTCGCCAAGGCGGACACGACGCCTTCGGACACGGATGTGCCGGTGTTGTTGCGGGCGAGGGTGGCCGGCACGTCGTTGTCGTTGACCTATGACGAGGCGCTCGATGGCGGTTCGGTGCCGGCGCCGGGGGATTTCTCGGTGTCGGTGGACGGTGCGGCTCGCACTGTGTCGACGGTGGCGGTGGACGGCTCGACGGTGACGCTGACGCTGAGCGGTTCGGCGGTGGCGGCGGGCACCGTGGTCACCGTGGACTACACCAAGGGCACCAGCCCGATCCAGGACTCTGTCGGCAACGACGCCGCGGACCTGAGCGATGAGCTGGTGGGCTCCAAGGTGGTGTCCAATGTGGGCCAGACGTCGACGACGACGTCGGCGTCGGCGGATGATGACAATGCGCAGGCGTTCACGGCGGGGGCGGGGGGTTTCACGCTGACGTCGGTGGGGGTCAGCGGCAACGCGGGCACCGTGTCGTCGGCCCTGAGCGTCGATGTGTTCAACGCTGATCAGAACGGCCTTCCGACCGGCGCCACCTTGGGCACGCTGACCGCTCCGTCGTCGTTCACCGCCGGCGTGAACGAGTTCACCGCGCCCGCCGGGGGGATCTCGCTGGTGGGCGGCAACGGCTATCTGGTGGTCTTCGACTATCAGTTGGCCACCCCCTGCACCGGCTGCTTCACGATCCACAAGACCGCCTTCAACGACCAGGACTCAGGAGCTGCGACGGGCTGGTCGATCGACGACATCGGCCGGCACCGCAGCCAGGACACCACGACGTGGTCGTCGTCGGACTCGCTGAAGATCGAGATCTACGGCATCGCCTCCGACTCGACGGCGCCGACGGTGGTGAGCGCCAAGTTCGAGCCCACGGACAGGACGCTGACAGTCACGTTCAACGAGGCCCTCAAGAGCTCTGCGCTGCCCAACGCGAACCGGTTCAGCCTGCTGGTGACCGGCATCGGGAACGCGGCCACGTCGGGCAGCATCAGCGGAAAGGTGCTGACGCTGGGGTTCCCGGTGACGCTGAACGTTGCTGCGAACGCGACGCTGGGGTTCAAGTACACGCCTACGGGCAACGCCTCGGACCTCCAGGACGCCCACGGCAACAAGGTGGCGTCGATCTCGAACCAGGCGGTCACCCGCATCGACACCACCGCGCCGACGGTGGAGTCCGCGGTGATCGCCGCGAACGGGGCGACGTTGACGGTGACGTTCTCTGAGGCGCTCAAGGCGGGCAGCTCGACGAATCACGCGAACTGGATCCTTTCGGGCACCCGGGACAGTTCGCCGACGATCTCGGCAGCGGGGTTGCAGCGCCCGGCGTTGGGCAATCCGTTCTACACGATGTCGCTGTCGCCCCCGGCGCGTTCGGGCGAGACGATCACGCTGGAGTATTCGCAGGACTTCTCGCCGACGGTTCGGATCAAGGACACGTCTGACAACGTGATGCCGAGTTTCTCGGGCCGGGCGGTGACGAACAACTCGACGGTGCCCGGCGGCACCCCCCCGCCGCCCCCGCCCCCGCCGCAGGCGCCTTCGACGCCTTCGTCGGCGCCCGGGGGTGCGGCGGTGTCGGTGGGCAATCTGGGCCAGGGGAACGGCTCGATAGGCGGGGCGGCGGACCACGCGCAGGTGTTCACCACCGGGCCGCACGCCGCGGGCTATCGGGTCAACCAGGTGAAGGTGCGCCTGGCCAACCTGGGGACCTCGACGATTCCCCATCAGGTGGGGATCTGGTCGGTGGGCTCCAACGGTCAGCCGGCGGGTTTGGTGGGCGCTTTGGTGAGCCCGGCTGTTTTGGTGAGCGGCAACAATGTGTTCACCAGCTCTTCGGGCATCGATCTGGCGGCGTCGACCGCGTATGCGGTGGTGTGGGACAACCACGGCAGCGACTCCAACTTCTTCATCCGCAACACCGCGTCCGACGGCGAGGATGCCGGTGCGGCGGCGGGCTGGTCGATCTCGGACACGTCGTGGTACCGCGGCCGCGGCTCGACCGGGGGCTGGACTTCGTTCGGGGACTCGCGGATGATCGAGGTGTCGGGCACCGAGAAGTACACGGCGTCGGTGGAGGGCCTGCCCGAGCTCGCTTCGGCGCGCCTCACCGGCTCGAGCCAGATCACCCTGGTGTTCTCTGAGCCGATGCTGGCTTCCATTCCCGCGGCCGATGACGATCCGAATACCGACGACACCCTGGCGGTGCGCACGTTGCGGTGGGCGCGCCGGGCGTTCACCGTCGGGCTGTCGGGCGGCGCGGACTACACCATCACCGGCGTGGCCTATGCGCCGCGCTCGGACACCGTGGTGCTGACGGTGGACCGCGCGGTCGGCGCTTCGGAGACGGTCAGGCTGGTGTGCTGCAACCAGGCCATGCGCGACCTCGACGGATTCGCGATGCCCGGAATCTCCACGTTCATCTACCCCGACTACCCGCAATTGCGCTCAGCCGAGGTAACCGGGTCCAGCCAGATCACCCTGGTCTTCGACGAGGGGGTGTGGTTCAGCTTCGACGAGGCCGCGGTGCGCGCCCGGCTGGACGTGCTGTTCCCCACCGACACCGTCCAGAAGCGCAACGAGCGGGTCGCCCAGCAGCGGCTGGCGGCGTGGTCGCGGGCGCTGGGCTGGCGCGTGGGCGGCGGCCCGTATCACGACCCCACCGCGGTGTCGCACACCGACGGCTCCGACACCATCGTCATGACTGTCGGATACAGCATCAAGGCGTCGGACACGCTGGGGGTGGTGTGCTGCTCAAGCCGCCTCAGCGATTCGGACGGGCTGCTGGTGGCCGGGTTCGCGACCCCGATCTACCCCGACTACCCGCTGCTCAAGTCCAGCGACCGCACCGGGGCGAACCAGATCACCCTGGTGTTCGATGAGGCGGTGTGGTTCAGCTTCGACGAGAACGCGGCGCGGACGCGCCTCGCCCAGCTGTTCCCCTCCGACAGCGTCGCCCAGCGCAACCAAAGAGTCGCCCAGGAGCGGCTGCGGGCCTGGTCCAGAGCGATCGGCATCCGCCTCGAAGCCACCGGCGGGTGGAGCTCGCAGCGGGCCATCACCGCCGTCAACCACGCCCAGGGCACAGACACCATCGCCATCACCGTCGCCGCGGGCACCCTCGACGGCGCCCAAGGGCAGAAGCGCATCAACGTCACCTGCTGCTCCAGCCTGCTCTCCGACGCCCACGGCCTGGTGGCCGCCGGGTTCTCCACGCTCATCTCGCCGCCCGAGCCGCCGACGATCAAAGACGCCGAGACCTCAGGCGACAACCAGATCATCCTCACCTTCAGCGAAGCCGTGTACCACGACTATGACGAGGCCTCCGCCCGCGAGCGCATCGCCCGTATCTGGAAATACACCGGCATCGAACTCGACGAAGCGGTCCAAGCCGACCGCCAACGCGCCCTGCAATGGGGCATCAGCGTGCGCGTCGTGGTCAACGGCGCCTACACCCACCCCGGCATCGCCAACATCGTCCTTCGCGGCGACAAAGCCATCATCACCACCGCCACCAGCCTCGGCGGCACCTCCCGAACCGGCATCATCAACATCAACTGCTGCAACAGCATCCTCAAGAACTCCGCCGGACTCCCCGTACGCACCCAATCCAGCCTCATCCATCCCCCCAACACCCGCCACCGCTAACAGCGCCCGCTCAGAGACCCCGCTGAAGCAGGCGGTTATGCCTTGGCCATTACTTCGACCACATCTGATGTGGCTTTCGGCTCAGGGATTGGCTCGCCTTCCTCTCGCATGTCTTCGAGGTGGAATTCGATGGCGATTTGGATCTCCCTCAGCAGTTCCTTCTTGGTGCTCGCCGTCGCAACGCAACCGGGCAGATCGGGCACATAAGCTGCAAAGTTGTCTGGGGCCTTTTCGATCACGATCGTGTATTTCATGGGCAGCACTATTCCTTGAGACCGGACTGCTTCAGAATACTGCCCCAAGTGCCAGGGGGCAGGTCGTCGCTCGGTTTACCAGCGATGGTTACGCGGCCAGGCTTGGTGGGGTGTTTGAATTGCCGGTGGCTACCCCTCGTCCGAACGAGCTGCCATCCATCTTTTTCAATGGCCTGGATGGCGTCTCGAACCTTTGGCATGGTCAGTCTCTCCCGGACTCCGCCGCTGGCTGATCAGGCCACTGACATACCGCCGTCGATGACGATGGCGGCGCCGGTGGTCCACGAAGACTCGTCGGAGGCCAGGTGCAGGGCGAGTTGGGCGATGTCGGTGGTGGTGCCAAGGCGGCCGATGGGGTGGCGAATCACCGCGGCTTCGATCATCTCATCGACGGTGGCGTCGGCCGACACGGCGGCGGTGGCGGAGAATCCGCCCCGCTTCTCATAGGTGGCCCGCACCAGGGGAGTGGGCACCGTTCCGGGGCAGATGGCATTGACCCGGATGTTGTCGGGGCCGTAGTCCACCGCCATCTGCCGGGTGAGGCCGATCACCCCGGCCTTGGCCGCGGCGTAGGCGGCGATGCCCGGTACGCCGATCACGCCGCCGACGCTGGCCTGGAGCACCAGCGATCCGCCGCCGGCCTCGATGAGGTGGGGTATGGCGAACTTGACCGCCAGCCACTTGCCGGTGAGGTTCACCCTGATCACCCGGTTCCATTCCTCAAGGCTGAGGTCGCCGGCTCGCCCCGGCCCGTCGACGCCAGCGTTGGAGTACACCGCATCGAGGCCTCCGAAGGCGGATGCCGCCTGCTCGGTCATGGCCTGGCAGTCGTCGGGTCGGGTCACGTCCACCCCCAGGCTGATGGCCTGATTCCCGATTTCGGCCGCGGTGGCCGCGGCAGCGTCGCCGTTGATGTCGGCGCACATCACCTGCGCACCCTCGGCGGCGAACAACTGGGCCGCAGCCTTGCCGATGCCCGAGCCTGCGCCGGTCACGATCGTTCTCTTGCCTGTCAGTCTTCCGGTCACGGCGGGGAACCCTACTAGCGTCTCGGCATGGCTCAGGAGTTAGCGCTCGCCGAGGGGGATGTCCAAGAGGAGTTCTTCGAGCGGGGGTGGACCGACGGGCTGCCGGTGGTTCCGCCCACCCCGCAGCGGGTGCAGGCCATGCTCGACTACGCCGGATTGGGGGCGACCGACATTGTGGGCAATGTGCCGGAGCGGTCGCGAGAGGTGACCGCGGAGAAGGCGGCAATCAACGCCGTGATGGCTGGGTGCCGACCCGAGTATTTCCCAGTCGTGTTGGCCGGGTTGTCGGCCATGTTCGACCCCCGATTCGGGTGCCACACGGTGGTGACCAGCACTGGCGGGGCCGCGCTGTGCGCGGTGGTGAGCGGGCCCCTGGTGGCCGATCTGGGATTCAACACCGGGCGCAATGCGCTGGGGCCGGGCTATCGGGCCAACGCCACGGTGGGCCGGGCTCTGCGGTTGGTGGCCATGAACGTACTGGGGGCCCGGTCGGATTCCCTCGACGGTTCATCACTGGGCCACCCCGGGAAATACACGATGCTGGTGGCCGAGGAGCCCCCGCCCCAAGGGTGGCCGCCGCTGCGGGTGGAGATGGGCTACGGCGAAAACGACACCACGGTGACCATGTTCCCCTCCGAGAGCCCGCACCAGGTGGCCAACCACCTCAACGGCGATCCCGAGGGCGTTCTGTTGACCTTTGCCGCCGCCATGACCGGCCCGGCCACCTACGCGGTGGCCAAGAAGCACCAGGTGCTGCTGGTGATCGGCCCCGAGCACCGCCAGATTCTGGCCGAGGCAGGCTGGACCAAGCCGATGGTGCGGGAGTTCTTGGCCCAGCACAGCAGGGTGACCCCTGAGCACTTGGCGGCGGGCGGGGTCTTACAGGAGTTCACCGCCCAAAACGACATGACCCCCGATGCCGACGGCAAGCTCAACACGGTTCGAGGCCCCGACGACATCTTCCTGGTTACCGCAGGCAGCGCGGGGGCAGGATGGTCGGCCTATGTCCCCAACTGGGCGCCGACGGTTCACTCGGTGGCGGTCACCCGGAAGGTGGCCGCACCCGGCGACGGGCTACCCTTGGCGTGAAGGAGGAGTTCTCGTGTCGTCAGTAACGGTGTTGTCCCCGGTCTACGAAGAAGCCCATGTCGAAGAGGTTGCCATGGCGCCTCGCCAGATGCCCGCTGAGCCCGTGGTTATCGGGGTGATCGACAACGCCAAGAACAACGCCAAAGAACTGCTCACCTATGTGGCAGAGGGATTGCGGGAGCGCCTTCCGGTGGCCGACATCGTGGTCCACTCCAAATCGGCCGCCGGCAAGCCCATCGACGCTGACGACGCCGAGATGCTGGCTGCCCGCTCCCACCTCATCATCTCCGGCCTGGGCGATTGAGGGGCCTGCACGGCGTGCAGTCTGCACGACGCCGTTCACATGGAGTCCAGGGGTATCCCGTCGATGCTGCTGATCACCGAGCCGTTTGAGCCGGTGGTCGAGTCGTTCGCCCCCACCGTGGGCATGGCCTCCTACCCCGCAGTCACCGTCCCCCACCCCGTCTCCACCCTCGACGACGAGTCCCTCCAAAAGCTGGCCACCACCATCATCGACGAAGCCGTCGCCCGCCTGACCGCGGCGTAAACCCCTACTTCCAGGGGTCGCGGAGGAAGGCTTCGAACTGGGTGGCGAGGTCGTCGCCGGTGGGGAGCAGGTCGTCGGCCTCGTCGATCTGACGCTCCAGCTGGGCGACGTAGTTCTTGAGGTCGTCGTCGCCGGCCACGGCGGTGTCCACCCGCTCTCGCCAGGCCGCCGCGGCCTCGTCGAGCTCCTCGTGGTCGGTGATGATGCCGGTGATCAACTCGAATCGCTTGAGCAGCGACCGGGTGGCCTCGGGATTGGGCGGTCCGGGCACATAGTGGGGCACCGACACCCGCAACGAGATAACCGGGATGCCGGCCTGGTCCAATGCGTCGTGGAGTGCGCCCACCAGGCCAGTGGGACCCTCGTAGGTGGGGCGGCCCAATCCGAACATCCGGGCCAACTCGGCATTGGTGGAGCTGCCCACCACCCCCAGCGGCCTGGTGTGGGGAGCCAGGCCAACCATGGCCCCGAGGGTTACGACCAGCCCGGCTTGGCACTCGGTGGCCACCTCAACCAGGTAGTCGGCGAAGGTTCTCCACCGCAGGTGGGGCTCCACGCCGTCCACCACCACTAGGGGGTGCTTGGCGCCGTAGCGCTCTACCGCGTCGACCTCGGTGACCGGCCAGTCGATGACCCGCCGGCCGCTGTCGTCCAGTCGGACTTCGGGGCGGCGGTCCTGGAAGTTGAAGAACCCTTCGGGGTCGATGCGGGCCAGCGGCTCGACGCCGTTGGCGCTCTCCTTTATCAGGCGCACTCCGGTGGTGGCCGCGTCGGCCGCGTCGAATAGGCCCTCCAATGCCACCACCATGACCGGGTTGGATTGGGTGGGTTGGTCCACCAGCCATTCCAGTTCCACCGCCATTGCCCAAGACTCGCACCGGCGCGGCGGTGGGGCAAGCCAGATAACGGTGAGCCAAACTTTGTGTGTGTACGGGCTTGATGTCTTCGACCTCAACGGGAAGGTGGCGTGCATCACCGGGGCGGCCAGCGGCATCGGCGAGGCGGCTGCGGAGACGCTGGCCGCGGCGGGGGCCGCGGTGGTTCTGGGCGACATCGACGGCGACGGGGCAGCCCGCACCCGGGATCGCATCGTTGGTAGCGGTGGCCGGGCGGTGGCTAAATCAGTGGATACCTCCCAGGCCGAGCAGGTGGGCGAGCTAGTGGCTGCGGCAATGGACGAATTCGGACGGCTGGATGTGATGGCCAACGTGGCCGGGGTGGGCAGCTACGGCGATGTGGTGGACGTGAGCGAGGCCGAGCTCGACCGGGTGCTGGCCATCAATTTCAAGGGGGTGTTCTTCGGCTGTCAGGCGGCCATGCGGGTCATGGCCCCCCAAGGGTCGGGTTCGATCATCAACGTATCGGCCACTGCCATCAACACTCCAGTGGGTGGCCTGTCGGTGTACGCCGCCACCAAGGCGGCGGTGGCGATGCTCACCCAGTCGCTGGCCGTTGAGGCGGGGCCTAGCGGAATTCGGGTAAACACCATCGCCCCCGGGTTCACGCTCACCAACTTCGTTGGGGGCCATCTGAGGGATTCCGAGGGCAATGTCGACGCTGTGGAGATGGACAGCTATCTCAAGTTGATGCGGGACCGATCTCCGCTGGGCGAGGTGTGCGAGGCGTCTGACCAGGCCAATCTCATCTGGTTCTTGGCCTCCGACGCCTCCCGCTATGTGACCGGCCAAATCCTGCGGGCCAACGCCGGCCAGAGCATCACCTGGTAGCCAGTGTTGATGAGTCCAAAGCGCACGGTCCAGTTGCGAGCCAACGGGACTGAGTACGCCGCCGACGCCGAGACCCGCACCACGCTGGCCGACTTCTTGCGCCGCCAGTGCGGGCTCACCGGCACCCACTTGGGATGCGAGCACGGGGTGTGCGGGACGTGCACGGTACTAGTGGACGGCGCCGCGGTGCGGTCATGCCTCATCCTGGCCGTACAAGCTGACGGCTGCGAGGTGGCCACCATCGAGGGCCTGGTCGACACGACAGACCCCGGCAACCCGGTGCTGGGGCCGGTTCAGCAGGCATTCGCCGACGCCATGAGCTTCCAGTGCGGCTTTTGCACGCCGGGCATCATCATGTCCACCGTGGCCTGGCTGGCCGACCGGCCCGCCGGCGCCGCAGAGCCCACCGACGGGGAAATCAGGGAATTCTTGGCCGGCACGCTGTGTCGCTGCACCGGCTACACCAGCATCGTGGAGGGCGTCCGCCTGGCTGCTCAGCGCTCCTCTTCAGACGGGCCATAGCCGCCTCCGCCTGGAGTGGCGATCTCTAGCCGGTCGCCGGGCTGCACCTCGGTGCGGAACACGCCGGGATAGTTCTCCACGGTGCCGTCCGCCCGCAGGACACGGTTGACACCGACCTCGCCGGGCCAGCCTCCTTTGATGCCGTAAGGGGCGATTTCCCGCCGGGAGGACAGCACGTTGAGGCTCATGGGCTCCTCGAATCGGGTGCGCCGCACCACGCCATCGCCGCCCTGACGTTGGCCCGCGCCCCCGCTACCCCGGCGGATAGCAAAGTCCTCCACCACCACGGGATGGCGTTGCTCCAGTACCTCGGGATCGGTGAGTCGGGCGTTGGTCATGCCGGTGTGGACGGCGTCGCAGCCGTCTCGCCGGGCGGTGGCCCCCGCACCGCCGCACACGGTCTCGTAGTACTGGTGGTGTTCGTTGCCCCACACCACGTTGTTCATGGTTCCCTGTGAGGCGGCCACTGAGCCCACGGCCCCGAACAGGGTGTCCACGATGAGCTGGGAGGTTTCCACGTTGCCGGCGAATACCGCGGCGGGCTCCACCGGGCTGATCATGCTGGGCGACGGCATAATCAGCTCCACCGGCTCCAGGCAGCCGCTGTTGAGCGGGATGTTGTCGTCCACCAGGCAGCGCAGCACATAGAGCACTGCGGCCCGACACACCGGTTGGGGAGCATTGAAGTTTCCGGGGTGCTGGTCGCTGGTGCCGGTGAAGTCGACGGTCAACGCACGGCGGCCGTGATCGACCCGAAGGGCCACCGACACCTGGGAGCCGTCGTCAAAGCTGGCGGAGAACGAGGCGTCTTCCAAGCGGTCGATCAGGCGGCGGACTGATTCGGCCGCGTTGGCTCGGACATGGTCCATGTAGGCGTGGACTGTGGCCAAGCTGTAGTAGTCGATCACCTCGCCCAGGGAGACGGCCCCCTTCTGGCAGGCGGCCAGCTGCGCCTTGATGTCGGCGAGGTTGGTGTCGGGATTTCGGGCCGGCCATTCGGCGCCGGTAAGCATGGCCCGGATCTCTGCTTCTTGGAATCGGCCGGCACGGGCCAGCACCTCGCCGTCGAACAGCACTCCCTCCTCGGCGATGTTGGACGCGTGGGCCGGGGCTGATCCGGGGACACTGCCACCGATGTCGGCGTGGTGACCTCGGGACGCGGTGAAGAACAAGACCTCTTCGCCGTCGGCATCGAACACGGGCATGACCACGGTCACATCGGGCAGATGGGTGCCGCCGTTGTAGGGGGCGTTGGTGATGAAGGCGTCGCCGGGCGCCATGTTTGGATGGCGGGCAATGGTGGCTTTGACCGCCATGTCCATCGACCCCAGATGCACCGGCATGTGGGGGGCGTTGGCGATCAGCTCGCCGTTGGGGTCGAAGATGGCGCAGGAGAAGTCCAGTCGCTCCTTGATGTTCACCGAAGCGGCGGTGTTCTCCAGGGCCACCCCCATCTGTTCGGCCACGTTCATGAAGAGGTTGTTGAAGATCTCCAGCATCACCGGGTCGGCGTGGGTTCCCACTGCGGCCTCTGGGCGGGGCACAACCCGGTTCAACACCAGTTCGCCGCCGGGGGATACCGCTGCGGCCCAGCCCGGCTCCACCACCGTGGTGGAGTGGGGGTCCACGATGACCGCGGGACCGTTCACGGCTGCGCCCGAATCCAGATCGGCCCGGTGGTAGAAGGGGGTGTCGATAGCCTGCCCCGCGAAGCTGGCCAGGTGGCGGGCCCGGGGGGCGGGATCGTCGGAAGGCCTTGGGGCAGCCTCGGCAGGCTGGTCGGCCAGGGTCTCCGAGAGGCCGCTGCGGCCGATGGCCTCAACTTGGATCGACTCCAGCACGATCGGCGTCTCGGGGGAGGCGAATCCGAAGCGGGTCCGGTGGAGGTCTTCAAAGGCGGTGATCACCGGCAGGTAGTCGTCGGCGGTGACTTCGAGCGCCGTGTCGGATCCCTCGTAGCGCAGGAAGTAGGTGGCCTCGATGTGGATCTGCGAGTGGGCCAGGTCGGCGGCCACTTCGGTGTAGGCCGCGGCGGCCAGCTCGCCAATTTCGTGGGCAATGGCGTCGAGCAGCTCTTCGGTGAGAGGCTGGCCCACCGCCCGCTCGGTAACCGAGCGAACGTCGGCCAGGCCGATGCCCAGCGCCGAGAGCACCCCGGCGTGAGGATGGATCAGCACGGTGGACATGCCCAGCTCGTCGGCTACCCGGCAGGCGTGTTGGCCCCCGGCCCCTCCGAAGCAGGCCAGCGTGTAGGCGCTCACGTCATGGCCCTGCTGCACCGAGATGGTCTTGATGGCGTTGGCCATGTTCTGAACCGCCACATCCAAGAACCCCTCGGCAGCCCTCTCTGGGGTCCACGGCTGTCCGGTGGCGTCGGCAATGGCCGCGGCCAGATCGGCGAATGCGGTTTGGGCCGCGGCGGTGTCGAGAGGCTGGTCGCCGCCGGTGCCGAACACCGCGGGGAAGTGGTCAGGGTGCAGGCGGCCTAGGACGACATTGGCGTCGGTCACGGTGAGAGGACCTCCGTTGCCGTAGCAGGCCGGGCCAGGCTCGGCCCCGGCCGAGTCGGGACCGACTCGGAAGCGGCTGCCGTCGAACGACAGGATCGACCCTCCGCCGGCAGCCACGGTGTGGATCAAGATCATGGGCGCCCGCACCCGGACACCGGCAACGACCGCGTCGGTGGTGCGCTCGAAACGGCCGTCGTAGTGCGACACATCGGTGGAGGTGCCGCCCATGTCGAAGCCGATCAGCCGTCCGTGCCCCGCGGTTTCCCCGGTGCGGGCCATGCCCACGACTCCACCGGCTGGGCCGGACAGCAACGCGTCCTTGCCTCGGAAGTGATGGGGGTGGGCCAGACCTCCGTTGGACTGCATGAACAGGAGCGATGTGTCGAGCTGGTCTTGCACCGTTTGGATGTGTCGGTGCAGTACCGGGGTCAGATAGGCGTCGGCCACCGTGGTGTCGCCTCGGGGCACGAGTCGGATGAGCGGGTTGACCTGGTGGCTGGCGGAGATGTGCTCGAAGCCCACTTGGGCGGCGATTTCCACCAGGCGGGCCTCGTGTTCGGGGTAGCGGTAGCCGTGCAGCAGCACGATGGCGGCCGATCGCAGTCCGGCTTGGTGAGCCGCGGCCAGCTGTCGGCGAGCGTCGTCCTCATCGAGGGGGTGCTCAACGGTGCCATCGGCCCGTACCCGCTCGTCTACCGCGACAATCTGGCTGTACACCATGTCGGGCAGCACGATGTCGAGGGCGAACAACTCAGGTCTGGTCTGGTATCCGATGCGAAGGGCGTCGGCGAACCCCTGGGTGGTGACCAGAACAGTGGGCTCGCCTTGGCGTTCCAGCAAGGCATTGGTGGCCACCGTGGTGCCCATCTTCACCTCGGCCACCTGGTTCGACGGGATGGGGTGGCCGGGGTCCAGCTCCAGCAGGGTCCGGATGGCCTCAACCGCGGCGTCGTTATACCGGTGGCTCTCCGACAGCAGCTTGACGGTGGCGATCCCTCCATCAGGGGGTTGGGCGACGACGTCGGTAAAGGTGCCGCCCCGGTCGATCCAAAAGCGCCAGCCCTGTGACGTTGCCTCAACCATGGTCATCTAGCCCGATAGATCGGCGGCTACTCGGTCGGCCACGACCATGGCATCGGCGATGGCCTCGTCTTGGTTGATGTAGCGGTAGGTGGCCAGTCGACCGGCGAAGTACGCGGGGATGTCCAAGGAGGCGGCGATCTTCTCGGCCAGCTCGGCGTTTCGGCGCTCGTTGGCTCCGTCGGCAGTCAGCACCGGGTAGTGGCGCCGGGGGGCGCCGGGCATTTCCTCGCTGACCACCGTGCCCCCGATCTGCTGACCGGTGGCGTGCTTGGTCTCCACCGTGCGGGTATAGGGCACCCGCATCGACGGGCGGTTGGTGACATAGGCCGGGGTGACAACACCGCCGAGTTCATCGGTGGCGTGGTATTGGGACACCATCTCGATGCCCCGCCACTCCAGCTCGCCG
Source organism: Candidatus Poriferisocius sp. (assembly GCA_965208545.1). Taxonomy (GTDB): domain Bacteria; phylum Actinomycetota; class Acidimicrobiia; order Acidimicrobiales; family Bin134; genus Poriferisocius. The sequence continues at coordinate 2,792,954 of OZ242341.1, read as the reverse complement.
GGGCAGCGGGCGAAGTCGTCCAGCGCCGCGGTGATGACCACCGCGTCGTAGTCCTGATTGAGTCGGCCGGCGTCGTCGGTGGTGACCTCGGTGTTCAGCGTGACCGCCACGGTGGACATCACCGACTCGATTACCTCGTTGATGCCGTTGGGAGGGAAGTACTGCCAGCGATCGCGGAACATTCCCCGGTGGCCGTCATGGCGCAGCTCCACCCGCTTGGGGGCGAATCGGGCCGACAACTCGGTGGCCGGGCGGCCCCACTGCTTGGCGGTGTAATCCCGGATGAACAGGTCGTAGAGGGTGCGGCCCATCATCGAGACCACGTAGTCCTCGAAGTTGTCGCCGGTGGCCTGCGAGGGAAGGGAGGCCAGCTCCTGCTCCACTGTCGGCCAAATCGGCAATTCCCTCAGCTCTGAGACTTGGGGAGGCCACGACAGCAGGCGGCCCTCATGGTCGTCATCGTCGGGCGATAGGTACACCTCGGTGAGCACCTTGTGGTCGTAGGGCCGGGTGAGGCCGTGAGCGTTCACGAACTCGTTCACCGCCGCGTTGGAGGTGTGGAAGATGTGGGCGCCGTTGGGCTCGTACACCACCCCGTTCATGGTCTCGGCCCGAGAGTGTCCGCCCACCACTCCGGTCTTCTCCATCACCTCTACCGCGAATCCGGCGTCGGTAAGCAGGCGTCCGGCCACCGCCCCGGTCCACCCGGCCCCCACGACAGCGATGCTGCGCCTCAAGGGATGGGCCTCGCAGACATCGGGAACTCCAGTCGAGCGTCTCGGATACGGTAGGGGGGTTGGGCTCAGTGGCCCGGAAAACGACGATAGCGCAGGGGTATGGCGATGTTGGATTGTGTTATTCGGGGCGGGATGGTGGTGGACGGCACTGGAGTGCCGGGTCGAGTGGCCGACGTTGGTGTGCAAGACGGGCGCATCGTGTTCATCGGGCGGTCGGATGAGCCGGCCCGCCAGGAGATCGACGCCGACGGGCTGGCAGTGGCGCCGGGGTTCATCGACGTCCACACCCATTACGACGCCCAAGTGCTGTGGGATCCCCACCTCACCCCGTCGTCGTTGCACGGGATCACCACTGCCATCGGCGGGAACTGCGGGTTCACCATCGCTCCGATGGTTCCCGACGAGGCCGACTATGTGATGCGGATGCTGGCCCGGGTGGAGGGCATGCCCACCGAGTCGCTGGAAGCCGGCCTGGATTTTGAGTGGTCTTCGTACGGGTCGTGGCTGGATCGGCTGGAGGGCAGCGGATTGGGCATCAACGCCGGGTTCCTAGTGGGCCACAGCACGGTGCGCCGCCTGGTTATGGGGTCGGCATCGGTGAGCGAGGCAGCCAGCGAGGAACAGATCGAGGCCATGAAGTCCCTGCTGGGCCAGAGCCTGGCCGAGGGGGGTTTGGGGTTCTCCTCCACCAAGGCGGCGGCCCACAACGACCACCACGGCGATCCGGTGCCTTCGCGGGCGGCCACCGACGCCGAGATGGTGGCGCTGGCCGGAGTCTGCCGGGATCACCCCGGAACCACCCTGGAACTCATTCCCAGCATCAACCCGATATGGGCGCCGGAGGTCTACGAGTTGATGACGGCCATGGTGCTGGCCGCCGACCGGCCCCTGAACTGGAATTTGCTCAACGTGCGGCCCGGCGAGGACGACTACCGGGAGAACCGCTTGGGTTCCGCCGACCACGCCCGACAGCGGGGCGCCACCGTGGTTGGTCTGCTGCTGCCCGACGTTATGCAGATGCGGTTGAACTTTGCCACCGGGGTGCTGTACGACACCCTGCCCGACTGGGCTGAGATCATGCACTTGGACCCGGCGGCCAAATCCGAGGCGCTGGGTCGCCCTGAGGTGCGCCAGCGGCTGCTCGACGGTGCGGCTCAGGCTTCCCATCGCACTTGGGTGCGGTGGGCCGAGACCACGGTGGTGGACGTGTCGTCGCCTTCGCCGCACTTGCAGGCGCTGGTGGGCCGCAACGTCGGCGAATTGGCCGCCGAGCGGGGCCAGCATCCCTTCGACGTCATGTGCGACATTGCTCTGGAAGACGACCTGATGACCGGATTCGGGCCACCGGTGGTGGGCGACGACGACGAGTCGTGGAAAATTCGGGCCGAGATGCTGGGCGACCCGCGGGTGCTGGCCGGCGGCTCCGATGCCGGGGCCCATCTGGACATGATGATGACCTGGGGCTGCTCCTCGGCGCTGGTGGGCGACACGGTGCGGGATCGGGGGCTGTTGAGCCTGGAGCAGGCGGTGAACCTGGTGACCGATCGCCCCGCCCGCCACTACGGCCTGCGGGGCCGGGGGCGGCTGGCCGAGGGCTGGTGCGCCGACATCGTGGTGTTCGACCCCGCCCGCCTAACCAAAGCTCCGGTGACTACCGCTTGGGACATGCCCGGCGGAGGGTGGCGGTTGACCGGCGGTGCTGAGGGCATCGAGCACGTTTTGGTCAACGGGGTGGAGACTCAGCGGGCCGGAGTGCTCACCGAAGCCCGTCCCGGCACCGTGATCCGCTCGGGCCGCGACACCGACACCGTGACCGCCGCTGGTCCCTGATCGATTCAAACTGCCTCGCCCCATTCACAGAGGGACCACTAGAAAGAGCGGGTGATCGAAGGTCCCGATTGGCGGGCGCCGCGCTCAGTGCAGGCGCTGGGGTATCGGGACTACCGGCTGTACTGGACCACCAGCGTGGTGTCCAACATCGGGTCGATGATGTATCTGGCCGCCATCGGCTGGCTGGTGGAGGACATCACCGACGATCCCTGGAAAGTGACGGTGGCGGCCACCGTCGGACTCGTGCCCTTGCTGATAATGAGCCCGTTCGGGGGATCGCTGGCCGACCGCTACAGCCGCACCCGCCTGTTCTTGGTCACGGTGGTGGGGCAGATGGTGGTGGCTGTGGCTTTGGCCTGGGTGGTCCAGATCGACGCCGAAACGTTCTGGGTGCTGGTGGCCTTCTCCTTCGGCGGGGGTGCCACCGCGTCGGTGGGAGCACCGGTGCAGCAGGCCATCGTGGTGGAGCTCGTGCCCGGTGGGGTTATGCGCAATGCCGTCTTCTTGAACTCCACCCAGTGGAACATCTCCCGGGCGGTGGGCCCCATGCTGGGCGGGTGGCTCATCCAATACTGGGGGGCGGCCTCGGCTTTCTGGTTCAATGCGGCCAGCTTCACCGTGCTCGTCATAGGTCTGAGCTTCTTGCCGCCCCGGCCCCCGCCGGGGGCATCGTCGAGCCAGGGATTTCTGGCCGACTTCCTATCGGGCTTCCGCTATGCCAGCAGCATCGAGGGCATCCGAGTGGTGATGCTGGCCAGCTTCATGTTGGCCGCGGCCATTTCCCCCACCCAATGGCTGGCGCCCGTGATCGCCGACGACGCCTTCGGCGTGGATGCCGCCGGCTTTGGCATTCTGCTGGGCGCGTTCGGATTGGGGTCGCTGGTCGGTGCGGTGCTGCTGCTCCAATTCGACCCGAATACGCCGTATAGCCGCCTTGTGGCCATCGGGATGGCAGCGGTGGCGGCGTTCACCCTGGTGTTGGCGGTGGTGCCGACCTTTGCCCTGGGAGTAGTGGCCATGGGCGGGGTGGGCTTGGCCTTCATGGTGACCATGCCCACCCTCACCAGTGCGCTGCAAAGCCAATGCGAGGATGCCTATCGGGGCCGGGTGATGAGCCTGTGGATGATGCTGTTCGGCCTGGCTGCGCCGGCGAGCATCCTGGTGCAAGGAGGGATAGCCAGCGTCATCGGTATCCGCTGGGTGCTGGTCATCACCGCTGTTGCAGTAACCGCCTACCTGGCCAGCCAGCTCACCCGCGGCCGCCTCCGCCACTTGGACTCCGCTAGCTGATCCTTACGACGACGTTGGAAAGGGCTTGCCGGTGGCGATGTTGATGGCGTGGTAGGTGGTCCAGGCCTCGTCGAGGGTGGTCTGGGCAAGGGTGATTCGATCGTCATCGATGGTCCGGCTGATCTCGTCGATGACGATGCTCGCAGTCTTCAGGGCGGCGAGAACGTGGTCGTCGGCCATTGGGGGGTTCACGGGGATGGGGCGGAGGGTTACGTAGGTGCCGTGGATTCGCCAGTTGATGTAGGGCTCTCCTGGGGGTTCGCTGCCTGCAATGTCCAAGATGGGGTCGAGGGCGTTCTCGATTTGGGATCGAGGGGGCTGTTCGACGAGGGCGAGCAGTTCGTGGAGCTGGTGGGTGCGTTGGGGGCGTCTGCGGCCCTGGCAGTGGATCAGCGTGGTCAGCGCGTTCTCGGTGACCGCGTGGGCTTGGAAGCAGACGCCCACAAGCCGCTGTCGGGCGGGATCCTGCGGGTTGGTCTCCGGTGAGAGGGTGGGTGGTTCGTCGCTGGGGTCGGAACGGTACATCGTGATGAGGAGCCGCAGGCCTTGGTGGGTGTGGAAGAAGGAAGTGAGGGCTTCCTCCCAGTTTGTGCGGGGCAATCCGATTTCCTTGTTCCAGTCGATGTTGGGGCCGGGCTCTTGGCTGCCGGCCAATACAAGGGCGTCGGATCTCACGCCACTCTCAAAGGTCGTCCGCATCCGCGTTGAGCGGTGTTCCCACTCGGGCCAGTCGGTGGCATACACATCCACGCGGCGCCCCGCCGCGTCTCTGGCCATGCTCTTGAGGTCGCCTTCAATGGACAATCGCTCTTCATAGTCGCCCAAGTCGTCGAAGACGGCGACAAGGTCGATGTCGCTGTCCGCAGTCTGTTCCCCTCGGGCCACCGACCCGAACAGCATCACGCACGCTGCTCCACCGTCAGAGACCGCAGCCGCGGCCCGCTGCGCGTCGGCCATAGTGGGGGCGGTCAGCACAGCAGGCATAGATGCAAAGTACTGCATCCCTGGCTGTGGGTCAACAACTATAAGTGCGTGTCACGATATTTCAGTCAATATTGAACACTAGCGAACGGCTAGCTGGCTGCGCTCTCCAATATTTGAGCCAGCCAGGCGTCGGTGCGCTCATTGGCGACTCGGGTCATCTTGGTGCGGATCGCGGTGAATCCGTGGGGTGACGCCGGATAGATGGCCAGCTCGGTGGGATTGCCGGCGGCTCGCCACCGGGCGGCCATGAACAGCGAGTCGTCGTAGAGGTAGTCGAGGGTGCCCACGGTGAACAGCGCCGGGCACAGGTGGTTGAGGTCGGCATACAGAGGCGAGATGTCGGGATCCTGGCGGCCCTTGGTGTCGTGGTCGCCCACGTACATTTCCCGGAACTCGACGTTGCCCAGAACGACCTGTGACGGCGTACCGCTCAGGTCGTAAACCCCGAACACCAGGTTGGCCCCGATGAACTCCGCGGCGGCGTCGTGGCGGTCGCGCATCCGCACCAGGGTGGTGGCGGCCAGGTTGGCCCCGGCCGAGCCCCCGCCGATCAGCAGCGGCACCGAGCCGAACTCGTCGCGGCCCGGTCCTAGCACCCACAGCGCGGCGGCCTCGCAGTCGTCGGGTCCAGCGGGCCAGGGATGTTCGGGGGCCAACCGGTATTGGGCGCTCACCACGGCGATCTGGTGGGTGTCGGCCATGGCCTGGTTACCACGATCGCCCATCTTGGGATGGCCCATGAAGAATCCGCCGCCGTGGATGTCGAGATACACCGCCCGGGCCGGCCCGTCAGGGGCGAATACCCGCAGCTCCAACTCGTCGCCCGCCGCGCCGGTGTACGTGCGGATGTCCACGTCGTCAAGGAAGTTGGAGGCGAGGATGCCGCCCCCCAGCGATTCGAGGTCACGGGCCCTTGCCAGTCCCTCGGGCGTGGAGAGGTCGTTGCCCTCCGAATCGAACGAGAACTTCGACAAGATATCCAACGCTTCAGGGACGTATTCGTCGAGGGCCGGGTCGTAAAGCTGGCTGAAATCCATGAGGTGGTTCTAACATCCTCCCGACTCCCGAGAACAGAAAAAGGGGAAAGCCGTGTCGAGTTCTGGTTCGATTCTGGGAAATTCAGTCGTCCGCCGCGAAGATCCGGGGCTGTTGACCGGCGCGGAGCGCTATTACGACGACTTCACCCCCGAGGGCACTGCCTACGTCACCTTTGTGCGCTCGCCGATGGCCCACGCTGCCATCGAGTCGGTGGACACCAGCGAGGCCGAGGCCATGGACGGCGTGCTGGCCGTGTACACCGGCGAGAACATCGGGCTGCCGGCCACGGCCGGATTCCCCATGCTCCCGGTGTTCGAGCGTCCGCAGATCGCCGGCGAACGGGTGTTGTTCGTGGGCGACATCGTGGCTGCGGTGGTCACCGAGACCCGCGAGCAGGGCATGGACGCCGCTGAGGCGGTCTTTGTGGACTACGACCCGCTACCGGCCAACGCCGACCCCGAGAAGGCCATGTCTGAAGGCGTTGAGGTGCTGTGGCCCCAGAACGAGGGCGGCAACCTGGCCTTCCACACCGAGCTCGGCGAGGACGACGGCTTGGCCGAGGCGGCCCACGTAGCCGAGGTGAAGATGGAGAGCCAGCGCCTGGCCGCAGTGCCCATGGAGCCCAACGGGATTCTGGTGGAGCCCGGCACCCCCGAAGGCGGCATGACCGTGATCTTTCCCAGCCAGGCCCCCATCGGCCTCAAGGACGGATTCGCCGGACTGTTCGGCCTCGACGGCGACAACGTCCGGCTGATCGCCCCCGCTGTGGGCGGCGGCTTCGGGGCCAAGACCGGTCTGTATCCCGAGTACCTGGTGGCGGCCAAGGCCGCTTTGGAACTGGGTCGCCCGGTGAAGTGGACCGAGTCGCGCTCTGAAGACATGGTGTCGCTGGTGCAGGGCCGGGGCCACATCTTCACCGCCAAGATGGGGTTCGACAGCGATGGTCGTATTACCGGGTTGAACCTGCACTGCTTGGCCGACTCCGGGGCCTATCCGGCCATCGGCAGCTTCTTGCCCATCCTCACCCAGACCATGGCCCAGGGCGTGTACCAGATTCCCAAGGTCCGGTTCGTGGCCGACGCGGTGGTGACCAACACCACGCAGATAGCCGCCTACCGGGGGGCGGGCCGACCCGAAGCCACCCAGATCCTGGAACGGGTGCTGGACGTGGGGGCCGACGAGCTGGGCATCGACCCCGCTGAGATCCGGCGGCGCAACTTCATCGAAGCCGACCAGTTCCCGTATGCCACCGTGACCGGCGCCAACTACGACTCCGGCGAGTACGAGAGGGCTTTGGACGCTGCGCTGGAGGCCTCGGGCTATGACGATCTGCGGGTCGAGCAGGCCGCCCGGCGGGATTCGGGCGACTCCAAACTGCTGGGTGTCGGGGTGTCGTCGTATGTGGAGATCACCGCGCCGCTCGGCTTGCACACCGAATACGGCCGGGTGGACGTGCTGAGCGACGGCTCCGCGGAAATCCGGGTAGGCACCAGTGCCCATGGCCAGGGCCACGAGACCTCCTTCTCAATGATCGTCAGCGATCTATTGGGCGTGCCCATGGAGAGCATCAAGCTCATCCAGTCGGACACCGACGAGATACCCCGAGGCGCGGGCACCCTGGGCTCGCGCTCGCTTCAGACCGCGGGCAGCGCGGTCTACAAGGCCAGCGAAGAAGTACTGGCTCAGGCCAAGGAACTGGCCGCCCAGCAACTCGAGGCCAGTGCCGATGACATCGTGGTGGGCGAGGGTGGCCTGCATGTGGCCGGTGTGCCCGCCCAGTCGGCGTCGTGGGGCGATCTGGCCTCTGCGGCCGAGGGCGGGGTGATTACTCACGAGCTCGACTTTGACCAGGGTGGGGCCACCTTCCCGTTCGGCACCCACGTTGCCGTGGTCGAGGTGGACACCGAGACCGGCGGCGTGGAGTTGCTGCGCCATGTGGCGGTGGACGACTGCGGCACCATCTTGAATCCGCTGCTGGTGGCCGGCCAGCAGCACGGGGGTGTGGCCCAGGGCGCGGCCCAGGCGCTGTTCGAGTGGGTGCAGTACGACGAGGACGCCAATCCCCGCACCGCCAACCTGGCCGACTACCTCATGCCCAGCGCGGCCGAGCTGCCCAGCTTCGAGGTGAGCAACACCGAGACGGCCAGCCCGATGAACCCACTTGGGGCCAAGGGCATCGGCGAGTCGGGCACCATCGGCTCGACCCCTGCCATCCACAATGCGGTGGTCGACGCCGTTTCCCACCTGGGTGTGGCCCATATCGAGATGCCCACCACCCCCGAGCGCATCTGGCAGGCGCTGGCCGCCAGCTAACCCGCCACCGGCCTCCGGCCGGGCTCAGTCGAAATCCAGGCCCAGCAGCTTGATGGCGTTGCCGCGGGCGATCTTGTAGACCGACTCGGCGTCGAGGTGGCCGAACAGGCGGGTGGCCACCTCTTTGGTGTTGGGCCAGGTGCCGTCGGTGTGGGGGTAGTCGGTCTCGAAGGTGATGTTGTCGATCCCCACCCGGTCGAGCATGTCCATGCCCACGCTGTCCTTGAAGAAGCAGCCGTACACCTGGCGGTAGTAGTAGAACGAGGGCGGCTCGGGGATGTTGTTCTTGGCCCCGCTCCAACCGGCGTGGGTCACCCACACGTCGTCGGCCCGCTCCAGGGCGTAGGGGATCCATCCGATCTGGGCCTCGGCGTACATCAGCTTGAGGTCGGGATAGCGGTGCAGCACCCCGGAGTAGAGGAAGTCGACCAGTGAGGCCGCGCTGTTGCAGAAGATCAGCGAGGCGGTAACCGCATCGGGGGCGTCGTCGGCGGGCGACACCGTGCGGGTGCCCGACCCGATGTGCATGCACACCACCGTGCCGGTTTCGGCGCAGGCAGAGAAGAACGGGTCCCAGTAGCCCGAGTGGATGCTGGGCAGGCCCAGCCAGGTGGGCAGCTCGCTGAACGCCACCGCCCGCACCCCCCGCTCAGCGTTGCGGTAGATCTCGGCGGCGGCCAGTTCGGCGTCCCACAGAGGCACCAGGCACAGCGGAATGAGCCGCCCTCCGGAGTCGCCGCACCACTCCTCGACCATCCAGTCGTTGTAGGCCTTCACGCACAGAAGCGACAGTTCTTTGTCCTGGCGCTCGTTGAACAGCTGGCCGCAGAATCGGGGATAGTTGGGGAAGCACAGGGAGGCGTCGGTGTGATTCATCTCCATGTCGGCCACCCGAGCCTTGGGCTGCCAGCAGCCGGGGCGCATCTCGTCGTAGGTGATGCCCTCGACGGATACCTCGTCGTAGGGGTAGCCGGCCGCAGCGATGAGCCGCTTGATGGAGTAGGTGTGGTCTTCGTACAGCCACCAGGCCACGTTGCGGCCCTCGGTGCCGGGGCGCTCCCGGTAGGTGCCGCCGTCGAGCACCACCTCGCCCTGGGGCAGGTACTCGATGCGGGGGCCGACGTCGCGGTACTTGGCCGGCAGCCGGCTCGACCACAGTTCGGGAGGCTCCACCACGTGGTCGTCCACGCTGATGATGCGGGGCATCTCGGGGCCAGCCGAGGATTCAGTGGACGACTCGGCCGTCATGGTCACGCGGTGGCTCCGGCCGGCTCCGCTGCCCCCACTGCGGCCAGCACGTCGTCGACGAACTCGGGGACCAGGATGTCGAGTTGCGCTTTGTTGAACGCCCGCTGGTGGATCACATCGGCGCCCTTGTAGGCCAGCAGATCGGCGATTTGGTCGATGCAGTTGCCCGGATACCACTTGTAGGTGGCGAAGGCCGCCACCGGCTTGTGGTGCAGCGACGGCAGTGTCATCAGCTTGGCCGTGCCGCCGGGGCGGTGGCCAAACAGCACCAGCCCGTCTACCCAGGTGCCCACGGCCAACAGATCGGCCTCGGCGATCTCGGTGAGCTTGATCCCATGCACCGGGCGAACCGATACCTCGTAGCCGGCTTGGCGCAGTTCCCCGCCGATCATCTCCGCTGCTCGCTGGGTGTTCCCCGTGCGGCTCTCAAAGATCACCACTGCCTTCACTGCTGAATCCTCATCGCTGGAACCTCACGGGTTGACTTCTAGCAGCTAAGTCTCTCAAGTGCCACGATGGTGGGATGGGCAAGTACGGGTACTACGTGATCGACTCCGACGGCCACGGGGGCGAGCCGCCCCAGTGGCGCCACGGCATCAGCGCCGAGTGGCGGCCGAAGATGGTGGAGTACGTGGCCAAGATGAAGGCCAACTACGGCGACCTGCCGGGGGCCGGTTCCCCAGTGCACACCGAAGATCAGCAGAACTACGGCGAATACGCCCCCGGTGAGCTGGACTTTGAGACGCCGCTTCAACGGGAGGGCATGGCCGTGCCCGGTCCCCGGATGACCGACATGGACCTCGAGGGCATCGATGCGGCCGTCTTGTTCCCGCCGGGATCGGGCGAGGAGTGGGCGCTGGGCGATCCGGGCTTTTCCGCCGAGCTGTGTCGGCTGTTGAACGACGCCCGGGCCACCTATGCGGCCTACGACCCCACCCGCCTCAAGCTGGTGGCCAAGCTGCCTTTGATCGACCCGGAGCGGGCCGCGGCCGAGCTGGACCGGTGCTTCACCCAGTACCCGGACCTGTTCGTGGGCATGGTGACCGCCCAGCACGTTTTGGACCGCAATCTGGACGACCCGGCCCTCGACGCGGTTTGGGAGGTGGCCGACAGCCATGGGGCCGCGGTGTGCGTACATGGCGGGGGACAGGCGCCCGACCAGGTGCCCATCGTTTTGGACCGCTACGACACCCGGCTGGAGAAGCACGCCGTGACCCACCCGTTCGGGGCCATGCTGGCCACGATGAACTTCACCGTGGGCGGGGTGCTGCACCGGTTCCCCAACTTGCGGTTGGGGATCATGGAGGCCGGGTGCGGCTGGCTGCCGTTCTGGCTGGAGCGCTTAGACGAGGAGTACGAGCTGATGCCCGACCAGGCTCCCATCTTGGATCGCAAGCCGTCGGAATACTTCTTGTCGGGGCGGTGCTTCGTGGGGGTGGAGTCCACCGAGTCGGCCCTGCCCTACGTGATGGACCAGGTGGGCGACGACATCTTGTGCTACTCCTCGGACTACTGCCACTGGGACTGCGACTTCCCCCACTCGGTGAAGCTGCTGGTGGAGCGCGACGACCTCAGCGACGAGCGCAAGCGCAAGATTCTGACCGACAACCCGGCCAAGCTGTTCGGGATCCCGGTTCCCGCTTAGTCAGTCCTCGGGCCGAACCAGTCGGGCAGGTCCAGCGGGGGGTGGGGGAGCGGTGTGATGCCGCGCTCTTCGAGGATGGAGGCATACTCGGCTTTGTCGGCGGGGGCGGGGCGGGAGTCACCGAAGTAGATCTCCAGGATCTCGGCGCCATCGTCTCCCACCTTGATGGGGCCGAAGGTGGCCAAGTGGGGGAGCTTGATGAGGGTTCCGGGCCGGCACACCTCCTCGTCGAAGGTGACTTCGCCGTCGATGACGAAGATGAAGTGGTCGCTGTTGTGGCCGTGGCGCTCCAGCACCAGTCCGGGGTCGTAGCGGGTGTGGTACACCGCCCGTTCCTGGGTCAGCTCCATGAGCTTCAGCCACACCGACACCCGGCGACCGTCGGCGTGCTGTTGGGACTTGACCTCGGCGAAGTCCATGTCCTCGGCGTGGATATACGACACCTGGGGCTGAGGTTCGGTCATCGGCGTGCTCCTTTGGGACTCGGTTCTCGCAGGGAGATCACCGGAACATCTTCAGCGCTGTGCTGTCTGAGGTGTCCTCGGGGCGGGCGCCGTCGTCGGATTCAACCGGGTTCAACTCGTCGGGCGGGGTGAGGGCCAGGCTGATGGGGGAGTCCAGCTCGAACGGGTCGTGCAGACCCAGTTCGTCGCCCATGTCCCGCAGCGCGGGCAGCACCTCGGTACCCATGAGCTCGATGCACCGCAGGGAGTCGTCGTGGGTGACGCCGCCGTCGTTGCCCCACAGCATGAGGATCGACGGGCGGCAGGTCTCCAGCACCACCCGCAGCTCAGCGATCACCTCGTCGGGGGTTCCGGCCACGATCTCCCGGGCAGCCAACTGCTTTTCGAACGAAGCGGCCCGTGAGCCCCGGACCTCGGCGTTGGCCATCTTGGCGTAGTCCAGCCGGCGGGCCGACGACCCGTAGCCCGACGGGCTCACCCAATAGGGGTGGCCGATGCCGGTGAACTCGCCCTGCATCCACATGAACTCTCGGGCGTTCTCTCGGGCCTTGTCGCCGTCTTCCTGCACGTGGACCCGAAGGAGATAGCCCCGATTCTCTGGCCCTGGCTCATAGCCCACGGCGCGAGCGGCCTGGTCGTAGATCTGCCACAGCTCGCCCGTGAGGTGCAGTGGGGTGTTGAGCGAGATGTAGGGGTAGCGGTGCTCGGCCGCCCAGCGGATGGTCTCGGCGCTGAACACGCCGGGTACCCAAATGCGGGGGTGGGGCTTTTGCAGCACCCGAGCCCAGGGGTTGACCACCCGGTACTGGAAGTGCTCGCCCTCCCAGGAGAACGGCCCGTCGTCGGTCATGGTCTTCACCAGTAGATCGTGGGCCTCGTTGAACCGCTCCCGGTTGTAGGCCGGGTTGGCGTTGAGGCACACCGACTCCTGCCCCGCGCCCCGCACGATGCCCGAAATCAGCCGGCCTTTGGAGATCATGTCGATCATGGCGATCTCCTCGGCGAACATGAGCGGGCTGTCGTAGGTGGGCAGCGGGTTGCCGAGCTGCACGATCTTGGCCCTCTCGGTGATGGCGGCCAGGATGCTCGACATCACCGTGATGCGGGCCTGCATGCAGAACGGGGCGTTGTGGTGCTCGTTCACCATGATCCCGTCGAAGCCCACCTGCTCGGCCAGTTTGTACTCCTCGATGCGCTCGTTGAACAGACGGCTGCCCTCTTCGGGGTCGTAGTACTTGTTGGAGAACATCACCGAGGTGAAGCCCTCCTTCAGGCCCTCCTCGGCCGGGTAAGCGCTCATGGGCTGCTCGGTGAAATACGACAAGAACATCAGCTGTTTCCTCCGGTGATGATGGCGGCGAGGGATTCGGGGGCTTCGAGGTCGACGGCGTGGCCGCAGTCGGGGACAACCTCCAAGCGGGCGTCGGGCAGGGCCTCGACGAAGGCGTGGGCGCATTCCATCGGCACCACGGCGTCGTTGTCACCCCACACCACCAGAGCGGGCACGTTCACTCCGCCCAGCAGGGGCCGCAGCCGGCGGTTGTACATGTATGGCTTCCACGCCACCCGGGTGGTCATCTCCCGGTTCATGTCCCACACGACCAGGGTGTCGTCACTCATGGGAAGCTCGTCGGGGCTATCGCCGTTGCTTGAGAAGATGGCGTCGTAGGCTTCCAACCGGGAGAAGGCGGCCTGCACATAATTGGAGTGCGACACCAAGAATTGGTCGTAAATGCGGCCTTGTTCGGGCAGCAGCCCCGCCGCCCCCACCAAGATGAGCCGCTTGAGCAATTCTGGGGCCATGGTGGCCAGCTCGGCCGCCACCCATCCGCCGAACCCGCACCCCACCAGCTCCACCGGGCCGAGGTCTTTGGCTCGCAGCCACTGTCCCACCAGCAGGGCCAAGTCGCGGGGGTGGCGGGCCCAATCGGGCCGCTCCGACCCTTTGGTGCCGCCATAGCCCGGCAAATCCAGCGCATGCACTGTGTAGTGCTCGGCCAGAGCCTCGTGAACGGGCATCCACCCCGGGTTCCCAAACGAGTGGTGAAGCATCACCAGCGGATCACCCGATCCCCCGGTGAATTCCCGCATCCCCAGCCCGGCAACGGTTGTCGTGACGGTTTGCATCGCCAAGACGCTATACCGGCTCGCCCTCAGCCGCCGGGGTTGGCGGGGAGGTGGTCGAAGATTCCGGTGGGGCGGGTGCGGGCGTACTCCTCGATTATGGGGCGGAGTTGGGTGGGGCTGGCGCCGTGGAGGATGACGCCGTCGCAGCCGAGGTCGAACTGGCCTCGGATCTTCTCGACGCATTGGGCGGGGGTGCCGGTGGCGGCGGGGGCGAGCCATTCGTCGGGGATGAGCTCGGCGATGTGCTCGAGCTGCTCGGTGGTGGCCACCTGGTCGATGGCGCCTTGGAAGTTGGCCACCAGGTCGTCGGCTAGGAACCGCTCCAGGGCGGCTTGGTCCCAGTTGTTGGTGCGGGCCATGAGCTCGGGGTAGCCCTGGAGGTAGGTGGCCATGCGGCCCACTGTTTTCTTCAATCGGACGTCTTCAGGCAGGTGGTCGCCGATGGTGGCGAAGCACGACCACACCTTCACCGAATCCGGGTCGCGCCCCGATTCCTCGGCCGACTGCTTGACGGCGCCCACCACCCGGGCGGTGGTCTCGTCGGTGAAGAACGTGTGCAGCACCACCGCGTCGAAGCAGCGCCCGCCCAGGGCCAGGGAGTTGGGGCCGAAGGCGGTGAGGGCCATGGGGATGTGCTCGCTGCTGGCCCCCATGAGGGTGAGCACCGGATAGTTCCCGATGGGGCCTTCGTGGTTGAAGATGGGCTCGCCCTGCCACAGCCGGCGCATGACGCCCACGAAGTCCTCCATTTGGGCGGTGGTGATGGCGCTGAGACCAAATGCCTGGGATAGACGATCGACCCCTCGGCCGATACCCAGGCAGAAGCGCCCACCGGTCAGTTTGTGCATGGTCATGGCGTAGGCCGCCGTCACCACGGGATGGCGAGTGTGGTGGTTGGTGGCTGCGGTGGCGATTCCCATGGATTCGGCCGCCACACCGACCGCTCCCGACAGAGTGGCGGCCTCTTTGATGTTGAACCGCTCACTGATGAACACGTTGCCGATGCCCAGCTCCTCGGCCTGTCGCACCTCGTCGATCAGCTCCCGAGGCGATTCCGGTGCCCCGGCCAGGGTGTAGAAGCCGAGCTCGTTCATCTGGGTCATCAGGAGTCTCCTCGTTGTTCTGCGGGCGGGTTGAAGGTTAGGCCAAGTCGCCGAAAAACGACTCGGCCGGAAACTGTCACTGGGGGTTTCTAGGATGCGGGCCTATGGAGACTGCTCTCATTGTTGTTGTTGCGATCCTGGTGGTCGCCCTGGCCGTTGTCGTGCAGCGATGGCGCCTGGCCGGGGGAGGGCTGGCTTCAGGCGATACAGGAGAGCTCAGAACGAGAGCGGCCAAGCTGGAGGCTCAGCTTGCCGAACGCGACCGGCAATACAACGAAGCCCGGGATGAGCGCGACGCGGCTCGGGCAGAGAGAGATGAGGTGCGGGACGAGCGGGAAGGCGCCCTAAGGAAGCTGGCCGCCGCGGAGGCCGAGCATGAAGCCCGCACCGAGGAGTTGGCCAAAGCCCGCGAGGAGTTGGAGACCCAGTTCAAGGGCATTGCTTCCAATGTGGTGGAAGCCAATAGCAAGGTGTTCTTGGAGCAGGCCAAGGAGCAGTTTGAGAACCAGAAAAAGCTCAGCGAGGCCGACTTGAAGCAGCGCCAGCAGGCCATCGACGAGCTGGTCAAACCGGTCAAGGAAAACCTGGCCAAGTTCGAAAAGCGGGTCAACGAGATCGAAGAGAAGCGGGAAGGAGCCTACGAGGGATTGACGACCCAGATCGGACAGCTCCGAGAGGCAACCGGCGGATTGAGGGAGGCGCTGCGTTCGCCGCAAGTGAGGGGACTATGGGGGGAGCAGACCCTGCGCAACATCCTCGAAGTGTCGGGAATGCGCGAGCACATCGATTTCGTCGAGCAGCACACCGTTGCTACCGACGATGGCAGCGTTCGGCCCGATGCCGTGGTCCGGGTGCCTGGTGGCGTGCAGGTGGTAATCGACGCCAAGACCCCTCTGGACTCATATCTCGAGGCTCACAGCGAGAAGGACGAACAGCGCCAGGGTGAGTTGCTCCAGAGTCATGCCCGATCTCTAATGGGACGTGCGAAGGAGCTGGGGGATAAGGACTACGCCGCCGCGATCGACGGATCTCCCGACTTCACGGTCATGTTCGTGCCGGCTGACCCGATCCTGGATGCCGCGGTAGACGTGCAGCCCACCCTTTGGGAGGACGCCTGGCAGAAGCACCGGGTGCTCATCGCCACGCCCGGGCTCTTGTTGGCGTTTCTTCGCACCGTGGCTCTGGCTTGGCAGCAACAGGATCTCCAGGAGAACGCCCAAGAGATTGCCGATGGTGCGACGGCCTTGTACGACAGCCTGAGGGTCTACGCCGGCCACGTTGACAATGTGGGCAAGGGATTGCAGCGGGCGGTAAAGGCCTACAACGACAGCATTGGCTCATTGGAGGGCCGGGTGCTTCCCCGGGCGCGCCGATTTGAGGAATTGGGACCAGTGAGCGGAGCCAAGAGAATCGAGGGTGTCTCACCGGTGGAGGCGTATCCCCGAGCCGTGGCCGCGGCCGAGTTGGTGGAGGCCGAAGCAGTGTCGGAGTTGAACGAGCCCAGCGATCCTGAGGACGACTAACGGTCGGTCAGCAGGCGCGGGGGGATCAGCCAGTCGAGTTGGCCGGTGTTGTCGGGGTTGAGACTGACCCGGGCCAGCGCTGCGGTAGGCATTCGGAGCTCGGCGCCGGTCAATCGCCCGATGGCGGTCGATGTGGTCGGCTCGTGCCCGACCAGCATGGTGACGGGAGCCCGTCGCTGGCAGGCCAGGGCGATCATGTGGTTGACCGATCCGTAGTACAGCTCGTCGGCGATCTCCGTTGGACTGGTCCAGCCCCCTGCTTCCATGGCCAGCTCAAGGGTCTCGCGGGTCCGGGTGGCGGGCGAGCACAGCACTAGGTCGGGCACATGGCCGGTCTCGGCCAAGAAGATGCCCACGGCCGCGGCGGCTTGGCGACCCCGGTTGTTCAGGGGCCGCTCGATGTCGTTGGAAGCTCCTGCATGCCAGTCGGATTTGGCGTGCCTGAGGAAGATGACCGCAGACATGCCGCAATACGCTACGCGTGTGGAGCAGTCGGTGTACGACGCAGTTGGCGGTCAGGCGTTCTTCGACCAATTGGTAGACCGCTTCTACGACGGCGTGGCCGATGATCCGGTGCTTCGGCCGCTCTATCCCGACGACTTGGGTCCCTCACGGGATCATCTGGCTGGCTTCTTGGCCCAATACTGGGGTGGGCCGCCCCTCTACAGCGCCGAGCGGGGCCATCCCCGGTTGCGAATGCGCCACGCCCCGTTCGAGATCGGCGTCGCCGAGCGGGATGCCTGGATGGGCCACATGCGGACTGCGCTGGCTGGGGCCGGGCTAGGCGATGACATCCACACCGCCATGGTGGACTATTTCGAGTCGGCCGCCACCCACCTCATCAACAAGCAGCCCCCCGCGCCGCCCACTGATTCACGGAAGCTGCCGCTCAGCTGACCGTTGCCACCTGGTCGGCGATGACCGGTGAGGGCTGGCTCACCTTCTCCAAGTCGATGTTGTACAGCTCGGCCACGTTGGTGAGGGTCAGCTTGCGGCGGTCGGCCTCGCTGACGTCGGCCTCATTGAACTCCGCGGCGGTGAACTCCTGAGACCGGGGCCAGGTGGCCGCCCCGTGGGGGTAGTCGCTGGACCACATGAAGTGGTCGCTGCCGGTGAACCGCAGGTTGTTCAATCCGATGGGGTCTTCGATGTAGGTCAGATACACATTGCGGCGGAAGTACTCCGACGGTTTCATGGTCAGCCGGTCGTCGATGCGGCTCCATGCCCCGCTGTAGGTCAGATCGAGCCGCTGCTCCAGGCGGGCGGCGTAGTCGATGCCCCCTTCTGCGGCCACGATCCGCAGGTTGGGATGGCGCTCGAACACCCCCGCCGCGATCAACTCGGCTGTGGTATGGGCCAGCTCGTCGCGGGCCGTGATCCCGAAGTAGTAGGTGCCCTCCACAGTCACCCCGTAGTTGTTTATGGCCTTGGTCTGGTGGCCGCCAAAGATGTGGATGGAGATCGGTATTGACCGCTCGGAAGCAGTGGCCCACAGTGGCTCGTAACGGTCGGAGAAGAAGCTGTACTCCCGGGTGGCGGGCGGCGAGCTCCAGACAATGGCACCGCGCAGTCCCATGTCGCCGCAGCGATTCAGCTCGGCCGCCCCAACCTCGATGTCCCAAGTGGGGATCATGGCGATACCGATGATCCGGTCGGGGTCTACCGCGCAGAACTCGGCCAGCCAGTCGTTGTAGACCTGGATGCAAGCCAGCTGGAGCTCCACATCGTCGTATTGCAGAAGAGACAGGCCGGCAGTGGGGTAGACCACGTCGGCCAAGGTGTCATCAGCCCACATGTCGGCCAGACGGGTCGCCGGATCATGCCCGCCGGTGGCCCCCACCCAGGCGTCGGGGTCGGCGGCCAGCAGGGCATCCACTTCACCCTGCGTCATCCCGGCGTTTCGCGACAGGGTCAGATTCACTCCCCGGCCCATCTCCGGGGCCTCGAAGTACCAATAGTGGTTGCCGGGATCTTGCACCGCCCGAGGGGCCCGATCCCGAAGCCGCTGGGGCAGTCGCTCCAGCCACAGATCACCCGGCTCAACGACGTGGGAGTCCGATGAAATCAACACGTCGGCAACAGTATCGGTTCGAAGGATTCGACTGCCTCAGGAGGGAGGCAGGTGGGCGGTTGCTCCCCGCCCCAGCATCCTGAGGAACACGCCTGAGCGGGGCTTGGGGGCGAAGAAGCTCGATTTGGGGGGCATGAGCCCGTTCTCGTCGGCCACCGCCATCAGCTCGCGCACCGTCATGGGGTGCAGGGCGAACCCCACCCGGTTCTCCGTATCACAGCGCCGGGCCATCTCGTCGAAGCCCAGTGAGGCAGGAAGGTATTCCACGGCTCCGGGCACACCCAGCTCGTCGGCTCCGAGCACAGGGTCGAGGATTGATCGCCGCAGCCGCTCGACATCCAAGCCGTTCACCGCTCCATTGCCTACCGCCGGGGGCAATGTCACTTGGTGCCAAGAACCCCCCAAGTACAGCCCGGCCACCCCCTTCTTCTGGGGGCGGGCCTGCATGGAAGAAAACACCGGCGTCACCTCCGCCACGTCATCCAGGGCGGTCAGGCATTCTTCAGGACTGCGTTCATGCTGATCGACAGCCAGTCGGTGGAAGGCTTGCACTTGAAGCTGTTCATCAGGGAACACCACGGCCAATGTCCGAGTGAATGCCGAGTTGTCAGGTTCGGCGGCCCTAGCTCGCACCGCGGCGGCCGAGCGGTGGTGGCCATCAGTCACGTACAGCACCTGGTTGTCAAAGGCTGCAATCAGCGACTCCGTGTAGTCGTCGGGAACCGTCCACACCTGGTGGCGCACCGCGGTGGATCCGAACTCCAAATAGGCGGGCGCGGCGGCGGTGATGTCGAACAACTGGCTGTAGAGCTCGGCGCTAGACCGAACGGCCATGGCCACCGGGCTGGAGGTGGCCCCCACGCCCTGAAGGTGGGCGGTTAGCAGGTCGGCCCGCTCGTCATGAACGTTCTCGTGAATGCGAATTCGCCCATCCTCAAAGCCCTGCACCGGCACTGTGCACACCACCCCCGTCTGTGAGCCCTGTTTGTGGGTCAAGCGGTACAGATACAGCGCCGGCCGCCCGGTCGGGACGAAAGCCTTGGCGTTGAGCAGCCGGGTGAGGGCGGCGGCGCCTTGGGTGACCAGGTCCTCATGGGAGAGATCGGAGTTGTCGAAGAGATCCTCCCGGCTTCTGGTGACGTTCATGTAGCTGTAAGGGTTCGATGCCACTAGGGCTTGGCGCTGTAGCGGCGAGAGATTGTCGTAGGCCCGGCTGATCACCCTCTCGGCCCAGTCGGGATGCACCACCCAACCGGCAAAGGGGGCGACCAGCGGTTCGCACATTGCTTGGTCGGTGTTGGCGGGGCGTGCGCCGGTCACTGGATCGCCGCCGAGTGGGTGTCGAGCACTGAGGCACAGATCACGTGCTCGATGGAACCGAGGACCTCGAGCAGATCGTCATCAACATCTCCAGCCACTTCGATTATGGCTACCGCTGACTCCGAGCCGGAGAAAATTCGGTTTTGCATGTTGGCCACATTCACGTGTCGGCGGCTCAACTCCTGCAAAACGCAGGCCAGCACGCCGACCCGGTCGTGGTGGCGGACGCTCAGCGTGGCGGTGCGTTTGGGCACCTTTTCCAGGTTGACGCAGTCCAGCACCACGCCGCTGCGATACGCCTCGATCACATCGGCCGTGCCCTCGGCCACCGACATCTGGGCTTGTGCGGTCGAGGCGCCGATGTGGTGGGTTGCGGTCACCTTCGGGTGGCGGGCCAAATTCGAGCTGATCTGGCCGACTCCCCCCGACGGCTCGTCGGAAAATACATCAAGGCCAGCGCGAAGGTCGGTGCTATCGAGCGCCGCGAGCAGCGCGGCTTCATCGACCACCTCGCCCCGGCTGGTGTTGATGAGCACCGCGTCGGGTTTCATGTCCGCCAAGAATTCGGCATTGACCATTCCGATGGTGTCTTCGCAGCCCGGCACATGCAGCGACACGATGTCGCTGGCGGCCAGCAGCGCCTTCCGGCCGGGCACTTCCTCTACCCCGATGTCGGCCATTCGACGACACACCTCGCGAGTGCGATCAGTCCGAGCCTCGGTGACAACCCGAAGTCCGCATGCGCCGGCCCGCTGGGCTACTTCGAGACCGATGGCGCCCATGCCGATGATTCCCAGAGTGGAGCCGAACAGGCCTCGGGCCTCGCTGTAGGTCTGCTTGTTCCAGTCTCCCGATCGGAGGTCGGCGGTGGCGGGGGCGATGTGGCGGTCGATGGCGAACATCAACCCGATGGCCAGCTCAGCCACCGCAATGGCGTTTCGGCCCGGCACGTTGCACACGAAAATTCCCAACTCAGCCGCCCGGTCGGCATCGATGGTGTTGGTTCCCGCCCCGGCCCGAACCACCAGGCCGAGTCGGTCGGCAGCCTCCAGGGCGGTAGCGGTGACCTTGGTGCTGCGCACCACCAGCACGTCAAACCCGGCAATGTGCTCGGGAAGGGTCTCAGCGGTCAGCGAGGGATCGATCAAGCACTCGTCCCCGCCAGCCCGCAACCGCTCGACAGCGCTCTCAGCCAGGCTGTCAGCAAAGAGGATTCGCATGACTTGGACTCCGTTATTGCTCGGCAGACGATGAGATGCGGCACAGATCGGCCCGAGCCCCTGTACCGCATAGCGGAACTGTTCCGTTCTACGATACACACCTTTACGGGGTCGTGTCCCAAGAAATAGCGGAAACTATCAGCACATTTCTTCACGCGGCGTTCTCAGTCAAAGATGCCGACAGCGGTGGTCGGGCCGGTATTTTCGGCGGCGTGGCAGACAGGCGCAATCGGGGAGCGGTTCCCCGGCGAGGACGGCTGGGGCGCACGGCCAAGATGGCCGGTTTGGGCGCCCGTAGCGGCGGCCGGTGGGCGATGGCCCGGGCCCGTCAGATATTTGCCGACGCCGGTCGGACTGAGACCCTCGATGCCGAGCGGGAGCTGCGCACCGCGGCCGATGTGGTGGAAGTGCTGGGAAACATGAAGGGCGCGCTGATGAAGATCGGCCAGATGGCCAGCTATCTCGACGTGGGCCTGCCCGAGTCCACCCGGTCGTCTCTGGCCCAGCTTCAGGCCAACGCCCCGTCCATGAGCCCAGCCCTGGCCGAGTCGGTGCTAGCCGCCGAGCTGGGCGCTTCGCCAGACGAACTCTTCGAGCAATGGGATCCGGTGCCCATCGCGGCGGCCTCCATCGGCCAAGTCCACCGGGCCATAACCCCCGACGGCCGGGCCTGTGCGGTCAAGATCCAGTATCCCGGCGTGGCCGAGGCCATCGCGGCGGACTTGGGTTCGGCCCGCATGGTGTTCCGAGCTCTCTCGGTGCTGTTTCCCGGCCTCGACCCCGCCCCCATTGTGGAGGAGTTGCGCCAGCGGCTCACCGAGGAATTGGACTACGAGCACGAGGCGTCTAACCAGCGCCTGTTCGCCGATCACTACCGCGGCCATCCCTACATCGCCGTTCCCGAGGTGTACGACGACTTGAGCTCAGCCCGGGTGCTCACTACCGAATTGGCCACCGGCGCGACGTTCGAAGAGGCGCTGGGCTGGTCTCAGGTGGAGCGGAACCGGGTAGCCGAGACCGTCTACCGGTTTTCGATCGGGTCGATCTATCGCCTATGGGCGTTCAACGGCGACCCCCACCCGGGGAATTATCTCTTCCACCCCGACGGATCGGTCACGTTCTTGGACTTCGGTCTGGTCAAGCGATTCAGCGAACAAGAGACCGCCCAGTTTGAGCGAATGCTCACCGCCATGGTGATCGACCGGGACATCCCCCGATTCCGGACCGAACTGGTGACCGCCGGACTGCTGCCGGCCAATGCCCCGTTCAGCGATGCCGAGGTAGAAGCGTTCTTCACCCATTTCTA
This sequence comes from Candidatus Poriferisocius sp., assembly GCA_965208545.1. Classification (GTDB taxonomy): domain Bacteria; phylum Actinomycetota; class Acidimicrobiia; order Acidimicrobiales; family Bin134; genus Poriferisocius. The sequence continues at coordinate 2,770,735 of OZ242341.1, read as the reverse complement.
TGAGTTCGTGCTCACCGACGAGACCCGGACCTTCACCCAGGAGTACGCCGCTGCGGGAGTCAGAGCCATCTTCGATGCCTCTGGCGAGCACGCCGAGCTGAAGAAGGTTCTCAACGTGCCGCCCTCGCTGGTGGTGCTCCAGCGGATCAACCTCGGCTTGATATCGCTGTTCGCCCAACTTGGTGCCACCGCCAATTGGCGGAGCATCGCCGAGGAGCTGTGGCCGTTCACCGACCGGCCCCCGTCAACCCCGATGGGCGAAGATGCGCAACCTTGGCGTCGTTCGCTCCAGCAATAGCCGGTAGGTACCTCGACGGGACTCTGGCCTACGCTTCTCGCCCATGAGCATTTTGGGCAATGAGGTGAGGCGGGTTGAAGACCCCCGGATGCTGACCGACGGGGGAACCTATGTGGCCGACATCCCACTTGATGGGGCGGCCCATGTGGTGTTCGTGCGATCGCCAATTGCCCACGCCCGGCTGTTGTCGGTGGAGACCATCGATGCCCGATCCATGCCCGGCGTGATCGACGTAGTTACGGGCGACGACTTGGACCTTGCGCCTCGGCCTCCCATGGCGGGCGACGCCGCCATGTCCCGCCCGCTGCTGGCTACTGGCAAGGTGCGATTCGTGGGCGAAGCGGTGGCCGCGGTGGTGGCTGAGACCGTCGAGCAGGCCACCGATGCCTCAGAAGCGGTGTGGGCCGACTACGACCCGCTGCCCGCGGTGGTCGATGCCGAGACGGCGGCCGCCGGCCCCAAGTTGTTCGACGATGCTGAGTCCAATGTGGCTATCGCCCTGCCCCCCACCGCCGAGGTGGACTTCAGCGAGTGCGAGGTGGTGATCTCTCATCGCGTTGTCAACTCCAAGATCTACGCCAGTCCCATTGAGGGACGAGTGGCTGCCGCGGCATGGGGTGAAGACGGCCGGCTGACTTGCTGGTCGAGTACCCAGGGGCCTCACACTGCCCAAGGGGCCATTGCTGGCGCGCTGGGATTGGACCTGTCGCAGGTGCGGGTGATCATCCCCGATGTCGGCGGAGGCTTCGGCACCAAGGCCAGCCCCGGCGCCGAAGAATGCCTGCTGGGATGGCTTGCCGGTCGGGCTGGCCGCCCTATGCGTTGGGCTGAGACTCGCACCGAGAGCCTCCAGTCGCTGGGCCACAGCCGGGCCCAGTTCCAGACCGTCACACTGGGCGGCACCGCCGATGGTCGCTTCACCCACTACCGCCTGGACATGCTGGCTGACGCGGGGGCCTATCCCGGTGTGGGGGCCCTTCTGCCCACCTTCACCGGGCTCATGGCCTGCGGCAACTACGACATCGCCCATGTGGCCTGGTCGGCCACCGCCGTGGCCACCAACACCTCCCCGGTAAACGCGTTCCGAGGGGCTGGTCGACCGGAGGCCACCGCAGCCATCGAGCGGGCGGTGGACCTTTTCGCGGCCGAGATCGACATGGATCCGGCTGAATTGCGCCGCCGCAATTACCTTGCCCCTGACGCCTTTCCCCTCACCACGCCCACTGGGGCGGCTTACGACTCCGGGGACTACCGGGCCTCGCTGGAGGCTGCGCTGGAAGCAGCCGACTACGACGGGCTGCGAGCCGAGCAAACCGCTCGCCGAGAGCAGGGCGATCATCGGCTGTTGGGCATCGGGATGGCCACCTATGTGGAGGTCACCTCACCCATGGGGCCGGTTTGCACGGAGACGGGAAGCTTGGAACTGCGGCCCGACGGCACGGTGCTGGCTCGCACTGGGGCCACTCCCTTCGGCCAAGGCCATGTGACCACCTTGTCGATGGTGGTGGCCGACACCCTGGGCATCGACATGGACCAAATCGAGATGATCCACGGCGACACCGATGAGATCCCCACCAGCGACATCAGCGGTGGCTCTCGCACCGCCCAGATCGCCGGCTCGGCCTTGCTCAACGCCTCCGAGAAGCTGATCGAAGCGGCCCGCCCGCGGGCTGCCGATCTGTTGGAGGCCGCCCCCGCGGATGTAGTGCTCGATTCAGAGACCGGCCAGTTCCACGTGGTCGGCACCCCGGCCCGGTCGACCAGTTGGGCCGACGTGGCTGCGGCGGACTCGGAGACCCTATTTGTGGAAAACGACTTCGAGCAGCACGGTGCCACCTTCCCATTCGGAACCCATGTGGCGGTGGTGGAGGTAGACGCCGACACCGGAGAGGTGACGCTGGAGCGGCTGGTCGCGGTGGACGACGCCGGAACCCTCTTGAACCCGCTGCTGGCCCACGGCCAGATTCACGGCGGGCTGGCTGCCGGCGCGGCCCAAGCCCTCATGGAAGAGGTCCACTACGACTCCGATGGGAACCTGCTGACCTCGAACTTCGCCGACTATGGGGTGATTTCCACCACCGAGTTGCCCAGCTTCGAAGTCCACGAGTCGGTCACCCCCACGCCGCTGAATCCGTTGGGGGCCAAGGGAATCGGCGAGTCGGGCACGGTGGGCTCTACTCCGGCAGTGCAAAACGCGGTGATCGATGCCTTGTCGCACATGGGCATCCGCCACCTCGACATGCCCGCCTCCCCCCAAAAGGTCTGGTCCGCCATAGCTTCCTCAACCGGCTGACGCTTCACCTACGCTGGCGGGCCATGAAGTTCGGGATCGGTTTCGCAAACATCCTCCACTGGACCACCGCGCAGGGTGCGGTGGAGTTCGGTCAGGCCGCGGAGGCGGCCGGGTTCGACTCAATCTGGACGGTGGAGCACGTGGTGTACCCGGATAGCTACGCCTCTGAGTATCCCTACGATCCGACCGGTCGGATGCCCATGACACCGGATACGCCGCTGCCCGATCCGTTGATCTGGCTGACCTGGGTGGCTTCGGCCACCACCACGCTGCGGTTGGGCACCGGCATCTTGATCCTGCCCCAGCGGAACCCGGTGGTGTTGGCCAAATCGCTGGGCACGCTCGACTCCATGTCGGACGGCCGGGTCGTCCTGGGGGTGGGTGTGGGCTGGCTGAAGGAGGAGTTCAAGGCGCTGGGCATTCCCTGGGAGCGCCGGGGCCAGCGCACCGACGACTACATCGGAGCCATGCGGGCGCTGTGGGACGCCGACAGCACATCGTTCGAGAGCGATCACGCCTCCTTCTCTGGGGTAAGCGTGAATCCCAAGCCCGCCAATGGCCGGGTGCCCATCGTGATCGGCGGCCACTCGCGGGCCGCGGCCCGCCGAGCGGGGCGGCTGGGCGACGGCTTCTGGCCGGGACCCCGAGAAGGGGTGTCCATGGCCGAGCTCATCGACGAGATGCGCCAAACAGCCGCCTCAGCGGGCCGGGATCCCGAGAGCATCGAGATCACCGTGGGCTTGCCCAACACCCCGATGGACGACCCCGCCGGGCTCATACAGGAAGTGGCCGACTTGGGTGGCGACCGCCTGATCGTCCCCTCGTTCCTTTTCTTCGCCGACACCGCTGAGACGATGGCCGCGTTCGGCGCGCAACTCCAGGCCGCGGCTCAGTGAGCAACATCGAGGAGTGCCTTAAGGAGGCCCAATGAGCAGCATCGAGCAATGGCAAGCTGCCGCGGTCGAGCGATCCGGACTAGAAGACTTTGGAGGCGACGACTATCTCGAGGGCTTGACCGTGCTGGAGGAGTCGCTAGAAGCCGAAGCGGGCATGACCGACATCGGCCGCTTCGCCATTGGCGAGATCATCACTGGGGCCCTTATGGGACGCCTCAAGGCCGAAGCTGGTCTGAAGGCCCGGCCCGAGGCCGCCGATGTCGCGATCGAGCAACCGCTGGTCATCATCGGCCTGCCCCGCACTGGCACCACTGCCTTGCACCAGCTGATGGCGGCCAGCCCTCACTTCCAAGGGCTGGAGCTCTGGCTGGCCGAGATGCCCCAGCCCCGCCCGCCCCGTGACCAGTGGGAGCAGATCGACGACTACGTCAACTGCAAGGCCAAGATGGATGCCATGGCCGAGATGAACCCGGATCAGTCCGCCATCCATCTCCAATTGGCCGACACGGTGGACGAGTGCTGGAACATTTTCCGCCAGTCATTCGCCAGCGTGACGTTTGAGTGCCTTTTCCGGATACCGACCTATTCCGCCTGGTGGGCCAACTGCGACATGGGGGCGGCTTATGCCCAGCACCGCCGCAGCATCGGGCTCATTGGCGTCGACGAGCCCGACACCCGCTGGATCTTGAAAGACCCCAGCCACCTGTTCGCCCCCGAGGCGCTGTTCGCCACCTATCCCGATGCCAACGTGGTGATGACCCACCGTGATCCGCTGAAGGCAGTGGCCTCGGTGTGCAGCCTCACCGCAGTCAGCCGCCAGGGCTTCGAAGAACATCCCGACAACGTCGTACACGGTGCCGAGCAGACCGAGCTGTGGGCCCGGGGAATTGAGCGCTTGCTGGCCGCAAGAACCGGCCGCGAGGACCGGTTCTACGACCTGCATTTCGCCGACTTCCAGCGTGACCCATTGGGAAGCGTGGCTGCCATCTGCGACCGATTTGGCTACCAGCTAGATGCCGCCGCTGAGCAGGCCGTGGCCCAGTGGGCCGCCGATCACCCCAAGGGCGAACACGGGGTTCACGACTACAGCCCCGAGCAGTATGGGCTGCGGGCCGAGGTGATCCACGAGCGCTATGCAAGCTACATCGAGGCCTGCGGGGTGGCAGTGGAATGAGCGACAGGGCAAGCAAAGACAAGGCAATGAAATGAGCGAAGTCGATCTGGCCAAGAGCTGGGAGGAGTTCTGCGACTTACTGCGGGACGCAGGCCGCCAAGTGCTGGACGCGTCACCCGACGATGACTTCGACCGGGCTGAAGGGCTGCGCTACGTCACCCGACTGGCCAGCAACTTTCTGAAGGCCAACATTGAGGAGGCCGATCCAGCTCGGGCCATCCTCAATCAATCGGGCGTGAAGATCGGCCTCGACAATCCCGACTACGCCTACGGGGGAGCTCGGTTGTCGCCCCGATTCGAATACCGGCTGAAGGGTCGCCTGAACGACGCTCACTCCATCCGCATGGGGGCGTTCAGCGGTGGCCTGGGCACCCCCGAAGGGCTGATTCGCGACAGCTATTTGGTCACCGAGGACCTTGCGCTGGATGCCGATGGCTGCTTCGAGGTAGCGATCAGCACCGAACCTCAGACCGGTCCGTGGCTGGCCATGAAGGAGGGCACCAACGCCCTCACCATCCGCCAGACCCTGCTGGATCGGCCCAATCAGGTTCCGGCCGAGTTGGCCTTGGAGCGCACCGATGCTGGCGGCCCGCCCCAGCCAGTTGATCCCGAGCGATTGTCCGATGCGCTGGGCCGGGCTGGCTTCACCGTGGCCGCCGTCGTAGGTCAGTTTCTGGGCTGGACGGACAGCTTTGCCGCCCACCCCCACGAGATCCGGCCCATCAACCCCGAGCTGCTGGCCTTTGCCCAAGGCGACCCCGACACGTCGTACAACTACGGCTACTACGACCTGGGTCCCGACGTGGCTTGGATCATCGAGTTCGAGCCCCCCGAGTGCGAGTACTGGAACATCCAATTGGGCAACCACTGGCTGGAGTCATTGGACTTCGAGTACTACCCGACCAACTTGAATCACCACACCGCGGCGGTCGAAGACGACGGCACGGTGCGGGTGGTGGTGGCCCGGCGCGATCCCGGCCATCCCAATTGGCTGGACACCGCGGGACACGCCCGAGGCGGCCTCGCCCTGCGCTGGGTTGGAGCAGAAATCGAGCCCGAGGTCCGCTGCCGGGTGGAAGAAATCTAGATTTCGTTGCTGGGTCGGCCGGGGCCTCCGGCGGGCTCGCCGCTCATGTCGGCGTTGAGCTGGGCCTTGGCCATCAGATCGGCCACTACCGGCTTGAGTCCGGTGGGGTCTTGGGACTCAAGAGGCACGTTGGGGCCTAGGGCCCAGCCTTCGGCAATGCCCAGTCGGCCGTTGCCCACCACCCACACCCGGCCGGTCACGTTGTCAGCCTCAGGGCTGCACAGCCAGGTGACGATCGGAGCGATCCATGTCGGCGACATCGTCTCTTGAATCTCTTCGGATATGTCGGCGCCGCCCATCAGCGGAGCGGTAAGCCGGGTCAGGGCACTGGGGGCGATGCAGTTCACCGTGACCCCGTAGCGGACCAGTTCCATGGCGGAAATAACCGTGAAGGCCGCGATGCCGGCCTTGGCTGCGCCGTAGTTGGTCTGGCCCACGTTGCCGAAGATGCCTGACGGCGATGCAGTGTTGATGATCCGGGCCTGAAAACTGCGCCCGGCCTTGGTCTGCTCCCGCCACCAGGCGGCCGCGTGATGCACCGGTGCGAAGGTGCCCTTGAGGTGGACTTGAACCACCGCGTCCCAGTCGGATTCGCTCATGGAGAACACCATGCGATCTCGCAGGATGCCGGCGTTGTTGATGAGGATGTCCAAGGTGCCGAAGGTGTCGATGGCCTGGTGGATCATGTCCCGGGCGGCGTCGAAATCGCTGACATCGGCGCCGTTCACCACCGCCTCACCGCCCATGGCCCGGATCTCCTCGACCACCTCGCCCGCCGGTCCGGCATCGCCTCCCCGGCCGTCGGGGTCGGCCCCTAGGTCGTTCACCACGATCTTGGCGCCGTGCTCGGCCAGCATCAGAGCGTACTCCCGCCCGATGCCGCGTCCCGCGCCGGTGATGACCGCGACCCGTCCTTCACAAAACTTGCTCATGATGTCGAATCCCTCGTGCTGTCGAGCCCCTTTTCCATTCTCAGGGGCTTCGCCGACGAACTATAGAAGGGCGTCAGCCAGGGTTCGCCATTGGGCCAAGGGCAGCTCTCCGCGAGGAGTGAGCACCTGCACGGCGACGTGGTCGGCACCCGCGTCGTGGTGGGCCTGGATACGGGCTCGGATGTTGTCCAAGTCGCCCCAAGCCACGATGGCGTCCACCAGCCGGTCGGACTGCTCGTTCACATCATCCTCAGTGAAGCCCAGCCGGTAGAGGTTATTAACGTAGTTGGGAAGCCCCAGGTAGAGAGCCATGTTCTCCCGGGCCAGCGCCCGGGCCGCCTCGGGATCGGTCTCTAGGCACACCTTCTGTTCGGGAGCCAACAGGGCGTCGGGTCCCATGATCTCGCGGGCGGTGGCAGTGTGCTCGGGAGGCACGAAATAGGGGTGGGCGCCGGCGGTTCGCTCGGCGGCCAGCGCCAGCATCTTTGGGCCCAGCGCGGCCAGCACGATCGGGGGGTCTTCTTCGGGACCGGCGGCCATGTACATGGCTCCCTCCATGGCGTCGAGGTACTCCACCATGTAGGAGTAGGGCTTGGAATAGTCGAGCTTGCGGATGCCCTCGATGAAGGGACCGTGGCTCACGCCGATGCCCAGCAGGAACCGGTTGTCGAACGCCTCAGCCACCGTCTTCTGGGCCGCCGCGGTGGTCATGGGATGGCGGGCGTGGACCTGCACGATGCCGGTGGCGATCTTCAGCGTGCTGGTGGCCCCCAGCATGACCGACGCCGACACGAACGGGTCTCGGCCTACCGCCTCGGGGATCCACACCGTGGGCCAGCCCATCTCCTCCAGCTCGGCGACGACTTCCCGCACCTGGCTCGAGGGCTGCTGGTCCAAAACGCCCTGCCACAAACCGATTCTTCCGATGTCCATGGGCGGCGACTCTAGTTCTGCCCTTCCATTGGGTCGCATCGGGTGGACAGGGTGCTGGCCAGAAGCGCGGCAGAGTTGGCTCCAGGCAATAGGGCTACGCTTCGGGCCGTGTCTGAGTACGAGAACCTGCTGTACGAGGAGTCCGACGGGGTGGCGGTGGTCACCCTGAACCGGCCCGAGCGGCTTAATGCCATGGACAACACCTCCTGTGAAGAGCTCCGGGCGGTGTGGGCCCACCTCCGCTACAACGACGATGTGCGGTGCGTGATTCTCACCGCGACGGGGGAGCGGGCGTTCAGCACCGGGGTGGACATCACCGGGTCGTGGAAGCAGCCGGCCTCGCCGTTCATGGTCGACGACCCGATCTCCACCGTGGGTCCCAAGTCCAACGACTACTGGCGCCCGGTTATTGCCGCGGTCAACGGCATGGCTGCCGGAGGCGCGTTCTACCTATTGGGCGAGGTGGAGTTCATCATCGCCTCCGACAACGCCACCTTCTTCGACCCCCACGTGAGCCACGGCATGCCGGCAGTTAACGAGCCCATGTTCATGCTCCAGCGGATGCCTCTGGGCGAGGTCATGCGGATGTCGCTATTGGGCCGCCACGAGCGAATGTCGGCCCAACGGGCCTTTCAGATCGGACTGGTGCAAGAGGTTGTGCCTCTAGACGAGCTAATGGACACGGCCCGCTGGTGCGCCGAGGCCATCGCGTCGGCTCCTGAGCGGCTGGCGGTCGAGGCAACCATGAAGGGGTTATGGACCGCGCAGTACACCACGCTGGCCAACGCCATGAACAGCGGGGTGGCCTTCTTGAGCCTGGCCGGGGCCGAGGAGGAGATCACCGAGAAGGCCCGGGGTATCAAGGAGCAAACCCGAATCGAGCCCCGCATTCGATGAGTCCGGCCTTGGATATAGCTCCTGGCGCACTGGCCGGGCTGCGGGTGGTGGACCACACCGATATGCGCGGCGCGCTGTGCGCGCGGGTGCTGGGCGACCTGGGAGCCGAGGTGATCCGAGTGCCTCAAGCTCCCGATCCCGAGGGTCTGGCCCACGCCCATCGCAACGCCAACAAGGCGGCGGGCGATGCTGCCGAGCTGGAGTCGCTGATGGCGGAGGCCGACCTGCTCATCGACAACACCGGGTTGGACCTCGACGAGATGGCCGAGCGCCATCCCACCTTGGTGGTGGTGGCGCTGACCGATATGGGCCTGACTGGCCCCCGATCGGATTGGCGGTTGGAGCCGCTGCCGGCGTTCGCCTCATCCGGGGGGCACTTTTTGTCGGGCTTTCGAGAGAATTCACCGTGCTGGCATCCCGGTCATCTGGCCCACGACTGCGCGTCGGTGTTCGGTGCCATCGGCGGGCTGGCCGCGGTCATGGACCGCCGCCGCCACGGCCAGGGCCAAGTGGTGGAGGTGAGTGTGCAGGAGGCTTCGTTGTCGGGGCTCAACCCCTGGTCGGTGCTCATTCCCGACTACGTGGAGCACTTTCCCGAGTTGCCCCACGAGGGTCGTCGCAACGCCGACGGCAACTACTGGATCTTTCCGGCCCGAGACGGTTGGGTGCGCACCGTTATCGGCACTCCCTACCAGTGGAACGGGTTCGTGGAGGTGCTGGGCAACCCTGATGCCCTGACCGGACCGGAGTGGGCCGACGGAGTGTTCCGGGGCCGCAACCGAGATGTGATTCACGTGATAGCCGATGCGATCACGTCGCAGCGGGATCGGTCGGAGCTGTTCGAACAGGGCCTTGCCGCAGGCACAACCATCGGAGTGATCCAGTCGCCCAATGAGTTCGCCAACCATCCTCAGGTGGTGGGTCGAGGATTCTTTCGCCACAACGTGGAGGGTTCCGAGGGCCTGCCCATGCCCGACGCCCCCTGGCAGCTCTCGGGCACCCCGGCTGGAGTGAGAAAGCGGGCTCCCGCAGCCGGGGACGAGGCGGTGCAGTTCAGGGCCCGACCCTCCGATAACCCCTGGTCAACCCGGCCATCCAACCGCTCCAACGGCGACGGCCAATTGCTGTCCGGAGTGCGGGTGGTGGAGTTTGGTATGGCTGCGGTGGTGCCCGAGGCCACCTGGATGCTGTCGGACTTGGGGGCCGACGTCATCAAGATCGAATCGGTGGCCCATCCCGACTCGCTGCGCTTCGCTGGCCGAGGCGATCTCAACAAGGCCTTCCCATTCAACGCCGAGAGTCGGGGACGGCGGTCGGTGGCCCTTGATCTGACCACCGAGCGGGGCCGAGAGCTGGCTCTGGATCTGTTCATGGCCGCCGATGTGGTGGCCGAGAACCTGCGGGGCGGGTCGCTGGACAAGCTCGGTCTGGGCTGGGACGACATGTCGGCTCGACGACCCGATCTGGTGTATGTGTGCTCGCAGGGCTACGGGCGGGGCGGGCCGATGGGCAAGATGCCGGCCTACGGGCCGCTCAATGCCAGCTTCGCCGGGGCCCACTGGCTGTGGAACCACGCGGATGTGCCATTTCCCTGCGGCACAACGCTGAATCATCCCGACCACATCGCCGGCAAGCTGCTGGCGGTGGCGGTGCTGGCCGCCCTCGACCACAAGCAGCGCACTGGCCAGGGCCAGCTCATCGACATGGCCCAGACCGAGGCCGCGGCCTATCTGATCGGTGACGTGTATATGGGCGCGGCCGCTGCTGGTGCCGATCCCCAGGCCAAAGGCAACCGCTCCGAGACCGTCGCTCCCCATGATGTGTACCGAGCCGGGGGCGACGACGATTGGGTGGCGCTGGCTTGTCACGACGATGAGTCGTGGCAGCGGTGCTGTGGCGTCATCGGCGTGGAGAACCGTTGGCCCACCAACGCCGATCGGCTGGCCGACGTCGAGGCGGTGGACGCCGCAATTGCCGCCTGGATGACCGGAGGACTGGCCGCCGACCGAGCTGAGCGATTGCAGGCCGCCGGGGTGTCAGCCATGCCGGTGATGGGCCCCTACGACCACCTGGGCGATGAGCACTTGGCCACAAGGGGTGCCCTCGACGTGCTGGAGCACCCGGTGGTGGGCAAGGAAACCCATGTGGGCAATCCGATCCGCTTCGGGTTTACTAAGACCCGCACCGCTGGCCCATCGCCACTACTGGGCGCCGATACCGTCGAAGTGCTGGGCGAAGTTCTGGGCATTCCGTCCGAAGAAGTAGAAGCCCTGGCCGAATCCGGCATCTGCCGCTGAAGTCGGCCCGTCAGGCAAAGGAGCAGGTATGAAGGTCTTGGTCATGGGCGGGAGCCAGTTCAACGGCTACTCGCTGGTCATGGAGTTGGCGAAGCATGGCCACGAGGTCACGGTGCTGAACCGGGGCCGCACAGCGGTGGACTTCCCTCGGTCGGTCCGTAGGCTGGTGGCCGACCGCACTGATCACGACCAGGTGCGGTCGGTGCTCAAGGACGAGACTTTCGACGCCGTCCAGGACATGAGCGCCTATCACCCGGCCGACGTGGAGTTGATGATCGAGGTGTTTGAAGGGCGCGTCGGCCACTACATCTTCGCCTCTTCCACGGTCATCTACGCCCCCACCGACATCCTGCCCATCACCGAGAACCACGCCGATGACCGAAGCCCCAACCAGAACGAGTACGGGCTGCACAAGCTGCTGTGCGAGGACATCCTGGTCGACGCCTGGCGCAGCCGGGGGTTTCCGGCCACCATCGTGCCGTTCTCGATGGTTTTCGGCCCCCGCAACATCCTGGCCGACCGGGAGCAGCGGATGATCTTGCGGCTGCTACAAGGACGCCCGGTGCTGATCCCTGGTGACGGCACCACACTGGGCCAGGTGGGCCATGTGGATGACCAGGCCCGGGCGCTGCGGATGATGATGCTTCAGCCCCAGACCTTCGGAAAGCGCTACAACCTCACCGGCGGGACCTACCAGTCAGATGTGGGCTATGTGGACACCTTTGCCGATGTGTTGGGGGTGGAAGCCGACAAGGTGTTCATCCCCGCCCCGGTGATGGACGACCTGTGGGACGGTGCCCTGGTGTTCGAGGAAGGCAAGGCCTCCCCGGTGAACATAGACATCCGCAGTTCCGACACCGCCCGAGCCGACGCCGACAACACCCGACGGAGATTCAAGCTGGCTCAACTCGTGCAACGGCTGGCTCCCAACCTGCACCGCTGGAACCGCAGCGTGGTGTTCTCCGTTGATCGGCTGCGAGCCGACATCGGCTGGGAGCCGGAGTACACCCTGGCCGCCATGGTCGACCACGTACACCGCTGGATGGTTGCCGAGGGTCTCGACCAGAGCCTCGACTTGGATTTCACCTTCGAAGACCAGATCGCCGCCCACGTCGGGCGTTGAGAACGCATCAAGGATCCGTCAACCTAGGTGGATTCAGCGCGCTAAGTGGCCTTAGGTGGTCTAGCAAGGAACTGGCCTGGAGGCGGGTCGATCGGATCCTCCGGTCCCCAGCAGGTGATGGTGCCGTCGGCTCGGATGGCGCAGGAATGGTCGTAGCCCACTGCGATGCCCGCAAAGAGGCCGGAGGGCGCGTCGGACTGGCCGTTACCGTTTGCGCCCCAGCAGGTGATGGCGTTGTCAATCCTGAGGGCGCAAGAGTGGTAGGCGGTTATTGCGATGGCGGTGAATTGGCCGAGAGGCGGGTTATCTCCTTGGCTGCCTCCCCAGCACGCAATGGTTTTGTCGGTCTTGATGGCGCAGGAATGGCTGGTGCCGGACGCGATGGCGGTGTACTGGCCGGAGGGCGCGTCGGCCTGCCCGTGGTCGTTGTAGCCCCAGCAGGTGATGGTGGTATCGGCGCCGATTGCACACGAAGTCCATGTGCCGGCTGCGATGGCGGTGTACTGGCCGGAGGGCGCGTTGGTTTGCCCGCGGTTGTTGTTTCCCCAGCAGGCGACGGTTTTGTCGGTCTTGATGGCGCAGGAATGGGAGGCGCCGGCTGCGATGGCGGTGTATTGGCTGGAGGGCGCGTCGCCTTGCCTCCAGCTGTTTTCTCCCCAGCAGGTGATGGTGCTGTCTGCCCCGATGGCACAGGAATGCCTGGCGCCGGCTGCGATGGCGGTGAATTGGCCGGAGGGCGCGTCGCTTCGGCCGCGGCCATTGCTTCCCCAGCAGGTGATGGTGCTGTCTGCCCCGATGGCACACGAGTGATCAGGGCCGGCTGCGATGGCAGTGAATTGACCGGCCGGTGGGTCGACCGGGCTCTCCTGACCCCAGCAGGTGATGGTGTTGTCGGTGCCAATGGCACACGAACGGTAGGAGCCGGCCGCGATGGCGGTGTACTGGCCTAAGGGTGGATTGGCCTGCCCGCTGTCGTTGTTGCCCCAGCAGACGATTTGGGCGAGGGTGCTGTCGGCCCTCATGGCGCACCAGTGGTCAAAGCCGGCCGCGATGGTGGTGAACTTGTCATTGGGTCCAGGGGGTTGGGTTCCGCGCGGCGAGCCCCAGCAGGCGAGGGTGTTGTCGGCCCTGATGGCGCACGAAGACCAAGTTCCTGCTTCGACGGCGGAGTATTGGCCCGAGGGCGGGTCCGCCTGCCCGCTGTCGTTTCTCCCCCAGCAGGCGAGGGTTTTGTCGGTCCTGATGGCGCAGGCATGGCTGTTGCCGGCTGAGACGGCGGTGAACTGGCCCGAGGGTGGATCGGCCCGACCGTCGCCGTTCCAACCCCAGCAGGCGAGGGTGCCATCGGCTCTGATGGCGCAGGCATAGATGCCGCCGGTTGTGATGGCGGTGTATTGGCCGGGGGGCGGGTCGCTTTGGCCATACCCGTTGTGTCCCCAGCAGGTAACGGTGTTGTCAGGTCTGATGGCGCAGGAATTGTCGCCGCCGGCTGAGATGGCGGTGTATTGGCCGGGGGGCGGATTCGCCTGTCCGCTGTCGTTGTGTCCCCAACAGGCGATGCCACCGTCAGCCTTGATTGCGCAGGCATGATTGGCGCCGACCGCGATGGTTGTGGAATCGATTATCTCCGCTGGTGCAGTGTCGGGTTCAGCCGGTTGTTGTTCACTGGTGCAGCCGCCGGGCACAACCTGGGTGTCTATGTTGAAACGGCAGCGGTAGGTATTGAGGAGTGATTCTTGCGAGGCAATGAGGCTGTCACGGACATAGATCTCGTTGGCATTGGGCGTTCCCGCGAATGGGTCGGGCTCAGCGGCGGGCAGCGCAGGCTGGCCATCGGTGCAGCCGCCGGAGACGATCAAGGTGTCTATGTTGAATCGGCAGCGGTAGGTATTGAGGAGAGATTCCTGGTTGAAGATGAGCTGGTCACGGGTAGCGATGTCGGCGAGTGTGGCGGTTTGCGCCCCGGAGGGTGCCGGCCAGACGAGCGCGGCGGCCAGTAAGGCAATCGTCGCGATTAGCCGGATACCCACTCGCCGTCGTCGGGAGCGGGGCGGGCGGGGCATGGCATTCCCTACCACAATCATGCCGCCCACGCAGGAATCCGGTTTGCGGTGTTGGCTTGCTATTCCTGGACTCGCTCGACCCTCAGGGCGTAGCTGATCCCTCGGTCTCCTGAGTTCTCGGTGACGTAGATGGCGTAGTCACCGGCATCGAGAGCAGTGAATCGCAGGTATGCGTTCTTGGAGAAGCCCAGTCCGGTTCGCGGATTGGTGCCGTCGCTCTGGGCCGATTCACCAGTCTCCCGGTTCCTGATCTCAATGGTGGTGTCGGCCAATATCGAATCGGTGCTGATCTCGATGGTCTCGTCCTCTTCGAGGCTGATCTTGTACCAATCTGTGTCGAACGTATAGTCGAAGAACCCGTAGAAGATCTCGAAATCGCCCTCGGCCAACAACGTCGTGCCGTCGACTTCGTCTCTATAGGGATGAAGCCTGACGGTGGCCTCCAGCTCGAACTCATATTCTCCATCGGAGAGGCTCCCGATTCTCACGAAGTGCTTCCCGCTTCGGAGGACCTCGAATGTTGTTCGTTCGACACCGGTCGTAGTTGAGTTTTGCGTAGCCAGGGTTTGCACCGAGTCAGAGACGATGATGACTCCGTCGCTCTTGCCCTCAATCTGAATCGTCACCTTGGTGCCAGCCGCGGCATTGAAGGTGAAGGCCGGGCTGTCGATCCCTCGTGTTCCGGTGACCTTGTGCTCGAATTCGCCCACTTTTCTGGGAGACCGGCGGTCTGTCATCTCCTCGGGTGGCTCGTAGCTGGCAATCAGCCTTTGAACGATCAGTGCATCGTCGGCGGCTGAGGTGGCAAGGGCGAAACCGGCCTCGCTGAACCTCCATGTGGAGATTCCGACTACAACACCTCGTGAGTTGACCAGGGCGCCTCCGCTCTGTCCGCCGGCGATGGCGGCATCGGACTGGAGCAGGGTCAAGTCGTAGGTGGCCCACTCCCGAAGCCGGGACAATATGCCCTGGGTGATGGTGGGCTGCGGGAACAGCTCAGGCTCGGACGGGTACCCCACCAAGAAGAGCTCGCTGCCCAGGGGGAGGTCGTCTCGATTGGAGAATGTCAGCGGCTGGTAGGGCACGTCGACCGGTCCCAGCACGGCCAAGTCGGCCATGAAATCCCGTCCGATAACCGGCACGTCGCGAATCTCGGTGCCGTCCGGGAATACAAGCCAGGCTTCGTCGTAGGGCCACACCACGTGGTTGTTGGTGACGATGTATCCGCCTTCGATCAGGATGCCGCTGCCGAGCTTGGACGATGTCTCGACCAGCGCGATCGACGGTGACACCAGGGCATACACCTCAGACGGCGACAATTCCTCGCCTACTGGTGGTGGTGTCGGTCGAGGGGCCGGGGTGGGCGTGGGACCGGGCTGCTCGTCGCCGCAGCCGCCCGGGACGATGGCGGTGTCGATGTTGAATCGGCAGCGGTAGGCGTTGAGCAGGTTCTCTTGAGCAGCTACAAGCCAGTCGCGTTGGGCAAGGGCATTGACGGTCGGGATTCCGGTGAAAGGCCTTGCCTCTTTGGCCGGTTCTGCGGGTGTTCCATTGACGCAGCCCCCAGGGACAAGTTGGGTATCGATATCGAATTGGCAGCGGTAGACGTTGAGCAGCGCCTCCTGCTCGGCGATCAGCTGGTCGCGCCGGGAGATCTCAGCTTGGCTGACCGACTGGGCCCCGGCGGCGTCGGCCACCGACAGCACTGCCGCGAATATGGCAACAACAACCGCGACTTTGGTGAATCGGCGCCGTGGGTTGGGGGTTGCTCCTGAAATTGATTGTGGACGTGTCGATTTCAAGTTTTCTCTTTTCGTTTCCCGCTATTGAGAGGATGCCGGATTTAAAGCTTGGCGGATGCGCCAGAAGAGGACTCCGGCGGCAAGGACGGCGAGACCACTGATCACGGAGGCCCCGGGAAGGGTAATGGCCAATATTACACTGCCGATGAAGCCGAGTCCGCTCAGCCCACGTGGCCAGCGGCGCTGGCCATCCGACAGGGTCCACGCCGAGGCGTTGGTCACGGCGTAGTAGAACAGCACGCAGAAGGAGCTGAATCCAAGCACGTTGCGCAAGTCGGTTAGCGAAACCAGCACGATCACCACGGCGGCCACCGCGATCTCGGCGAAGTGAGGCACCTTGAAGGTGGGATGGACCTTGTCCAGTACTCGGGGTAAGTCGCCTTCTGAGGCCATGGCGAACGTGGTGCGCCCCACGCCGGCGATCAGGGCCATCAGAGCCCCGGCCGAGGCTATGGCTGCCCCGGCCCGGACCACCGGCGTGAGGCCGTTCCAAGACCCGGCGTCGGTGGCCGCGGCCAAGGGAGCGGCTGCGGCAGCCAGCACTTCGGGGCCGACCGCCCACAGGGCGGTGGCGGACACTGCGGCATAAACGATCAGCGTGATGCCCAGCGCGGCGGGAATGGCCCGGGGAATGGTGCGAGCCGGATCCTTGATCTCCTCTCCCAGGGTGGCGATACGGGCGTATCCGGCGAAGGCGAAGAACAACAGCCCGCCAGACTCCAGTATCCCGCCCGCACCGCCCGCGCCCCAGTCGGCCAAGTTGTCGGCATTAGTGGTGCCTCCACCCACTGCGGCG
The DNA here is from genome assembly GCA_965208545.1 of Candidatus Poriferisocius sp. Classification (GTDB taxonomy): domain Bacteria; phylum Actinomycetota; class Acidimicrobiia; order Acidimicrobiales; family Bin134; genus Poriferisocius. The sequence goes on along the minus strand of OZ242341.1, from coordinate 2,754,144 downwards.
GCCACCACCAGCCCGAGGGCGACCAACACCAGGGTCACGGTGATCCTGGTGGCTGCCGCGGTGCGGGTGATTCCCCGGAGGTTGATGGCAGTCACCACAACGACGCCGGTGATGCCGGCGATACGGGGGTATTCGGGAAAGGCGTAGGCCCCGAATGCCAACGCGGAGACCGAAAGGGTGGCCGCCTTGCCGACCACGAATCCCCATCCGGCGCTGAACCCGGCAAGGCGTCCCAGCCGCCTGCGTCCGTACACGTAAGTGCCCCCCGAGGCGGGATAGAGGGCGGCCAGTTGAGCTGAAGAGGTGGCGTTGCAGAAGGCCACCACGCCAGCTGCCGCCAGCCCGATCATCAGCCCCGAACCGGCTGCGGCCGCGGCCGGCCCGATGGCGACAAACACACTAGCCCCAATCATGGACCCCAGCCCCATGACGATCGCATCCCCAGTGCCCAGCCGCCGGGCCAACCGGGTGGGGGGGTTGCTCACGGTTAGAAGGATAAGGGGGGCAATGGACTTGTTCCTCCTTCCCTGCGGCGATAGTGCCCGTCGTCCGGCAGGATAGGGATCATGGCTGAAGACCAAGTGACCTATGAGACCGACGGTGCGGTGGCTTCGATAACCCTGAACCGGCCTGAGGTATTCAACGCCCTGACCGACGAGATGTTCGACCAGATTGTGGCCTTCGTCCGACAGGCCGAGGCCGACGACGACGTGAAGTGCATCGTGCTTTCCGGTGCAGGTAGGGGGTTCACCGCGGGGTTCGACCTGTCCAGCCCCGACGACTTCTACGGCGGAGCTGAGACCAAGGGCGGGCGGTTCGCCGTCGCCGGTCTGCGCCGCCGGGCGTGGGTGATGCGCGACCTGCTGTATTCGGCCAAGCCCATCGTGGCCCGGGTCCACGGGCCGTGCATCGGTGCCGGGCTCTACTTGGTGCTGGTTTGCGATTTCGCGGTGGTGACCGACGATGCGACGTTCGGACTGCCCGAGGAGAGGTTCGGCTCGGCGGGCACCTCGTGGCTGTATCCCATGCTGGCCTCTCAGATCGGGTTGAAGCGGGCCAATGAGCTGGTGGTGACCGGGCGCAAGTTCGACGCCGTCGAAGCCGAGCGGCTGGGCCTGGTCAACCGAGTGGTGCCCGCAGAAGAGCTCGATGAGGCAGTGGCCCAGCTCACCGGTGCGCTGTCCAGCCTGCCCCGCGATGGCATTGCCACCGGCCGCACCGTGGCCCACATGGCCTACGACATTTTGGGTATCGGCCAGTCATTCACCCCCCACTACGGCGTCCACCCGCTGTTCGTGATGGGCACGCGCCGAAGCGCCGACGAGTTCGACTTCCACGAGACGTCCCGGGAGAAGGGCATGAAGGGGGCGCTGGCCGAGCGCGATGAGCGCTTCGGCGGCGACTACTGGGGCTGGTAGGCCGCCTTGGGCACGTAGGGCACCGACGAGTCGAAGTAGGGGCGGTCGCCGTCCACGGTGCAGCGCCGCACTTCGCGAACCTCCGGATAGTGGTCAGACACGCCTCTGTGGTTGGTCGACCGCTCGTCCCAGATTGCCAAATCGCCCTCCGTCCACGACCACCGGCAGTGGAAGCGGGGTTGGTTGATGTGGTGCGTCAGGAAGTCGAGCAGAGCCGTGCTCTCATTCTCGGACAGCCCCACCACGTACTGCTGGAAGTTGGTGGCCACATACAGCGCCCGCCGCCCGGTTTCGGGGTGGGTGCGCACCAGCGGATGGTTCACGCCGGGGTAGGCCTCCCGCAGCAAGGGCACCAGATCCCAGCTTCCTGATTTCTCCGCCATGTTGGTGCAGTACTGGGGGTAGTTGGAGTGGTGGAGTTCCAGCCCGTCGATCATGGCCCGCATCGGTTCCGACAAAGCGTCATAGGCCGAGGTGATGCTGCACCACATGGTGTCGCCGCCGTAGGGAGGCGCCACCAGAGCTTGGAGCAGGGCGACCTTGGGGGGCACCTCGATCCAGGTCACGTCGGTGTGCCAGTTGTCGGTAGTGGGCAGGCTGTCGGCGTCGTCGCGGATGACCGAAGTGCTCGGTTCGGTGACCCCCATCAGAGCTTGAAGCGGGTAGATGCTGGGCTGGCCCCAGCGGGAGGCCAACTCCAACTGAGCCTCAGCGCTCATAGGCACGTTGCGGAAGATAATCACCTCGTGGCGGAGCAAAGCCTCGTGGATCTCGGCAAATTGCTGGTCGGTCAAGTCGTCGCGGGGGTCCACGCCGGAGATGACCGCGCCCAGCGACCCGCCGATACGGGACACCTGGATGGTCTCGTAGGACTCTTTCGTGTCGATGCCGGGGGTGAGGGTCATGCTCATGGGGCTATTGTGCCATCTCGTCCCCAAGCAAGGCGATGAGGAGGCACCAGATGCGCACGATCTTGGACGGGCTCAACTTCTCCGAGGGCCCACGGTGGCGCGACGGCGCGCTGTGGTTCTCCGACATGCACGCCCACCGGGTGGTCCGCACCGACATGGACGGCAACGACGAGACGGTGGCGGTGGTCGACTGGGATGACCCTTCGGGGCTGGGCTGGCTGCCCGACGGTCGGCTGCTGGTGGTGGCCATGTCCACCCAGAAGCTGCTGCGCCAAGAGCCCGATGGCTCCATGGTGGAGCACGCTGATTTGTCGCCGCTGGCCGTCGGCGACATCAACGACATGATCGTGCGCTCCGACGGCACCGCCTACATCGGCGACATGGGCCAGAGGATTCACGCTGGGGGTGATCGGTTCACCGGCCAGACCTTCCGGGTGACTCCCGATGGATCGGTGAGCGTGGGGGCGCCAGAGATGGAGGCCCCCAACGGCCACATCCTGACCCCCGACGAGGAGACGCTGATCGTGGCCGAGAGCGCCGCCTCCCGGCTCACCGCCTTCGATGTGGCCGCCGATGGCACCCTTTCCAATCGCCGGGTCTACGCCGAGTTGGTGCCGGAGTCCGACAAGCTGCCGGTAGCTCCGCCCGACGGCATCTGCCTAGACGCGGAGGGGGCGGTGTGGGTGGCAGACCCGCTGGGCCTGCGGGTATTCCGGGTGCTACCCGGCGGCGAGGTAACCGACTCCTACGACATGGCCCCCAAGGTCCCGGTGGCCTGCGTGCTCGGCGGCGACGACCGCCGCACGCTGCTCATCTGCGCCGCCGACGACTGGAAGAGAGAAGTGGTCACCGCGGCAAAAACTGGTTCCATCTACGCCACTGATGTCACCGTCCCCGGCGTGGGCAAGCCCTAGGAAACCTGACTGGGCGTCAACTCCCGCAGGGTCAAAGAGACACCGGAGTCGGGATCGAGGCTCACGAGCAGCACAGCGGGGTCGCCTTCCAGCGATTCCGCGGTGGCGCCGGAGTAGGCGACCACGGATGGTGATTCCCGGATAACCATGTGGCGGTGGATGTGGCCGAGGGCGACGTAGTCCCAGTCGAGGGCGTCGAGATGGCTGGGGTAGATGGGTGACGATCGATACGAAGGCGTCTCGTCGTCCATGACCAGGCCGTGGCCCATGGCCACGCACCAGCCCTCTTCCGGGCGGTCGGGGAGTCCGTCGAGGGGGTGGAAGCCGGGATGGTGGTCGTCCATGGACTTGCCCCAGACAGTGAGATCCAGCTCGGGGAGGTGAGTGGTGGTTCCCTCCAGGGAGTCGAGGATGGTGATCGGGAGGTCTTGGATGTGGGGGCTGAAACGGTGGAGCACTGATGTTTCTGGATGGGCGTCATGGTTCCCAGCGATCATCACCGCCGGGCACGACAGGCGGGCTAGTTGATCGGCGGCCCAGGTCAGCACGTCATCGCCCACCCGATTGTGGTCGAACAGGTCGCCGGAGATGATGACTGCGTCCACTTCTTCAGAGATGGCTAGATCCATGGCGGCGGCAAAGGCGGCTTCTTGCCGTCGGGCTGGTGAGGTGCCCAGATGGCAGTCCGACGTGTGCAGCAAGGAGAGGCGTCGGCGTGGTTGGAGTTGGTTGTCGGTCACGTTGTTAGTAGTCCTCGGCTCATCTCGTCGGCGTAGGCTCGCACATAATTTCTTACCGGAAGGCAAGGCTATGGCAGAACGGGCTTGTGAGGGCAAGGTTGCGCTGGTCACCGGGGCCAGCAAGGGAGGCACGGGCACGGCGATCGCGCTGCGCTTGGCCGCTGAGGGGGCCCGTGTGGCCATCACCGCCCGTGACGAGCAGGGTTTGGCCGCTACCAAAGAGCGCATCGAGGCATTCGGCGGGGAGTGCCTAGTGTTTCCGTCTGACCTCAGCGATCCCAACGGCGCGCGCACCGAGTTGGTGCCCAGGACAGTGGAGGCGTTCGGTCCCATCGATTTGCTGGTTAACAACGCCGCGATGAATGGCTACCGCCCGTTCGAGGAGGTCAGCCCCAAGCAGCTTGAGCTGAGCCTGCAAGTGAACCTATGGGCGCCCTGGGAGCTGATGAAAGCGGTCATTGGCGGCATGCGCGAGCGGGGCAGCGGGTCGATCTTGAACCTCACCACTTTTTCCGCCGAACTGCCTCCCGGACCTCCGTTCCCCACCAGCAAGCCCTCCAAGGCCGGCTTCGTCTACGGAGCGCCCAAGGCCGCTCTCAACAAGCTGACCGTGTCTGCTGCCAGCGAATGCGAGGGCCAGGGAGTGTCGGTGAACGCCCTCACTCCCCAGGCCGCCATAGCCACCCCCGCGTTGGTTGAGGCCGGATGGATTGACGAGGACATGTACGAGCCGCTGGAGACCATGGCCGAGGCCGCCCTGGCCCTGCTCGCCGGCGATCCCGATGTGCTCACCGGCCGCATCGCCTTCAGCCTCCAACTCTTGGTGGAGCTCAACCGGCCGGTGCTCGACCTGATGGGCGAGTCGCTGGTGGATGGCTGGCAACCTGCCGACATTCCCACCGCCATCGCCCGTCAAGAGGCCAATCTCGCCGAGCGGGGTTGGCCTGACGCCTATACCTTCGGCCGGGTCCACAGCCCCCGCCCATGAGCGACGAGCTGCTGCTTCGGATCATCACCGTTCCGGAGGTGTACGCCGATCCCTATCCGCTGCTGCGGGAACTTCGGGAGACGGCGCCGGTACACAAGCTGAGCTTCGCCGACTATTGGGTGCTCACCCGGTACGAGGACTGTCGGATGGCGCTGCGAGATCCCCGGATGGGCAACGCCGAACCCGGAGACGAGGTTCCGACGCTCACTGCTGAGAGAGTGCGAACTCCCAACGAAGAGCGGACCTTCCTGTTCTTGAACCCACCTGACCACACACGCCTCCGCTCGCTTGTGAGCCGGGCTTTCACACCCCGACGAGTGGAGAGTCTGCGGACCGCGGTGGAGGAAATGACCGCCGAGCTGCTGGATTCGCTGGCCGCCTCCGGTGGGGGAGACCTGATGGATCAGTTGGCTTTTCCCCTGCCGGCCAATGTCATCAGCGAACTGGTGAGGGTTCCCCGGTCCGACCGCGATTGGCTGCGGCCGCTGGTGTCGGACCTAGCCGGTACCCTTGAGCCGAACCAAAGCCTCGAAGAGCAGGAACGAGCCGAGGCCTCGGGAGCCAAGGTGAAGGCCTACTTCGACGATCTGATTGATCGGCGGCGAGCCGAGCCCTGCGACGACCTGCTATCTGCGCTGATTGCGGCCAGCGACGGCGAGGACCGGCTCACCCAGCGAGAGATCGGGCTCACGCTGTCGCTGATCTATGCCGCAGGTTTCGAGACCACCACCAACCTGATCGGCAACATGGTCGACACGCTCATCCGGCATCCCGATGAGCTGGCCCGGCTGCGGGCCGACCGGTCGCTGGTGCCCGGCGCGGTGGACGAGGTGCTGCGCTATCAGCCTCCCGTGCAGGTGGACGCCCGCTACACCTTCGAAGACGTGGAGATCGGCGGGCACGCCATCGCCAAGGGAAGCATGGTGCTGATGCTCTTGGGGGCGGCCAACCGCGACCCCGAGGTGATCGACAACCCCGATCGGTTCGACATCGGTCGACAGGAAACACCGCTGCTGTCGTTCGGCTCGGGCATCCACTATTGCCTGGGCGCCGCGCTAGCCCGCCTCGAAGGCCAAGTGGTGCTCGCTGGCCTGCTCGACCGCTTCGAATCCTGGACCCCGACCGAAGTCGACCCTCCCTGGAAGCCCCGCATCACCCTGAGAGGCCTGAGCCGCTTACCGGTGGCTCTCAGCTAGAAGACGATCGGTACCGAGGCGTAGCCCTGCTGGAACGAGCCCGGCAAACGGACAACCTCGTCGGCGGGCACAGCGAAGTCGGGGATGCGGGCCAGAGCCTCCTCGATGATCACCCGGCCCTCCAAGCGAGCCAGGTGGGCGCCAATGCAGTAGTGGAGGCCGTGGCCGAAGCCGAGCTGGCGGGTCGGACGGCGTCGGAGGTCGAAGATCTCAGAGTTGGAGCCGAACTCCTGCTCATCCCGGTTGGCTGACTGGTACAGCAGAAATACCCGGTCGCCGGGGGCCATCTCCTGGCCGCCGACCACAGTGGGGCGGCACACGGTACGGCCCAAGTGCTGGATGGGAACCTCCAGACGCAGCATCTCCTCGAAGGCGCCCCCGCTGAGCGACGGGTCTTGGGCCAACGCGGCCCGCTGGTCATTGTTGGCGGCCAAGTGGATGAAGCCGCCGCCCATCACCTTGGGGGTGGTCTCCACTCCGCCGGTGAACAAAGTGGACAATTGGATGGCGACTTCTTGGTCGTCGAAGGGCTGGCCGGCCAAATCCACTCCCAGCAGCGCTTCGATGAACTCCGGGCAGTCTCCGGCCCGCTGCTCGGCCACAAAGCCGCACAGATACTCGTGGATCTTGGCCCGGGCTGCCGGAGCGCGGTCGTCGTAGCGCATGGTCTGGTTGGCGTACTCCACCAAGACCTCCCCGTCGGCCGGGGGAAAGCCCAGCACCAGCGAGGTTCCGGCCACTGACACCGGCGAGGCCAATTCAGTGACGATGTCCAACCTCCCCCGTCCCACTCCCGCTTCCACACACTCGGCCGCCACCCGGCGCAGCTCGTCCTCGATCTCAGCTACTGGCCGCTGGCGCAGCGGTGGGTAGAGGATCTTGCGGATCTGGGTGTGGGCTGGCGGGTCCATTTGGGCGAAACTCAGAAACGACCCCTCCGGCAGCGGCCCCAACTCCGTTGGCGCCGGCTGGCGTACCAAGTCCTTCATGAACACCGGCCCCTCCACGATGGAAAACGAGTCCCGGTCGCAGCTCACCTCCCACACCTCGGCAAACCGGGGCAGCGCCCACCCGTGATACTGCTCCAGCCGGTGTACCCCGCCCGCCGCCCGAAGCTCCCGATAGATCGGCAGCGGATCGGTGGCCACCTCCGGTGAGAACGGGTCGTATTCGACGGTCAAGTCGCTCTCCAGTGTCCTTGCTGTTCGTAGTCGTTCATTCGTGATAGAGACTGCCTTATGGGACTGAGTGATCGCACGCCGCCGACCGCGGAAGAGTACGCCGCCTACCGGGAGCGGTTCTGCAACTGGGGCCGATGGGGCGACGACGACGAGTTGGGCACTCTCAACCACATCACGCCTGAGGCCCGGCGAGCGGCGGCCCAGTTGGTGCAGACCGGGGAGGCGGTGTCGATGAGCCGGCCCATCGACACCCATGCCGGACCGGCCAACCCCTATCCGGCCCACCACTTCGTGGGTGCCGGCGACTCGGGGGCCATGGCCGACTACTTCGGCATGTTCATCCACGGATTCGTGCAGACCCACATCGACGCACTGTGCCACCTGCCGGTTGATGGGGGCGGCAAGTTCTGGAACGGCAAGGAGTTCGCCAAGCCCCCCATGCCCGCCGAGCACTCCGGCACCATCGACTTTTGGCGCGACGGCATCGTCACCCGAGGCGTGCTCTACGACGTCCCCCGGTTCCGGGGCACCGACTATGTGGCGCCGGGCGACCCCGTCCACGGTTGGGAGCTGGCCGATGTGGCCGCGGCCCAGGACATTGAGCCCCAACCGGGCGACGCGGTGTGCATCCGCAGCGGCATGGACGTGTACTTCGAGAAGACCGGAACCTCACAGGGGATGGGCTCTAACGCCGGGGTCCACGCCTCAGCCATCGAGTTCCTCTATGAGACCGACGCGTCCTGCTTGACCTGGGACTTCCAAGACGCCCCCCAAGACGACCAGGGCATCCCCAACCCGCTGCCCATCCGCATCGCGTTGCACGTCCACCACATCCTGTTGCCGTACATGGGAATGCCCATCATCGACAACGCCGATTTCGAGGCGACGGCTGCTCGTTGTGCCGAACTGGACCGCTGGGAATTTCAATACGTATGCGCTCCGCTGGTGCTACGCTACGGCACCGGTTCGCCGGTGAATCCCCTGGCAATTTTGTAGCGCGAGACCTTCTTCACCACCTACTGCGAGGCCAGGGCTTCGGTAAATTCGCAGAAAACCTTGTAGCACTGGAGCGCTTATGAGGTGTGATGGCTGATCTCGGCGATCGGGCCCAGGTGGTGATCGTCGGTGGTGGGATCGTCGGCTGTTCCATCGCGTACCACCTCACCCGCCGCGGGGTTACCGACGTATTGCTCATCGAGCAGGGCCAGCTCACCAGCGGCACCACTTGGCACGCCGCGGGGTTGGTGAGCCAGCTCAAGTCCAGCCACAGCCTCACCCGCTTGGCCACCTACTCGGCCCAGCTGTTCGAAGAGCTCGAGGCCGAAACCGGTCAGGCCACCGGCTACCGCGCGCCGGGTTCCATTTCGGTGGCCGCCGATGAGGAGCGGTGGGAGGAGCTGTTGCGGGGCATGTCCATGGCCCGGACAGTGGGAGTGGAAATCCGCCAGATCGACCTTGACGAGGCCCTTGAGCTATGCCCGCTGCTCAACATCGACGACTTGGTGGGCGCACTGTTCATTCCCCGAGACGGCGTGACCTCCCCGGTGGATACCACCATGGCGCTGGCCAAGGGGGCCCGGGCCGCAGGCGCCCGCATCGTCCAGGGCACCGCGGTGACCGGGGTGGTAGTGGAGGACGGCCGTGCGGTGGGAGTGGACACCGAGGCCGGCCGGGTAGAGGCCGAGACCGTGGTGCTGGCCGCCGGCATCTGGACCCGCCAGTTGGCTGCCACCGCCGGGGTGAGCGTGCCGGTGCAGGCCTGCGAGCACTTCTATATCGTCACCGAACCCGTTGAGGGTGCGTATCCCAATATGCCGACGGTGCGCGACCCGTCCAACTACACCTACTTCAAGGAGGAGACCGGCAAGCTGATGGCCGGCTTCTTCGAGCCCCGGGGCAAGGTCTGGAACCTGGACGGCATCCCCCGAGACCTCCAGTTCAAGACCCTGCCCGAAGATTGGGAACACGTCGGCCCGATATTCGAGCGGGCCATCCATCGCATGCCCGTGCTGGGGGAGGCGGGCTTGCAGCTGTTCTTCAATGGTCCCGAGTCCTTCACTCCCGACGGGGTGTACTACCTGGGCGAATCACCCGAGGTGGACCGCTGCTTCGTGGCCGCCGGGTTCAACTCAGTAGGCATTCAGTCGGCTGGCGGGGTGGGCTGGGTGCTGGCCGACTGGATCGTCGACGACCACCCGCCCATGGACTTGTCGATGGTGGACATCCGCCGCTCATTCGGGTTCCAGTGCGAACCCGCCTATCTCGATGCCCGCATCCCCGAGAGCCTGGGTTTGCTGTATGCCATGCACTGGCCGTTCCGCCAGTACGAGACGGCCCGGAACATCCGCCGGTCGCCGCTGCACGAGCGCATCGACGCAGCCGGAGCGGTGTTCGGCGAGGTCGGGGGGTGGGAGCGGCCCAACTGGTACGCCGCTCCCGGCCAAGAGCGGGAATACCGCTACAGCTGGGGGCCGCAGAACTGGTTCGAGGCCAGCGGAGACGAATGCGAAGCGGTCCGCAACGCGGTGGGCCTGTTCGACCAAACCTCGTTCGCCAAGTTCACCGTGGAAGGCCCTGATGCCATGGCCCTGCTCAACTGGGTGTGCGCCAACGAGGTGGACGTGCCAGTGGGGCGGGCGGTGTACACCCAGTGGCTCAACGACTGCGGCGGCATCGAAGCCGACCTCACCGTGACCCGCCGGGGCGAGAACTCCTACTGGGTGGTCACCTCGGCCGGCACCGCCACCCGCGATTGGGCTTGGCTGCGGCGGGCGGCTCGGGGCCGAGACGTGGTCATCGAAGACGTCACCGACCACTACGCGGTACTGGGCGTGATGGGACCTAACTCCCGGGCCGCGCTGAGCCAGCTTTGCGAGGCCGATCTCAGCAACGACGGCTTCCCCTTTGGCACCGCCCAGGATCTCTGCGTAGCCGGGGCCGAGGCTTTGGCGCTGCGCATGACCTATGTGGGAGAGCTGGGCTGGGAGCTCTATGTGCCCAGCGAACACGCAGTGGCTCTGCACGATGCGGTGGTGGAGGCGGGATCGCCCTTGGGATTGCGCCATGCCGGCTATCACGCCATGAACACGCTGCGCATGGAGGCGGCATATTGCCACTGGGGCCACGACATCACCGATGAGGACACCCCGCTAGAAGCCGGACTGGGTTTCGCGGTGGCCTGGGACAAGGCTGGCGGGTTCCGGGGCCGCGACGCGCTGGCCGCTCAGCGGGAGGGACCCCGCACCAAGCGGCTCATCAAGTTCCGGCTGGAGGACCCTGATTGGCTCTTGTACCACGATGAGCCCATCTACTGCGATGGCCAGTTGGTGGGCCGCACCAGCAGTGGGATGTGGAGCTACACCGAGAAGCGGGCGCTGGCCCTGGGCTATGTGGAATGCGTCGACGGCGTCACCAAGGACTGGGTGGAGGCCGGGCGCTTCGAGATCGAGGTGGCCGGGGTGCCCATCGCTGCCACCGCATCCATACGTTCGTTCTACGATCCCCGCAAAGAGCGGGTTCGACTCTAAGCCAAGGAGCGGCCAGCGGTGCGCGACGAAGTCCAAGTTGTGATCATCGGCGGCGGGGCCATGGGCGCGGGCCTCTTCTACTACCTGGCCCACGAGGGTTGGACCGACACCGTGCTGGTGGAGAAGGGAGAGCTGTGCTCGGGCTCCACCTGGCACGCCGCGGGCCTCATTCCCCACTTCATCGGCAGCCTGAACATGGCCAAGTGCCATCAGGTGGCCCCCGATCTATACGACAGCATCGAAGCCGAGACTGGGCTGGCCAGCGGGTGGCACGGCACCGGGGCCATTCGCCTGGCCCTCGACCGCCATCAGGTGGACTGGTTCCGCTACGTGAGCGGGATGCTCGATCTGGTGGGGGTGGAGAACCACCTGATCGAACCCAAGGAGATCCTCGACCACTGGCCGTTCATGGACGTGTCCGACGTGCTGATGGGGTGCTGGACCCCCAACGACGGCTGGACCGACCCGTCCAGCGTGACCCAGGCCATGGTCAAGGGGGCTCGGCAGTTGGGCGGCGAGGTCTACCGGAACACGCTGGTTAGCGATATGAAACAGCTCCCCGATCACCGTTGGGAGCTGGTCTGCCAGGTGGGCGGCGAGACCCACCGAATCGTGGCTGAGCACGTGGTGAACGCGGCCGGGTGCTACGCCCCCCAGCTTGGCGCCATGGTGGGCTTGGACGTGCCCATCGTGTCGGTGATCCACCAGTACCTCATTACCGAGCCCATGGCGGAGATGAAGGAACTGGGCGATTTCGATCCGCCGGTGATCCGCGACCCCCGAGCGTCGGCCTATTACCGGCGCGAGATCGACTCGCTGCTGGTCGGCCCCTACGAGCGGGAAAACGCCCAAACCTATGGGCTGGAGGGCATCGACTGGGACAAGCACTTCTACCTGACACCGCCCGACCTCGACCAGCTCATGCCCTGGCTGATCGAAGCGGGCAAGCGAATACCCGCCTTTGCTGACGCAGGAATAAAAACCGTGGTCAGCGGGCCGATCACCCACACCCCCGACTCCGGATATCTCATGGGCCCGGCCCCGGGCTTGCGCAACTACTGGCTGTGCGCGGGAGCGTCCATCGGCATCACCCAGGGTCCGGGCGCGGGCAAGTACCTGGCCCAGTGGATGGTGCACGGCCAAACCGAGATCAACGTGGCCGAGATGGACCCTCGCCGATTCGGCGACCACTGCGGGCCGAATGGCCGCTACGCCATCGAGAAGGCCATCGACGAGTTCCACGAGATGTACGCCACCCGCCTGCCCGGCGAGCAGCGGTTTGCCGGGCGCCCCCAGAAGACCGACCCCATCTACGACCGGCTCGACACCCGGCAGGCCCAGTGGATGGAGATCTTCGGCTGGGAGCGCCCCCAGTACTACGGCGAGCCCGAGGCCCACACCTTCCGCCACTCCAACGCCTTCGACATCGTGGGCGCCGAGTGCCGGGCCACCCGGGAACGGGCCGGAATCGCCGATCTCACCGCCTTTTCCAAGTTCGAAGTGACCGGGGCCGACGCCGAGGCGCTGCTCGACCGCCTGACCGCCAACCGGATGCCGGCCAAAGACGGCGGGATGCGGCTCACCCACTTCCTGACCACCCTGGGCGGCATCGAGACCGAGATGACCATCACCCGGCTGGCTCCAGACCGGTTTTACCTGAACTCTGCCATCGTCGGACAGTTCCACGATCGGGACTGGTTGACCCACCATGTGCAACCCGGCGAGGACGTGGCCGTCACGGACAGAACCGACGACATGGGCATTCTGGCCGTTTCCGGCCCCCTGTCCCGCAAAATCTTGGCCCCGCTCACCGATGCCGAATTGGAGGCGCCCGGGTTCCGCTGGCTCACCGGCCAGGAGATCGTGGTCGCCGGGGTGCCGTGTTTGGCTTTGCGGGTGTCGTATGTGGGCGAGCTGGGCTGGGAGCTGCACCACTCCCAGGAGCACACTGCCGAGCTGTACGACGCCCTGGTGGAGTCGGGGGAGCCTCTGGGGATGGTCCACTACGGCGCCTACGCCATGAACACCATGCGCATCGAGAAGGCCTACAAGGCGATGGGCTTCGAGCTCACCACCGAGATCACTCCGGTGGAGGCCGACTTGGGCCGGTTCGTGGACTGGTCGGGCGAGTTCCAGGGCAAGGAGGCCTCCGAGGAACGGCTGGCCATGGGCGACGACATCGAGATGATCCTCGTGTACTGCGAGGTGGACACTACCGACAACGACTGCCGGGGCAACGAGCCGGTGTACGACGGCGAGGAGCTCATCGGCCTGACCACATCGGGCACCTGGGGCCACACCACCGGGCGCGGCCTGGCCTTTGCCTATGTGAAACCCCAGTACAAAGCACCGGGCACTCGCTTCGAGGTGCAGCTGATGAGCGACCGACGACCGGCGATGGTGCTGGACGGCCCGGCCTACGACCCTGACAACGAGAAACCGAGGGCTTGATATGGCGCGACGTGCAGGAGGCCGGGCGGCCCGGGTGGCCATGCGGGAGGCCCCGCCGGCCGAAGACGCCCGGGCGGTGCGGCCGGGAATGCCCGGAGGGGCATACAAGCCTCTATCCGACGGCCAGTGCGACGACGTGTTCGAGGCCGCTCTCGGGCTGTTGTCCGAATTGGGCATGGGCCAGGCCACCCCCGAGATCATCGAGGTGGTCACTGCCAACGGGGGCCGGATGGACGACGATGAGCGGCTGCGGTTCCCCCCCGACCTTGTCCGTCAGGCGATTGAGGGCGCCTGCAAGGAGTTCACCCTGTACGGCTTCGATCCCGACCGGGGGGTGGAGATTGGTGGCAACCGGGTTCATCTCTGTACCAGCGGGGCCGCGGTCATGATGCTCGATCACGACACCAAGCGCTTCCGCCCCAGCACCCTGGCCGACCTCTACGACGTGGCCCGGATCGTCGACACCCTCGACAACATCCACGTGTTCGTGCGGACGCTGGTGGCCCGCGACATGGTGACCGCCCGGGAACTGGACATCAACACCGCCTACGCCATCCTGGCTGGCACCTCTAAGCCGCTGGGCACGGCCATGTTCCAACCCGAGCACGTGCACGAGTGCATTGACCTGTTCGATATGGCGCTGGGCGCCGAGGGGGAGTTCGCCCGGCGGCCCTTCAGCATCGGCAACAACACCTTCGTGGTGCCTCCATTGCGCTTTGCCGAGGATTCGGCCCTGTGCCTTATGGAACAGGCTCGACGGGGCATGCCGATCAACCTGCTGTCCGCGGGCCAAGCCGGGGCCACCTCGCCGGCGGCGCTGGCCGGATCGCTGGTCCAAGCACTGGCCGAATGCCTGGCCGGGCTGACCGCAGTCAACCTGGTTGTGCCCGGCCATCCCTGTGTGCTGGGCATGTGGCCGTTCGTGTCCGATCTGCGCACTGGAGCGATGAGCGGGGGCAGCGGTGAGGAGGCGATCATCAACGCGGCGGCCGCCCAGGTGGTGAACTACTTGGGCCTTCCTTCGGGCGTGGCCGCTGGAATGGCCGATTCCAAGTTGCCCGACAACCAAGCTGGCCACGAGAAGGCCAACGCCATCACCCTGGCCGCCAACGCCGGGGCCAACATGATCAACGAGACGGCCGGAATGCTGGCCAGCATCATGGCCTGCTCCCTGGAGGCCCTGGTGATCGACAACGACATGCTGGGGTCCATCAACCGCACGGTGCGGGGCATCGAGATCACCCCCGAGACCCTGTCTACCGAGGTAATCGCCGATGTAGTGCACGGCGAGGGCCACTTCCTTGGCCACTCCCAGACCCTGTCGCTCATGCAGACCGAATACGTCTACCCCCAAATCGGCGACCGCCTCAGCCCCGACGACTGGGTGGACGCCGGCGCCCGCCTCATCGAAGACGTAGCCCACGACTACGTCACCGAAGTGCTAAACCGCCCCAAACCCGACCACATCACCCCCGAAGCCGACGCCCGAATCCGAGAAGCCTTCCCCATCCACCTCGCGCCCATCCGCTGACAAAGCGCGCCGTTGGGCGAGGCTGTTCTAGTCTCGGATCATGGCCTGGGATTTTTCTACTGATCCGGAGTTTCAAGACCACCTTGAATGGCTTACGGAGCTCATGCACACCGAAATCGAGCCGCTAGACCACTACTTCCGAGGGCGGTCGCCATTCGACAAGACCGACGAGGAGGTGCAGAGCCATCTGCGCCGCATCCAGCAGAAGGTCAAGGACCGGGGGCTGTGGGCCTGTCACCTCAAGCCGGAGATGGGGGGCATGGGGTTCGGCCAGGTGCAGCTGGCTTTGATGAACGAGATTTTGGGCCGGTCCACATTCGGCCCCTCGGCATTCGGCAGCCAGGCGCCCGACTCGGGTAACGCTGAGATATTGGCCCACTACGCCAACGACGAGCAGAAGGAGAAATACCTCAAGCCGCTGCTGGCCGGGGAGATCTCCACCTGCTACTCCATGACCGAGCCTCAGGGCGGGTCCGATCCCAACCACTTCACCTGCACTGCTCATCGAGACGGCGACGAGTGGGTGATCAACGGCGAGAAGTGGTTCGCCTCCAACTACCCCAGAGCCGAGTTCTTGATCGTGATGCTCATCACCAACCCTGACGTGTCGGTGTATCGGGGGTCGTCGATGATGCTGGTGCCCCACGACGCCCCCGGCTTGGAGCTGGTGCGCAACGTCGGGGTGGGCGGCGAGCGCCGGGGCCACGGTGGCCACAGCTACCTGCGGTTCAACGAGTGCCGCGTCCCGATCGAGAATCTCATGGGCGAGGAGGGGGCCGGGTTCAAGATCGCCCAGACCCGACTGGGCGGGGGCCGGGTCCACCACGCCATGCGCTCGGTGGGCACGGCCAAAAAGGCCTTCGACATGATGTGCGAGCGAGCCCTCAGCCGGGAGACCAAGGGCTCACTGTTGGCCGAGAAGCAGGCGGTGCAGCACATGATCGCCGACTCCTGGGTCCAAATCGAGCAGTTCCGCTTGCAGGTGCTGCACGCCGCCTGGCAGATCGACCAGTCCGACACCTCCAAGGCCCGGCTCTACATCGCCGGGGTGAAGGTGGCCACCCCCCGGGTGCTGATGGACGTGGTGTTCCGCTCCATGCAGATCCACGGCTCGCTGGGCATGTCCAACGAGACCCCGCTGGCGAACATGTGGATGATGGCCCCCACCTTCGGGGTGGCCGACGGCCCCACCGAGGTCCACAAGGACACCATCGCCAAGCAGGTGCTGAAGGACTACCGCCCCTCCGAGGGCCTGTTCCCCACCGAGCACATCCCCGCCAAGATTGAATGGGCTCAACAAGTGATGGCCGAGCGCATCGAAGAGGAGTTGCTGAACGCCTGAGCCCAAGCCACTACGGCGGGCTCAGCGGGAGAGCAGGTCGGCTACTCGCCAGGAGTTGGCCATTATGGAAAGCGCGGGGTTGACGCCGCCGTTAGTGACGTGCAGCGATGAGTCGGCCACATAGGTCCGCTCGCAACCCCACACCCGGCCCTCGGGATCGACCGCTCCTTCGGCGGGACTGTGCGACATGCGGGCGGTGCCGGCTTGGTGTTGGCCGCCGGACAAGATCTGGAACCCCATCGAGCCCCCGGTTATGTCCCGGGCCCCGGTGGCGGCAATCCACTCCTTGGCCCGGTCGCCCAGGAACTCCGCGGTGTGCAGATCCTCTTCGTGCTGCACGCCGAAGAAGCGGGCCACCGGCAGGCCCCACTGATCCCGCACTTCCGCCGACAGGTCGAGCCCGGCCGAGCGGGTGGGGACCTCCTGGATCGGGCCCATGACCATGATCGTCCGCCGGTAGGTGTCGGTCAGGGCTTGGCGGGCTGAGGCTCCTGTCGGGCGCCCGTACTCGTCGACCTCGCCGGCGGCCTCAGCTGCCTTTTGGTGCTCGGGCCGAAACCAAGACCCCATCACCCAGTGCTGCACCGGCGATACCGCATTGTCGTCGGCGATCATGCCGCCGCCGACGATCCCATTGTTGTGGTGGCAGTGCTCTCGGGTGGCGATGGCCAGGCCAGGGCCGATGCCGTCTTTGACCGGCTCATCGGCATCCACGTGGCCGTGGGCCAAAACGTAGGTGTGGCCTTGGAGGCACCGGCCTACCCAGTCGTTGCCCAGTTCGCTCAACAACAGCAGCCGGGCGGTCTCCACCGCCCCGGCGGCCAGCACGATCCGGTCGGCCCGCACCATCCGCTGGCCCTGCTCGGAGCGCAGCTCGACTTCGCCCCGGACATCGTCGACTCGGGCCGCTTGGGTATCGCACAGAATGTGGGCACCGGCGGCCGCGGCTCGGGGGAGCAGGGCATTGTGGCTGCCGTTCTTGGCGTCCACCGGGCAGGGGTGGCCCACGCACTGGCTGCAATTGGCGCATCCGGGCCGCCCGCCGTAGGGCCGGGAGTTGATCAGCAGGGGGATGGGTGCCGCGGTCCAGCCCAGACGGGCCGCGGCCTCGGCCAGCATCTCACCGGAGCGGGCAGGCCGAAATGGAGGAAGCGGGTAGCCCCGGGATCGGGGTCCGTCGCCGGTGTGGCCCGGCGCTCCCGCCACACCGACCTCCCATTCCACCAGGTCGTAGTAGGGCTCCAAGTCGTCGTAGGTGATGGGCCAGTCGGCCAAGGCCGAGCCGTCGGGTACGCCGTACTCGCTGGCCATGCGGAACGTCTCAGGGGCGAATCGCCAGGCCTGGGCGGCGAAAAGACGGGTGCCGCCCCCCAGCACCACGGCGTTGTTGTGATAGCGGAAGTCGTGGGGTTCGAGGGCCTGCTCGCCGTCGCCTTCTTTGACGGCTCGGGGGTTTCCCACCGGGGTTACCCCCTCGCCGAACCCGAAGACGGCGGTGCGGTGGTTGCGCACCGGGTCCCAGCCGATTTCGGTGGATTTGAGGGCGCGGCCCCGCTCCACCACCAGCACCGAGCAGCCCGCCGCGGCCAGCACATGGGCGGCCACGCCGCCCCCCGCGCCGCTGCCCACGACGACGGCGTCGTAGTGATCTCGAACCTCGCCCCAGCCGATCACCGGCGGCACGGTGTCGACCAGCTCCGGCTCGCCCAAGGGGAACCGCTGGTAGTCCAACTCATCCCAGCACCCCGAGTCGGGATCGGTCAGCCAGCGCAGTGTGTCTCGGTCCATTCAACGGCCCAGGGTAGGGGAGAGCCACAGCCAACAGCGTGCGGTAGCGTGCCGCCGTGACTGTTCGATGGGGAATCGCCGGGCCGGGAGGCATCGCCGTTGGGTTTGCCAATGGGCTCCAGTTGTTGGATGACGCCGAGATATACGCCATTGGGTCGCGCTCGGCCGACCGGGCCCGGGATTTCGCCGCCCAGTACGGGGCCTCGGCCTCTTACGGCAGCTACGAGGAGCTGGCCGCTGATCCGGGGGTAGACGCCGTGTACGTGGCCACCCCCCAGTCCCGCCACGAACAGGACACGCTTATGTTCCTGGAGGCTGGCAAGCCCGTGCTGTGCGAGAAACCCTTCGCCCTCAACCAGGCTCAGAGCCAGCGGATGATCGATGCCGCCCGGGAGCGGGGGCTGCTGCTGATGGAGGCCATGTGGAGCCGCTTCCTCCCCGCCTATCGGGTGCTGGTCGACCTCCTCGGCGAGCAAGCCATCGGCCAGCCCCAACTGGTGGAGGCTGATTTCGGGTTCCACCAGCCGTTCGACCCCGACCACCGGCTGTACGACGCCGAGCGAGGCGGCGGGGGCATTCTCGATCTGGGGGTGTATCCGGTGCAGTTCGCCTCGCTGGTATTGGGCACCCCCACCAGCGTGGCGGCCCAGGGCCGGATCGGCGAGACCGGGGTCGACGAGCAGGTGGCCGCCGTCCTCGGCCACTCCGGCGGCGAGTTGGCGGTGGTGAAGGCGGCCATCGCCACCAACCTGGGTTGTACGGCTCGTATCGCCGGTACCGAGGGAACCATTGAGATCCCCGCGTTCATGCACTGCCCGGGGTCGCTCACCGTGGTGAGGGGGTTCGACCGTGAGGAGATCGACGGCTCCTGGGAAGGCGACGGGCTCCGGTTCCAAGTAGAGGAGTTCCACCGCTGCCTGGCGGCTGGCGAACTGGAGAGCCCGGTAATCTCCCACGCCGAAACGCTTTCGATCATGGGCACCCTCGACCAGATCCGCGACCAGATCGGATTGCGCTTTCCGGGAGAGTGAGTCCCCGGTGATGGCGAGCGGCTAGAGGGTTCCTTCCCGAAGCTGGGCCCGCAAGTCCACTTTGCGGATCTTGCCCGAAGCGGTGCGAGGGTAGTCGACCACCAAGCGCAGCTCTTCGGGCCACTTCTGGCGGGCCAGACCGGCTTGTTCCAAATGGGGGAACAGATCGGGCAGAGCGATGGCCTCGGCGCCCGGCAACAGGCGAATCACCGCGCAGGCGTGCTCGCCTAGTCGCTCGTCGGGGGCGGCCACCACCGCCACCTCGGCCACGCCGGGGACCTTGGCGATGACCTCCTCGATTTCGGCGGCCGACAGGTTCTCGCCGCCCCGGATGATGATGTCTTTCACCCGGTCGGTGATGGTGAGGCAGCCGTGCTGGTCGACCACACCGATGTCGCCGGTGCGGTACCAGCCGTCGCCGTCGAAAGCGACGTTGAGATCGGGGTTGGTATAGCCCAGGCACAGCTCGGGGCCTCGAGTCACGATCTCGCCGGGGGTGCCCGCGGGCAGGTTGCGGCCGTCCTCGTCGACGATCCGCATCTCCACCCCGGGCTGGGGCCGCCCATCGGTGTTGTGGCGGAGCTCGGCCGGGTCGTCAAACTGCATCCCGGTGACCGAGGGGTGTTCGGTGGATCCATAGGCTCGGATGATCTTGATGCCCAGCGACTCGGCCCGCTGGCCTACCGCGGCGGGCACCGGTGCTCCGCCTAGCCCGACCCGGACCATCTTGGCGGCGTGCTGGGGGGTGAATTCAGGGTGGTCAAGGAGGCTGGTGAGAAAGATAGAGGCGCCCGCGCCGCCGCCAACGTCGTAGGCCAGCATCACCTCGAGGGCGTGGCCCGGATCCCATCGATCGGTCAGGTGTATTTCGCGGCTGTTGTGCAGCGGGCCCAGCACGCCTCCAAGCATCCCCGTGGCGTGGGCCACCGGCGACCCCATCAGATTGGGTCGCGTCACCGCTGTCCATGCGGTCATGTGGCCCAGCTCACTGAGCAGGGTGCGGTGGTTGTGGATGGCCCCTTTGGGGTCGCTAGTGGTCCCTGAGGTGTAGGCGAGCACGGCGATGTTGTCTGCCTCCGAAGCAGGTAGCTCGGTGGCTGGGGCGCAACCGTCCAGCCCGGCCCAGAACGTGCGGCGAACGCCCTCCGGTGCGGGCCTGTCGCCCCCGTCGCCCACCACCAAGTGGAGTCGAAGGCTATTTGGCGCGGCGGAGTCGACGATCTCGGCGTAGTCCACATGGCCGTAGGCCATCGGCGAGATGTAGGCCACTGCTCCGGACTCTTCGAGGATGAACGACACCTCTTTGCGGCCGTAGATGTGGGTTATGGGCACCAAGATGTAGCCGCCCATGGCCAATCCGGTGAACGCCACCACCGACTCCCTCCAGTTGGGAATCTGGAATGCCACCGCCGCGCCCGGCTCGATGCCCTCTTGGCGCAGGTAGGACACCAGCCGGCGGGCCTCTTGGTCGATGTCGGCATAGTTGCCGTGCCAGTCGTGGGTGCGGGAGTGAATGTGAACCCCGGTGTCGGGGGCCGCGGCCAGCCACTCGGCCACCCGCCCCCCGAGGGTGGCCCCGGTCCACCAACCATCGCTCACGTATCGCTGCTCCAGATGGGCGGGCACCGTCCGCAGCGACCACCGAGATTCGGTCATGGTTGCCCCTCGGGAACGGCACACACGTTCACTGGGCGCCTACTTGATGGCGATGGGGTTTAGAGGCGAGCCCACCGCGCCGGGGATGTTGAGCGGCGGTGCTACCAACATGAACTCGTAGCGGCTGTCGTCGGCGCAGTCGGCGGCCAGTTCGTCAAGCGCCCAGAACTCGCCCAAGGGCAGCCCCCGGTCCACCAGAGCTCCGCAGTGAACGGGATGCTTACGGTCCTCGGGGTCCTCGGGCACCAGCACCTCAACGCCGATGGTGTCGGCGGCCACCGCGGAGATGTCGTAGCGGTCGCACCAGTTGAGCGCGTCCACTCCGAAGCCCGGCGACCCGCCGAAGTACTCCTCCTGCTGGTCGGGGGTGAAGCTCGGGTCCCACAAGGCCATGTAGCCGGTGCGGATCAAGGCGATGTCGCCGGCCTCAACCGTGCTTCCCTGGTGCTCGACGCAGCGGTCCAGCATGGCTGAGTCGATCACGGTGGCTGGTGCCAGCGGGTCGCGTCCCTCGGAAAGGGGCAAGTCCAACAGCACCGCTCGGCCCACGAAGCTCTCCCGATGATTCTCGATGCCCAGCACCGATGCGCCTCCGAACGCAGTGACATTTCCCGCCCAGTAGCCGTTGTACATCGTGTCTCGGTAGATCACGTGGGAGAAGGCGTCCCACTGGGTGGAGCCCTGGAGGGGCATCTGAAACATGTCGTCGTTCCACTGGAAGTCGGGATCGGCCGCACTATAGGGGGAGCCCACTACCTGGTCGGAGCCGGCCATCATGAACCAGTGCAGCGGTGCCGGGCGGGTGTGGAACCGGGGACCATCGGCGTCGATGGGCAGGGCCAGGGAGAACACCTTGCCCGACTGCACCAGCGAAGCGGCCCGAATTCGCTGGTCGGGGCCGATGAGGTTCTGGGTGCCGCGTTGGTCGTCGTCGCCCCAGCGCCCCCAGTTGTTGGTCCCCTCGGGCACATACCCGCCCACCAACTTGCCGTTGTCGTCAACGGTGTAGTCGGGCGGCGACCAACTCTTGGCGTATCTGGCGTAGTCCTCTCGACCCATGTTTCCTCCTAGAGCTGGATGAGGCGGGGAACGGTTCCCCGCGTTAGCAGGTCTTGGCCGATCTCCGCCGGGAGCGAGTTAGCCGAGCCGAACAAAGTGTCGATTACCAACATCCGCTTGAGCCACAAGTGGAAGCGGTGTTCGGCGGTGAATCCCATTCCCGCTAGCACCTGCTGGGCGTGGGCCGCGGTGGTGAGGGCGGCTTGGCCGGCCAGCGACTTGGCCAGCGCGGTCAGCATGGGGTCGGGGTCGTGCAGGCACGCTTTGGCCACCGATGCCGCGCCCTCGATCTGCACCAGCGACTCGGCCAGCTTGTGGCGGATGGACTGGAACGACGCCACCGGGCGACCGAACTGGACTCGGTCGAGGGCATGCTGGCGGGCCTCCGCCAGCATCCAGCGAGCCCCAGCGATGAGCTGGTGGGCCAGGGCCACCCGGGCGGCGGCCACTGCGGCCTCCCAGCTGCCCTCGGCCTCCAATGGTGTCAGAAAGTGAGCCGCGACTCGGACCGACAAGTGGCGATAGGCGTGAGCGGGGTCGACTCCTGTCGCCCCCCTTCCTCGAAGAAATCCGGCTTCGAAGCTTGTCAGCTTTGGGCTGTGTTCACCTTCCATAACCGTTATCACGGTGGCTGCCCGGTCTATCCGCGATGACACCAGCCCACTGACCTCTAGGGGTTCTTCCTGATTGAGAATTCTGGGTTCGCTTGATTGCGGGGCCGCAGGAATGGCGTGAATGGAGTCGGGCAACAACACGCAGACGTCAGGGGAGAAGGGCATTCCGAGAGCGTGGGCCACCACATCGTCGAGCAAGGTTGCGGCCGAGCCGGTAGTGCCCAGCGCATTGAACGCCATCGCCGCGGCCGGTCCAGGGGCGGCGGCGAGAAGTTCACCCCAACCGAGGTCGTAGAGCGCCTGGTCGGCCTCGCCCGGACCCGGTGCGTCGGCCATGACGGCCTCGAAACTGGCCGCCATCAGGTCAAGATCGCCAGCGTCGATGTGCTCAGTCATGACTCTGGGCCCAAATCAAGCAAACGCCGGGCGACGATGTTGCGCTGAACCTCGGAGGTGCCTCCGTATATGGAGGCCGCCTTGGAGTAGAGGTAGTCGGTGCGCCACTGAGCCGCACCGAGGCCCTCATAGAACTCGATCACTCCGGGCAACAGGTTCCGAACGGCTTCGAACAGCTGCTGCTCGGCCGTTGTAATGAGGATCTTGTCGATCGACGTCTCCACCCCGAGCTGCTGTCCGGAATCGAGCCGGTGCTGGGTGTCGCGGGATCGGCTGCGGAATGCCACCAGCGATTGAAATGCCTCACCGAGCGCCTTTGCCGTGAGGTCGCTGTGATTGCCAGAAGCCGACACCTGGGCCACTAGATCAGAGAGCCGCCGGTGCAACAGGGCGCCCCGTTGCCAGAACGTAGTGGACCGCTCGTAGGGGAGGATGTCCATGGCCACCTGCCAACCGCCGTTCTCCTCCCCGATGAGCCGATCCTCGGGTACGAACACCTCGTCGTAGTGGACCTCGGCAAAGTCCAAGCGACCGTGCATGGTCTCTATCGGGCTGAAGGTGATGCCTGGAGAGTCCACATCTACCAGCAATGCGGTGATGCCTCGATGGGCGCTGCCCGGCTCGCCAGTCCGGGTGAGCAGTACGCAGCGCGAGGAGTATTGGATGAAGCTGGTCCAGATCTTCTGACCGCTCACCAGCCAACCGCCCTCGGCTTTGGTGGCCCGACACGACAAGGAGGCCAAGTCGCTGCCTGCATCGGGCTCGGAAAACCCCTGGCACCACATCTCGTCGCCCCGCATAAACGGCGGCACAAAACGGGCGGAAATCTCGGGTCGGGCGAAGTCGATGACGGTAGGGGCCAGCACTTCGATCATCGTCCAGGGACTCGGATCGGACAGCCCCCGCAGGTTGACCTCCTCGCCGACGATGGCCCGCAGTAGCGGCGATCCCCCCAGCCCTCCCACCGACTCCGGCCATCCGTACCGGCCGAACCCGGCCTCAAATAGTGCCCGCTTGACATGGGCATAGTGGGCCATCTGCTCGTCCATCGATCCTGCGCCTTCATAGGGCGGGGTCAAGTCATCGATGTTGGCGTCGAGCCACGCCCCCAAATCGCGTCGAAAGGTCCCAGGATCCATTGCTGTCAAGACGATTGACGTTACAGCGGAGGCTCCCGCACCATCTCCAAGTCGGCCGAGCCGCTGTCGGGGACGCGGGGTTGCCGCCACGCCTCCACCGGAAACGAGGCCTCGCACAGAGAGAACGTCAGCAAGAGCAGGTTGCGAGCTTCATCGGGGAGATCGTCGAGGTCAAAGGTGTCGCAATAGTCCAGGATTTCGGACAGCCGGGGCATCATGGCGTCGTAGAACGCCTGCATATCGGCCATCGTCGAGCCCAATCGCTTCTCGTAGCGCTCCCGCCATGTGTCGAGGGCCCAGTCGGCGAACGGGGCCAGGTCGGCATAGTCGGAGGGCAGCGCCGCGGCGGCAGTGTCGCTCACGGTCATTCCCCTCCGCCATTGTCCGACGTCGGCATCCACGGGTAGCTGGCCGGGCGTCCGCCAGCCTTCACCTGCTCACGCACCGCGGCGTGGTGGTGGCGGCAGAGGATCTCCTGGTCGTTGAGCATGAAGGTGTCCACCACCTCGCTCTCGATCATGGTTTGGGTGGCCTCCAGGGTGTTGGCGTCTTGGAAGGCGTACTCCTTGAAGGTGGAGAACGCGAACTCCTGGGCGGCCCGCTGGCTGGCGTTCTCCGGCGGCGCGAAGTTGAGGGTCGACTCGAACAGGTGCTTGCTGGGGCCGAGGGGCCAATAGGAGTAGGTGAGATACCAGCCCGTTTCCCAGAACAAGATCATGAAGTTGGGCCACAGCACGAACGAGTCGATGCCCCACGCCCGGTGCTTGGACGGGTTGAGCAGCGGCGGGAGATCCTGATTGTCGTTGACGGCTGCGGGTTTGTCCCAGGGGCCGAACAGGCCGCTGCGCAGCAGGTTTTCGATCGGCTTGACCATGCTCGGGTCTTTGGGCGGCGACATGCCGCCCCACGACGACACCATGGAGTGGGGGCTGAACAGCTCGTAGTGGAGTCCCTCGAAGCCGAATCCGGCCAGCTTCTCGGCCTCCTCGGCGGCCGCCTGGCGCTGGTGCAGCACCGGGGCGTGGTAGAACTCCACGAAGGCGTCGATGAACAGCTTCCAGTTGCTGTCGATCTCCGAGCGCACCTCGTAGGTCTGGGTCATCTCGCCGAACGGGTAGCCGGCTAGACCCTCTGACAGCGGCGCCAAAGCCTCGGCGAGCGTTTGCTGGGGCTCGGGGTCGAGGTTGACGAAGATGAAGCCCTCCCAAACGTCGCAGGCCACCGGCACCAGGCCGAGAGAATCCTTGTCTACGTCGAAGAACTCCGACTCCTGCTGGATGAACACCAGCGAGCCGTCGAGGTCGTAGCGCCAGCCGTGGTACTTGCAGGTGAGCTGGCGGCACACCCCGGAGGTCTCCTCGTTGGGAAAGTCGTCCCACACCAGCTTGTTTCCCCGGTGACGGCACACGTTGTAGAACGCCCGCACGGTGCCCTCCCGGTCTTTGACCACCAAAATGCTCCGCTTGGCCCAGGGGAATTCCCTGGTGAAGTAGCTGCCTGCCCTCCCCAGCCGCTCGACGCGCCCCACGCACAGCCACTCCTTCTTGAAGATGGCGTCGATCTCTTGTTGCCAGTACTCGGGGTCGTAGGAGTCCTTATAGGAGACCGGACCGGTTCCCAAGCCGGGGTAGTGCTCGGTCCAGCTGCCCTCGGCTGGCTTGGGGAAGTGGGCCATAGCGTCTCCTTAGCGCTTGTAGACCGCGCCGTTTTTCATCACGAACTGCACTCGCTGGATCTCGGCGAGCGGGTCGCCGGGCATCCCTACGATGTCGGCCAGCATCCCCGGAGCGATGCGACCGAGGTCGGGAGCGTCTATGAGGTCGGCGCTGACCACCGTGGCGGCCCGGATGGCCTGAAGCGGGGTCATCCCCCGCTTCACCAAAACGACCAACTCCTCGGCGTTGCGACCGTGCCAGATGGCGGGGGCGTCGCTGCCGGTGGCGATCTTGACCCCGGCCTCAATGGCCTTGGAGATGGTCTCGCGGGCTTGAGGGAATACCTCGGCCGCCTTGGCCTGGAGCTCCGGCGGCTGGTTGGACACGTCCCAGTTCTCGGTCAAAGCGGTGGTGCTCACCAGGAACGTGCCGGTGTCCACCATGAGCTGGATGGTGTCGTCGCTCATCAGAAAGCCGTGCTCGATGCAGTCGATGCCAGCCTCGATGGCCGAGCGGACGGCTTGGTCGCCGTGGCAGTGGGTGGCCACCTTGAGCCCCCGGCGGTGGGCCTCGTCGGCAATGGCGGCAAACTCCTGGTTGGAGTATTGCTGGGCCCCGGCTGGCCCGGTGTGCGACATCACCCCTCCGGAGCCGCAGCATTTGATCACTTGGGCGCCGTATTTGATCTGGTAGCGCACGGCCCGACGGATCTCATCGATGCCGTCGGCCACCCCTTCTTCCACCGTTATAGGCAGGACGTCGGGGCCGAGGGCCTGGAACATGGTGGGGTCGAGATGACCGCCGGTGGGGGTGATGGCGTGGCCCGCGGGCACGATCCGGGGGCCGTCCACCCAGCCGGCCTCGATGGCCTCGCCCAGTGCGACATCCAGCAGGTAGCCGCCGGTTTTCACGAACAGGCCCAGGTTCCGCACGGTGGTGAAGCCGGCCCGCAGAGTGCGCCGGGCGTTGGCGGTGGCCCGCAGCGTCATCTTGGCCGGGTTGGCCTGCACCGAGTCGTACAGGCCCGCCCCGGGACCGCCCATGAACAGGTTGACCTCCATGTCCATGAGGCCGGGCAGCAGGGTGAGCTCGGGAAGCTCGATCACCTCGTCGCAGTCGTCGGCAATGCGCTTGTCGGAACCGACTTCGGCGATGCGGTTGCCCTCCACCCGCACAAAGCCGGGCTCGATCACCTCGCCGGTGTCGATATCAAGCACTCCTCGCCCGTGCAGGGCGGTGGCCGTCGGGTTGGGCATCTCTGGTCCTTTTCGAAGACGCGGAATGTTGTTGCGATAATAGGGGAATCTCATTCCCAGCCTAACCTTGACCAAGTTTCCCGCACGGAGGCGGCCATGGCCTTTGCTCCCGAAGACCTGATTCTCATCAGCGTTGACGATCACATCATCGAGCCTCCCGACCTCTTCGATGCCCACCTGCCGGAGCGCTACAAGGTTGACGCGCCTCGCATCGTGCGCCGCGACGATGGGGCCGATGTGTGGCGGTTCGGCGAGGTCGAGGTGCCCAATGTGGCCCTCAACGCCGTGGCCGGCCGCCCCAAAGAGGAGTACGGCGTCGAGCCCCAGTCGCTGGAGGAGATCCGGCCGGGGTGTTTCATGGTCGACGAGCGGGTCAAGGACATGAATGCCTGCGGGGTGCTGGCGTCGATGAACTTCCCGTCGTTTCCCGGATTTGCTGCCCGGCTGTTCGCCGTGGAAGACGAGGACTTCGGCCTGGCTCTGGTGCGGGCCTACAACGACTGGCACATCGACGAGTGGTGTGGAGCTCATCCGGGGCGGTTTATTCCCATGGCGCTGCCGGTAATCTGGGACGCCGAGAAGTGCGCCGAGGAGGTGCGCCGGGTGGCCGACAAGGGCTGCCACTCGCTGTCGTTCACCGAGAACCCGGCTGCCCTGGGCTATCCGAGCTTCCACGACCGGTACTGGGACCCGCTATGGGCCGCGGTGTGCGATACCGACACGGTGCTGTCGATCCATTTGGGCTCGTCGGGCCAGCTCAGCTTCCCGGCGCCCGACTCGCCCCCCGACGTGATGATCACCCTTCAGCCGATGAACATCCAGTCGGCCGCAGCCGACCTGCTGTGGTCACGGGTGCTCAAGGAATTTCCCACAATTCGCATTGCCCTGTCGGAGGGGAGCACCGGATGGGTGCCTTATTTCTTGGAGCGGGTCGACCGCACCTACGACATGCACCACCGCTGGACTGGCCAGGATTTCGGCGGCCGAATGCCCAGCGAAGTATTCCGTCAGCACTTCCTCACCTGCTTCATCTCCGATCACACCGGGGTGTATCTGCGCAATCAGATCGGCATCGACAACATCAGCTGGGAGTGCGACTACCCCCACAGCGACTCGGCGTGGCCCGACGCCCCCGAGGAACTAGCGAAGCTGATGACCGAGGCCGGGGTGACCCAGGACGAGGCGGACAAGATCACCCACGAAAACGCCATGCGGTGGTACTCGTTTAACCCCTTTAGCCATGTCCCCCTAGAGCAGGCCTCGGTGGGCGCTCTGCGGGCGGCTGTCGCCGACCACGACGTGAGCATCCGCTCTATGAGCCGGCGGGAGAAGCTGACCGCCGAGCAGGTCCAGGCTCGCTGGCAGAACATGGGCCAGGGCGCCGCGGGCACCGGCGCACAGCGGGCCAGCTGATGCCATGAAGGTTGACGAACTGGGCCGGGACACGATGTGGCGGGACCGGGCCATCGAGCGGTCGACTCGGTCGGCCCGAGACCGGGCGGCCAAGCGGGTCCAGCAGTTTCTCGACGCGGCCCGCGAGGTCATCGCGGCCAAGGCCTCGACGGAGTTCACTATTCAAGAGGTGGTCGACCAGTCGAAGCAGTCGGTGCGGAGCTTCTACCAGTATTTCGACAGCAAGCACGAGCTGCTGCTGGTTCTGTTCGAAGAGGAGATGGGCATCGCGGTGGCCCGCATCCGGGTGGCCACTGCCGAAGGCAATCCGCTCGACCGTCTGGAGCAGGTGGTGCTGATGGTGTACGACCTGTGCGCGCCGGGACGGGTATCGGAGCAGCCGCTGTTTGCCGAGTTTGCCCAGCGGCTACTGGTCGACCACCCCGAGGAGGTGGTGGCGGCCTACTCGCCCCTTTACGAATACGTGGCCGAAATCGTGGAGCAGGTTGGCGAAGCCGGTCTCCTTCGGGAAGGCCGCCCGCGACGTCTAGCGGCGGTCGTCCTTCAGGCCGCCACTGTCACCGCAGGGCGAAGCACCGGTGTGGATCGGCCGATCACTGGCGAGGAAGTCTGGCGTTTCTGCCTCCACGCCATCGTCCCCGATCACAAGCTGTCGTAGTCAACTACTGAATCGCAGTCGGGAACCGACTGGCAGGTGAGAATGAAGCCTTCTTCCACCTCGTCGCGTTCCAGCGCTTCGTTGGCCCGCATGGTGACGCTTCCCTCCTTGAGAAAAGCCATGCAGGTGGCGCAGTTGCCCGCCTCGCAGGAAAACGGCGGGCTCAGCCCGGCCCGCCGGGCCGATTCCAGCACTGTGTCGCCCTCGACGTAGTCCATCGTGCGTCGCTTGCCCCTGAAGATGATCGTCAAGCTGATAGAGCTGCTCACAAGTTCCAGCCTCAGCTAGCGGACGGTTCGGGGCGGTCGGGGTCGTGGGGGCGGCCGGCGTCTCGGGTGCCGCTTCTCCGAAGGAAGGTCATCGAGCGGGTGGCCAGACGCCAGCCCCTCTCGGTGCGGTGGTAGGTGTCGTTGTAGTAGCCGATCCGCATTTGATGGTCCGTCTGGTCTACAAAGCACAGCGGCTGGGTTCCGGTCGCCTGGTCGCCATCTAGCTCGATGTCGGGCGGGCCCACCAAGAACAGGCCCTTGGGGGCGGCGGCCACCAGCCGGGGAAAGTCGGCCAAGGCGTACTTGTCGCCGAACGCGCTGTAGGTGCCGTCGGGGGTGAACACCTCGATCACGGTGTCGATGTCGTCTTTGGTCATGCCGACGGCGTAGCGGGCCAGCAGTTGCTCGATTTCGATGATGTCGGCCATCCGCGCCTGGTCCATGACTTCCTCTCGAAGGGGAACGATCTTCTCGTTTCCGGAGAACATGGTACTTTGCGGTCTCCCTACTGCCATCTAGCCGGGAGGGCGCTTGCGAGGAGAAATGACATGACGGCATCGGCTCCCTCCGCCCCCTACTACGACCCCTACGACTTTGAGATCGACAACGATCCGCATTCGGTGTGGAAGAGGCTGCGCGACGAGTGCCCGCTGTATTACAACGAGAAGCACGACTTCTGGGCGCTCAGTCGTTGGGGCGACGTAGAGGAGGGCCTCAAGGACCACACCCGACTGATTTCCGGGCGGGGAACCGTCTTGGAGCTGATCAAATCCGGCGTGGATATGCCCCCGGGCATGATCCTGTTCGACGATCCGCCTCGCCATGCGGTGTATCGGAGTTTGCTGGCCCGGGTGTTCACCCCCAAGCGGATGAACGCCATCGAGCCCCAGGTACGGCGCTTTTGCGCCGATGCGCTCAATGCCCTGGAAGGCTCCGAGAGCTTCGATGTGATCGAAACGCTAGGAGCGCCGGTACCCATGCGAGCTATCGGCATGCTCCTTGGCATCCCCGAGTCGGATCAGCAGGCCATTCGCGACCAGATCGACAGCGGACTCCGGTTGGAGTCAGGGGAGATGCCCATAGCGGGCGCGGTCCAAACGATGGAGGACTCCGCGGCTGAGGGCAATTACGGCGAATACATCGACTGGCGGAAGGAGAACCCGTCCGACGATGTGATGACCCAACTCATCCACACCGAGTTCGAGGACCACACCGGGGTTGTCCGCCGGCTCACCCGGGAGGAGATCCTGAGCTACATCGGCCTGCTGTCGGGGGCGGGCAACGAGACCACCACCAAGTTGATCGGCTGGACGATGCTGATGCTCGGGTTGTTGCCCGACCAGCGCCGCGAAATCGCCGCTGACCCGGGCCTCATCCCCAACACCATCGAGGAGTCGTTGCGCTATGAGGCGCCGTCACCGGTGCAGGCCCGCTACGTGAACGAGGCCGTGGAGTACCACGGCACCACCGTGCCCGAGGGCAGCGCCATCTTGCTGCTCAACGGGTCGGCCAACCGCGACCACCGAAAGTGGGGCGACACTGCCGACGACTTCGACATCCACCGCAACATCGACCACCACCTGTCATTCGGCTATGGGCTGCACTTTTGCCTCGGCGCGGCGCTGGCCCGCCTTGAGGGCCGGGTGGCGCTCGATGAGATGCTCAAGCGCTTCCCCGATTGGACGGTGGATCTTGATCGCTCCGAGCGGGCCCACACTTCCACGGTGCGGGGTTGGGACAAGCTGATGCTGGAGATCGGCTGAGCGTCGCCGCTGGATCAGCTCTGTTGCTGGGCGAGCTGGCTGGCCAGGGCGTAGACCCCCTGGTCGTAGGAGAATTCCACCATGTTGCCGTCGGGATCGGCCAGCATGCAGATGTAGCCGATGGGGGGCGGCATGTCGGTTGGGGGCATGGCCAGACAGCCGCCGGCGCTCCCTTTGGCTGCGGTTTCCTCTACCGCCTCGCGGCTGGTCAGCTCGATGCCCAGGTGGGCGAAGGGAGCCAGCTTGGCCATGGGGGAGCCCTTAAACGGGTCGGTTTCGGGGAAGAACTGCGCTAGCACAAGGATGAACGGCGAGTCGGGGGAGTCGCCGTGGCCCAGCCAGGCCCCGTAGCCCATGTCGTCTTCGCGCTGGTCGAGCAGCCGCATGGGGGTGTAGGTGGTGTACCAGTCGATGGTGGCATCCATGTCGGCCACCCGCAGGGCGATGTGGGTCCAGCGGGGGGCGGGGGGATGGACGTCGTAGACGGGGTCGTGATCGGCCACAGCAGGATTACTCGTCGGTCCAGCCGTCGGGGATCTGGGGGTCGTCGCCCCCCTTGGTCCACAGAATGAGGGTGTTGCCCCACGGGTCTTTGAAGGCGGCGTTGAACCCGTTGAACTCGGCCCAATAGTGATCACGCCACAGCTCGGTGGCGCCCCGGGCCAGAGCCCGGTCCATGATGGCGTCGGAGGAGTCGTCGTCGCTCACCAGGACCCAGATCCGCACCGTTCGCCCGTCTGGGGACAGCCCGCGGGGCTCGACCCCGTCGGGGTCGGGGTGGGGGCGGGCGTTGGCCGCGTTGTGGATCCCCATGTGCAGGTTGCCGATCTCGCTCTGAGAGCCGTCGTCCAGCTGGAAGTTCTGGCCGGGGACGATCCTGTGGAACACGCCGGCGGGGCGGGGCTCCACTTCCCAGCCGAATACCTCGTGATAGAAGACCGCCGATGCCTCGGGGTCGTCGGAGGGGAAGTCAACGAAGATGAGAGTGTTGGGGTAGGTCATCGCCTCTATTTCTAGTTGATGTTGTTGGCTACCGCATCGGCCAGCGGGAACGAGGGCGGATGCCTGATCGATCGATGAGCTGTTGAGCAGCATGGCGAGCCTCGGCGCGCAGAGAATCGGCGTCCACCGTGGTGCAACGACCGTCGGCGATCACCAGGCGGCCGTCGACGAGCACATCGGTGACCGATCGCCCGCCCCCGGCCCACACCAATTGCAGGACCGGGTCGGGGCTGGGCGGCTGCCACTGGATGCCAGAGCGGTCGATCACCACAATGTCGGCGGCCTTGCCGGCTTCCAGAGACCCGATCCGGTCGGCCATGCCCACTGCCTCGGCCCCGGCGATGGTCAACAGCTCGAAGGCGTGGTGGGCGCCGAACTCGGTGGGATCGGCGGATGTGTCCTTGGCCAGTCCGGTAAACAGGGCCGCAGCCCGCAGTCCGTCGATGGCGTCGCCGGCGTTCTCGGTGTCGCACCCCAACGCCAGCCGGCCACCCTGTCGCCACAAATCCAAGTGGGCGAAGCGCTCGGTCATTCCTTGGCCCAGCCGCAGGTAGGCCCACGGACAGGAGGCCACCGCGGTACCGGTGCGCACCAGGGCTTCCACTTCGGCGTCGTCAACGTGAACGGCGTGGCCCACCAACACGTTGGGGCCGAGCACCCCCAGTTTTTCCAGGTGTACCAGGGGTCGGTGCCCGGTGCGCTCCAGGTAGCGGGCGGCATCGTCGGGGGTGGGGGAGAGGTGGAAGCTCAGCCGTCTCCCGGTGGAGCGGGCCAGATCGGCAGCCGCCACCGCCAGATCGTCAGACATCAGGTCGTGACCCACCAGGGTGATCGACGACTCCACCAGCCCGCCGGGCGGATAGCGCTCGATGAGATCCCGCTGGGCATCGATAACCTCGCTTGGGGAGGCCGATTGGGGCAGGCCGTCGGCATCGGACCCCCAGCGCCCGACGGCTCCCCTCACGCCGACCGCGGCCATGGCCTGGGCTACCCGTTCAGGGTGGGCCACGGTGCCGGCGTCGATGGTGGTGGTAATGCCGTTGCAGGCTGCTTCGATCAGCCCCAGCGTGGCGGCCAGTTCGTCGTCGTCGCCGGTGACGTGCTCGTGGACGGGCACGATCCACTCGAAAATGGCCGCGCCCGGGGGAAGGTCGTCGGGGATGGCCGAAGCCACCAGCCGGTCGGCGGTGAGGTGCTGGTGGGCATTGACGAATCCGGGCACCACCAACGAGTCAGCCGACCCCCGCTCGGGTGCATCCGGGTATTGCGCCTTGATGTCGGTGGCCTTTCCCACCGCAGTGATCTTCCCGTCGGCTACCGCCACTGCGCCGCCGGAGATGATGGAGCGCTCGGCGTCCATGGTCACGATGTCGCCGGTGATCACCCAGTCGGCCGCTGACACGTCAGTTGACGTTATCGGGGCAGTGTGCGGGAAACAGGAAATGGGGTAGGGAGTATCATCGGCCCATGAGCGGAAATGGCGCTTCCAACCAGCTCGTCGGCCAGCCTGCGCTGGACCACCAGTGGTACCCCATTGCCCTCAGCGAAGACATCGATCCCGGACCACACGGTGTCCAGGTGCTGGGCCGCCGCTACGCCTTGTGGCGCTCGGAAGGCGGATCGCTCACCGCCGCACCCGATCGCTGTCCTCACCGGCAGGCTCCGCTCTCGGAGGGGCGCATGGTGGACGGCTGCTTGGAGTGTCCCTACCACGGTTGGCGGTTCGGTGCTGGGGGCCGTTGCGAGCTGGTTCCGTCGTCTGTGCCGGGCACGCCGATACCGCCCAAGGCCCACCTCGACACCATCAACATTGAGGAGCGCTACGGGCTGGTGTGGCTGTGTCCGGGTAAGCCCCTGGGCCGGATTCCCGAAATCCCCCAAGAAGACAACCCCGAGTTCCGCCGGCTCAATACGCCATTCCAGCATTGGGCGGTGTCGTCCACCCGGATCACCGACAACTTCATGGACTTCTCCCACTTCCCGTTCGTGCACACCGCCACCTTCGGCCTGGCCCAAGAAACGGTGATCCCGCCATTGGAGATGGGCGACCTGCCCGACGGCTATCGGGGCTACGTCTACGAGGTGAATGCCAACAACACCAGTGACGCGGGCCAGACCGTTACCGGCCAGGAAGACGACGTACTGCACCGCCGGATGACTACGGGTTATGTGCTGCCGTTCTCGGTGCGCAGCACCATCGCCTACGAGTCGGGGTTGGAGCACATCTTGTTGCTGCTGACCACCCCGATGGACGACGTGAATTCGCTGTTCAACTTCGTGGTGTGGCGCAACGACGACTTCTCGGTGCCCGCCGATGAGATCATGAAGTTCGATCTGGCCATCGGCGCGGAAGACAAGGCCATGCTGGAAAAGCTCGAAGGCGTGCTCCCCATGGACATCACTGCCACCGTCAGCGTCCAGTCCGACCGCCCCTCAGTGGAATGGCGCCGCAGCCTGGCCGCACTGATGGCCGAAGGCGGCGCAAGCTAGCGGGAGCAGAGTCCCTGGATTAGAGCTTCAGCCGTGGATGAGGGCTTGGCGCCAGGCGGCGGTGGTCTCTACCTGGTTGAAGGTGAAGATGTGCAGGCCGTTGATGTCCAGTGGGGTCAGCTGGCTGCTGAGGGCATCGAGTAGTTCAGAGGGGTCGTGGGCTGAGGAGCCCAGCAGCTTGGCCATCGAGCGGCGGTTCTTGTGGAGATAGCGCAAAGACTGGCCGACGCCGAGGCGGGCGCCGATGGTGAGTAGCTTGGCTCGCTCCACCGCGCCGGGGATGCCCAAGTGCACTGGTAGGGTCAGCCCGTCGCCCCGCTCGCCCTTGAGCCAGGCGATGATCCGGGCCGGGTCGAAGCACATCTGGGTGCTGCAATACCCCCGCAGACCGGCTTCGGCCAGCAAATCCTGTTTGGCGAACAGGGCGTGGCGGCGCTCATCCTCGCCGATGAGGGGATGGCCGTCGGGATAGGCCGCCACTCCCACCGTGTCGAGGCCGTGGTCGTACTCAAACAGGTCCCGCATGAAGGTGTGGGCGTCGTGGTAGGGGCCCGGCTCGGTGGCATCCCCGCCGATGACGAAGGCGGTGGTCACCCCGACGTACTTGGCCCACTCGGCTAGGTCCTTTACTTGGCCGCGGTCCCTTATCAAACGGGCCGAGAAATGGGGGATGGCGTGATGCCCTCGGTTGACCAGCTCTTCGGCCAGCTCCAGCGTGGCCGCCTGGCCTTTTGCCGCCGATGCGGTGATCGATACCCGTGACTTCGGGGGCAGTGCATCAATGGCCTCCGAAGCGCTGTTCAGCGGGATGATCTCGAAAGCCGAGTTGCGAATAAGCTCCTGGACATCAGGATTCGGTCCGGCCGGTTGCGGCTCTTCCCACCGCGATAGACTGGCCGAGTCGTTCCGCATGACGGAACTGTACCATAATACGGACCAGAAGTGCAATACTTGCAGGCAGCACGACCTGTTAAGGAAGCGAGTTGGGCATTATGACGGTCGACACGTCGAGCAAGGTCCACACGATGGAAGAGTTGGAGGCAGGACATGGCTGATGTCCCCGAAAAGGCCAAGTGCGTGGTCATTGGCGCGGGAATCGTGGGCAATTGCCTGGTCGGGCACCTGGCCAAGCTGGGCTGGACCGATCTGGTGCTGCTTGACAAGGGCCCGCTGCCCAACCCCGGCGGGTCCACCGGCCACGCCTCCAACTTCATATTCCCGGTGGACCACAACAAGGAGATGTGCCTGCTGGGGGAGCAGAGCGCCAACCAGTACCGCGAGCTGGGCCTGTCGGTGGACTCCGGCGGCATCGAGGTGGCCCGCACCCAAGAGAGGGTGGATGAGCTCAAGCGGCGCATGACCTCGGCCACCGCGTGGGGCGTCGAGGCCCACCTGCTGACCCCCGAAGAGGTGAAGGAGCTGGTTCCCTTCGTCAACACCGACATCGTTTTGGAGGGCTTCTACTGCCCCACGGTCTCAGTGGTGGATTCTTTGGAGACCGGCACCCAGATGCGCAACGTGGCGGTGAACGGGGGCTGCCATGTGGCGGCCAACACCGAGGTGCTCGACATCATCACCGAAGACGGTCCCAACCCCGGCGACCGCACGGTCAAAGCGGTGGTTACCGACAAGGGCACCATCGAGACCGAGTATGTGGTGATCGCCTGCGGGGTGTGGTCGAACCGGGTGGCCAACATGGCCGACGCCTACATCCCGCTGGTGCCAGCGGTGCACCAGATGGCAGACGTCGGCCCCCTCGACATCCTGGCCGAGACCAACAACGAGATCGGTTACCCAATCGTCCGGGACATGGACACCTTCTGCTACGAGCGCCAGTCGGCCGGGTCGATGGAGGTGGGGTCGTACGCCCACCGTCCCATCTTCCACCACCCCGACGAAATCCCCTCCAATGAGGAATCTGCCCTGTCGCCCACTGAGATGCCGTTCACGCCCGACGACTTCGACGAGCAGATGGAGCAGGCCATCGAGCTGATGGACATGCTGGGCGACGCCGAGATCAAGTACGCCATCAACGGCTTGCTGTCGCTCACCCCCGATGCCATGCCGTGTCTGGGAGAGCTGCCCGAGGTCCGCAACCTGTGGTCGGCCGCGGCCATCTGGGTCAAGGAGGGGCCGGGCATGGCCCAGGTGGTGGCCGAGTGGATGACCTTCGGCTATCCCCGGGTGATCGACGTCCACGGCGCGGATGTGTCCCGCTTCTACCCCGAGGAGCGGGGCGACGATCACATCTGGGCCCGCTCTGCGGAGCACTTCAACAAGACCTACGGCATCGTCCACCCCCAAGAGCAGTGGGAGAGCCGCCGCAACCTGCGGGTCAGCCCCTACTTCTCTCGCCAACAGGACTTGGGAGCCGACTTCTTCCAGGCCCGCACCTGGGAGCGGCCCCAGTGGTTCGAGTCCAATGCCGACCTGGTGGATCGCTATGAGGTGGAGGGCCGAGAGGTGGAGTGGGACGCCCGGTGGTGGAGCCCCATCACCGTGGCCGAGCACCTCAACCTGCGGGAGAACTGCGGGATGGTCGACCTCAGCGCCTTCCAGATCTTCGAGCTGACCGGGCCCGGCGCAGTGGCCTATGCCGACTATCTGGCGGTGAACAAGGTGGATGTGCCGGTGGGCCGCTCCATCTACACCCCGTGGCTGACCCCCGACGGCGGGTTCCACTCCGATCTGACCATGATGCGGATGGGAGAGGAGCGGGTGCGCATCGTGACCGGCGTGTTCGACGGCGGCCGCGACGAGTTCTGGACCCGCCGCCACATGCCGGTCGACGGCTCGGTGAGCTTCGCCAACGTCACCGACCAGATCACCACCCTCGGGGTGTGGGGGCCCAACGCCCCCCACGTGATCGGGGCGCTGACCAGCCAAGACCTCAGCCAGGACGGCTCGCCCTACGGTTCGCTGGTGGGCGTGGAGCTGAACTGCGGGGGCCGCACCATTGAGGCCACGCTCTTCCGCATCTCCTATGTCGGCGACACCGGCTGGGAGATCTACGCCGCCTGGGACGACGGCCCGGTGCTGTGGGATGCCCTCATGGCGGTGGGGGCCGACTACGGCCTGCGCCCCACCGGCGGCGGGGTGTACGGCACGTCGGGGCGGCTGGAGAAGGGCTACCGGCTCATGGGGGCCGAGCTGGAGAGCGAGTACAACCCGCTGGAGGCCGGCCTGGCCCGGCCCAAGGTGAAGGCGGCGCCGTTCATCGGCAAGGAGCCCTACCTGGCCGCCCGGGAGATGGGCAACCCCGAGGTGTCGATGTGCGTGCTCACCGTGGAGGACCTGACCGATAGCCAGGGCCGCAAGCGCTACATGCAGGGAGGCAACGAGCCCATCTTGACCCAGGACGGCCAGCGGATCACCGACTCCCACGGGCGGGTGTCGCGGGTGACCACCGCAGGACCGGGACCATCGGTGGACAGGCACCTGCTGATGGCCTATCTGCCCGCCGAGTTGGCCCAGCCGGGCACCGACCTCCAGGTGATGTACATGAACGAGCTGTTCCCGGTGAGGGTGGCCGGCACCGGCGCGGTGTTCGATCCCGACGACTCCCGGTTGAGGAGCTAGGGGAGCTATTGCCATGAGGATCTTGTGCTGTGTTGTGGGCGAGGGTCGGCCATGAGGATCTTGTGCTGTGTGAAGCGGGTGGCGGCGCCGGGGGCCAAGATCAACGTGACCGCCGACGGCCTGGCCGTGGACGCCGCCCATCTGGGCTTCGCCACCAGCCCCCATGAGGAGTGCGGGGTGGAGGAGGCGGTGCAGCTCACCGAGCGCCACGGCGGCGAGGTCACCGTGCTCACGCTGGGTTCTCCGGAAGCGGTCGAGCAGCTGCGCTACGCCGCTTCGGTGGGAGCCCACCATGGCGTGCTGGTGGCCACCGACGGCTCGGCCTGGGATCCCCAGCGCACCGCGGCCGCGCTCACCGACGCCATCCGGGGCTTGGAGGCATCCGACGGTCCGTTCGACCTGCTGGTGTTCGGCAACGAGTCGGCCGACTCGGGGGGCTTTCAGGTGGGGGTGCGGGTGGCCTATGCCCTGGGCCGTCCCATCGTGAACGGCATCAAGGGCATCGAGGTGGACCCTGAGGCTGGCGATGGCGTGGTCCGGGCCCGCCGAGAGATCGACGGCGGGTTCGAGGTGTATGAGCTGCCCATGCCCGCGGCCGTCGGCGTCAAGGAGGGCATCAACCTGCCCCGGTACCCCACCATGCGGGGGCGGCTGGCGTCCAAGAAGTTGGAGATCGCCGAACTCGGCTCCGACGCCCAGCCCGGCGGGCAGTCGCTGGTGCGGCTGCACCGGCCTCGGGAGACGGTCACCGAGACGGAGATCCTGGGCAACAGTCCCGAGGCCGCTGCCGCGGTGGTGGACGTGCTCGAAGAGCTGGGAGTGGTGTGATGCTGCTCGTGGTGTTGGAGCACGACCGGGGGGCCATGGATGAGGCCGCCCGGGAGGCGCTGACCTTCGGGCGCGGTCTGGCGGCTCAGATGGGAGCGCCGCTGCATGCTGCGCTGATCGGCGCCGACGATACTGATCTGGTGTCCGAAGCTGGCGCCTTCGGGGCGGAGGCGGTATACACCGTGGTCAGCGACTTGCTGGCCGACTTCGGACCCGAGGCGTGGGGAGAGGCGGCGGCCGAATTGGTTCGACGGCTAGAACCAGGCGCGGTCCTGGCGGGGGGCAGCGAACGGGGCAACGAGATCATGGCCCAGGTGGCCGCCCGCCTCGACTTGCCGATGGTGGCCAACTGCATCGACGTCCAGGCTGACAGCGGAGCGGGGGAGTGGACTATGACCCGCCAGCAGTGGGGCGGCTCGTTGCTAGAAGATGCCAGGTTGGTATCGGAGCGGCCGCTGTTGACCACTGGCTTGCACACGTTGGCTGCCGAGCCGGCCCCGTCGGCAGTCGAACCAGTCGCCGAGGCGGTCGACATCGATCTCGACCCGTCGCTGGCCCGCACCATGGTCAAGGACCGAGTGGTATTGGAGGCCGGGGTCACCCTGTCGACCGCCCCGGTGGTGATCGGCGGCGGTCGGGGAGTGGGATCGGCCGAGGCGTTTGCCCCCCTGGAGGAGTTGGCGGCGATGCTGGGCGGCCGGGTGGGATGCAGCCGGGCGGTGACCAACAACGGCTGGCGACCCCACTCCGATCAGGTGGGCCAAACCGGCACCCGCATCACCCCCGAGATTTACATCGCCTCGGGCATCTCCGGCGCCATCCAGCACTGGGTGGGGGCCAAGGCCAGCAAGCACATCCTGGCCATCAACATCGACCCCGAAGCCAACATGGTGGTCAAGGCCGACTGGGCCGTCATCGCCGACCTCCACGAAGTCATCCCCGCCATCGCCGAGGAGATCAAGCGCCGCCGAGCCTGACCGCGGCCTGCCGGCCGGCTCAGCTGCCCTTGTCGTCGAGGATGGCAGTCAGGCGGAGAGCTGGGCGGCGAGGCGGTTGGCGGCGGCCGCAACAGCGAGGCCGTGGTCGTGGGCCAGGTCGGGGTCGGGGAAGCGATAGGCCGGTCCGTGGACATGGAGGGCGGCTAGCGGTTGCCCGTCCATGTCGAGCACGGGAGCGGCCACTGAGTTCAGGTCCTCCACAAACTCTTCATAGACCCAGGCATATCCCAGACTGCGGATCTGGGTTAGGCGATCTCGTATCTCGTCGGGGTCGACAACGGTCCACTGGGTGCAAACCTCAAGTGGCTGGCCGAGGAATTCATCCTGCTGGTCGGCGGGGAGGTGGGCCAGCATTACCAGCCCCGCGGCCACGACATGAATCGGGGTGTACTCGCCGGTCCAATCCCGGATTTGGATGTCGGAGGAAATCTTGGTTTGGTCTAGGTAGTGGGCCCGGCCGTTGTCGATGATCGACAGGCCGGCCGCCTCCCCCGTCGCTTCGGTCAACTCCAATAGGTGGGGGCGGGCGGCGGTGATGAGGTTGCGGCCCGCGGGGACTACGCCGGCAATGTCGATCAGGCCGTCACCGATTCGATAGGCCCCTCCAGCCTCGACCTGCGCCACTGCGCCCTCAGACTCCAACGCGGACAACAGCCGGGCCACCGTGCTCTTGGGCAGATCCACCCGTTCGGCTAGATCGGTGACCCCCAGCGGCCCTTGGGCCAGCGTGCGCAGCAGCAGAAACGCCCGCTCAACCGACTGCACCGCCATTGCCTCACACTACCCCTGTACCGGTACCGTTCCACGATGCGGAACGCTAATTCTCAAGTATTTCTTGGGGGTCGCGGGGGTGGGTCTCGATGCTGGTGTCGAGCGTGTGGTAGTCGGAGGCGTCTTCGGCGTAGATGGCCAACTCTGTCGAAAGCCCGGTGGGGGGATCGAGGGTTCCGGCCCATATCGCAATGTGGTCCAGTTTCTGCTCCGACTCTCCCGGTGGCACCGCGATCACCTTCCAGAACAGTGAGCTGCCGCACCGGCGGCAGAAGCCGTAGGCCACATCGGGCCATTCATCAGGGTGGTACCACTCCAGCGTGTCGTCGGCGATGAGGCGAAGGTGGTCACGGCGGCAGCCGGCGGCAGCGGTGAAGTGCCCGGTCCAGCGCTGGCACCGGTCGCAGTGGCAGTTCCACACGTCTCGAACCGGCCCGTCGATCACATACCTCACAGCCCCGCACATACACCGCCCGCTCAACTGCTCGGCCATGGTCTACTCCTCGGGTCGGGTCACCCTTGCTCGTTGGGGATCTCGGCTTTGCGGCGGGCCATGAAATCTTGCAGCTCGGCGTCGATGGCGTCGTCGATGGGGGGCGGCTGGTAGTCGGCCAGCAGCTCCTTCCAGCGGGTGTTGGCCCGCTGGGCCGCGGTGAGCGAGCCCTCCTCCGACCACTGCTCGTAGCTGTTGTTGTCGGCTATCTCTGAGCGCCAGAAGGCGGTCTCGAAGTTGGCCAGAGTGTGGGCGTTGCCCAAAAAGTGGTCGCCGTGGGTGTTGGTGCGGAACGCCTCCATGGCCTGGCCGTTGTCGCTCAGGTCCACCCCTCGGGCGTGGACCTCCATGGCGCCAAGTTGGTCGGCGTCCATTATGAGCTTCTCGTAGCCCAGGGTCAGACCCCCCTCCAGCCACCCGGCGGCGTGGAGCACGAAGTTGACCCCGGCCTGCACGGTGGGTAACAGGGTTTGGGCCGACTCGTAGGCCGCCTGGGCGTCGGGGGCTTTGGAGGCTGTGAGCTGACCCCCGGAGCGAAACGGCACCCCGCAGCGCCGGGCCAGTGCAGCCATGACGAAGATGGCTTGGGCGGCTTCGGGGGTGCCGAAGGTGGGGGCGCCAGTGGCCATCGACATCGACGAGGCGAAGGTGCCGAATATGACGGGCGAGCCCGGGCGCACCAGTTGCAGGTAGGCCATGCCCGACAGGGCCTCGGCCAGGGCTTGGGCGCACAGCCCGGCCACCGTCACCGGCGACATGGCCCCGGCCAGGATGAACGGGCTGATGATGCTGGCCTGGTTGGCCCGGGCGTACACCGTGGCCGCCCCCAGCATGGTGGCGTCCCACCGCATGGGGGAGGAGGCGTTGATCAGCGAGGTCATCACCGTGCGGTCGGCCAGATCGCCGCCGAAGGCGATGCGGGCCAGCTCCACCGAGTCGGCGGCCCGCGCTGCGCTGGTAACCGAGCCCATAAAAGGCTTGTCGCTGTAGCGGAGGTGGGCGTACACCATGTCGAGGTGGCGCACCTCAACGGGCACGTCCACCGGCTCGCACACCGTGCCCCCGCTGTGGTGCAGGTGGGGGAGGCGGTAGGCCAGCTTCACCACGTTCTCGAAGTCGGCCAAGGTGGCGTAGCGCCGGCCCTGGTCTAGATCGGTGACGAACGGCGAGCCGTAGTTGGGGACGAACACGGTGGTGTTGGCGCCAATGCTCACGCTGCGCTCGGGGTTGCGGGCGTGCTGGGTGTAGGTGGCCGGGGCGTTGTCGGTCACGATCTGACGGCACATTCCCCGGGGGAACCGCACAAGCTGGCCATCCACGTCGGCACCGGCATCCCGCCAGAGGTCGAGCGCGTCGGGGTAGTCCTGGAAGGCGACGCCCACATCGGCCAGGATGGTTTCGGCGTTCTCCTCTATCTGGGCCAGTCCGGCCTCGTCGATGATCTCCACCGGCGGCAGACGCCGTTCCAGCACCGGGGCGGCCAATACCTGGCTGGCTGCCCGGGCCGCCTGGCGACCGGCCCGTCCACCGCCGCGTCTGCCTTGTCGCTCGCTCATCACTGCTCCTGCATCTGATTTCGTTGACGGCCCGTCCGCCGCCGCTTGGGTCCGGCAGTCTCGCTATCGGCTGTCGACCTCGGGGGCAAATCCACCGCCTGCTCCA
Organism: Candidatus Poriferisocius sp.; assembly: GCA_965208545.1. GTDB lineage: Bacteria > Actinomycetota > Acidimicrobiia > Acidimicrobiales > Bin134 > Poriferisocius. The sequence continues at coordinate 2,711,425 of OZ242341.1, read as the reverse complement.
AGTGGGGGGTGGGGGCGGTCTCATGGGGCAGTGACATGGCGGCCACGAACAGCTCTTGAAAGCGGGCCTCGGTGGCGGTCTCGATTTTGACCACCTCCCGGGCGGCCCGCTCGACCTCGGCTCGCTGCGATCCCGACACCAGCATCCGGGCGGCGCCCGCTCCCGAGGCGTTGCCCACCCCTTTGACCCCTTCTACCGGCCCGTCGGGTACCAGGCCCAGCACCATGGCGTGGACCGGGCTGATGTGGGCACCGAACGCTCCGGCCAAGCGCACATCGGCCACCTCGGCGATCCCGGCGTGCTCGAAAAGCAGGTCTATGCCGGCCCGCAACGCCGCCTTGGCCAACTGCACTGCTCGCACGTCGTTCTGGGTCACCAACAGCGGAACCGGCTGGGTTTGAAGCACATAGGAGAAAGTCCGCCCATCGGCGATGATCCGGGGGCTGCGCTCGGCCATCTCGCCGACGATGACACCCCGGTGATCGACTATCCCGACCAGGAACATCTCCGCGATCACCTCGATGATCCCCGAACCGCACAGCCCAGAGACCTCCAGCGAGCCCAGCGCGGCCTCATAGCCGGGATCGTCGGACCACAGATCGCAGCCGATCACCTTGAACCGGGGTTCCAGCGTGGCGGGGTCGATCCGCACCCCCTCAATTGCTCCGGCGGTGGCCCGCTGCCCGCAGCTGATCTGGGCGCCTTCGAAGGCGGGCCCGGTGGGGCTCGATGCCGCCCACACTTTCTGGTTGTCGCCCAACACGATCTCCGCGTTGGTGCCCACGTCCACCAGAAGCTGCGGTTGGGGCGATCGGTGCGGTCCCTCGGCCAGCATGGCGGCCGCCGCGTCGGCTCCCACGTGGCCGGCGATGCACGGCCCCACATAGAGGGATGCGCCGGGCAGGTCCACGTCGATGTCGGCGGCGTCGGCCCATACTCCATCGCGGACCGCCAGGGTGAACGGGGCGGCGCCCAGCGGGGTGGGGTCTATGCCCAGCACCAGGTGGTGCATGATCGGATTTCCCACCACCACGAGATCGCACACATCAACCCGGTCGATACCCGCGGCTTCGCAGAGTTCGCCGATCACCTCGTCGATGGCTGTTCGCACCGCCGTGGTTAGCTCGGCGGTGCCGCCGGGGTTCAACATGGCATACGACACCCGGCTCATCAGATCCTCGCCGAATCGGATTTGTGGGTTCATGCGCCCTGCGGTGGCAACCACCTCTCCGGTGGCCAGATCCAGCAGGTAGCCGGCCACGGTGGTGGAGCCCACATCCACCGCAACGCCGAACTCCGCGTCGGAATAGCCCGGCCGCACGGTGAGCACCCGCCGCTCAACCACCTCTCCGTCTTCGCTTTGGCCGGGGTACCGCCGCCGGGTGTGGACCACGGCGGTGATCGCGCCCTTCCCTTCAGCCATGGCCGCCGACAACGCAGGCAGCGCCCCTGCGGGTACTTCAACGTCGGGCATGTCCCAGTCGTCGGCCAATGCGCTGACCAGTCGCTCGGCATCGGAGATCTCGTCGCCCAGCACGGCGGTGGTCATCTCCAGATAGTGGAGAGTCACCACCGGGTCGACAGTGATCTCGCCTAGGTCTACGGCCTTGCGCACCACCGGGCTGTGGACCTGGCTCTGGGCGGGGACATCGATGACCACGTCGCCCAGCACGGCGGCTTGACAGCTCAGCCGATGGCCTTCCTGCAATGGGCGCCGTCCCCGATAGTCGAGCTCGGTGGGGCCGGGAACCGACAGCGCGTCCTCGGTGCTGGTCAGCCCCCACTTGGCGAACTCCCCGTTGCTGGGGGCCACCTGGCAGCGGCCGCACAGCCCTCGGCCCCCGCACACTGAGTCGATGTCCACCCCGGCGGTGCGGGCCGCGTCCAGCACGGCCGACCCCTCTGGGGCGGAGGCCACGATGCCGCTGGGCGTGAACACCACGCGGTGTTCGACGGTCATACCGCGGCCCGGCGACGTCCTCCTCGACGGCGGGCAGCTCCTTCGCCGGCGGCGGTCGGGTCCCGGTTCTCGGCAATCCAAGCCATGCAGTCCTGGTCGTGGCCGGCCAATACGTCGGCGGCCATGACTGCCTGCTTCACCTCGGCGTGAAGCGGGTTCATGATTGCCGAGGTCATCCCCGCGCCAATGGCCATGGCCAAAAATGTGCCGGTGATTGCGTGGCGGTTGGGCAGCCCGAAGCTCACGTTGCTGGCCCCGCAGGTGGTGTTCACCCCCAGCTCGTCGCGGATGCGCCTCACCAAGCGGAACACCTGCTGGCCGGCGGTGCCCATGGCCCCGATGGGCATTACCAGGGGATCCACCACCACGTCGGAGCGGGGAATGCCGTGGTCGGAGGCCCGCTCCACGATCTTGCGGGCCACCTCGAAGCGGACGTCGGGGTCTTCGCTGATGCCGGTCTCGTCGTTGGAGATGGCCACCACTGCGGCGCTGTGGCGGGCCACCAGCGGCAGCACCCGCTCCAGCACCTCCTCCTCACCTGTTACCGAGTTGATCAGCGGCTTGCCGTCGTACACCGCGATGCCCGCCTCCAGCGCCTCGATGATCGACGAGTCGATGGAGAGGGGCACGTCGGTCACCGACTGCACCAGCTTGATGGCCCGGGCCAGCAGCGCAGGTTCGTCGGCCAGTGGGATGCCGGCGTTCACATCCAGCATGTGGGCACCGGCGGCCACCTGGGCCAGGGCGTCGGCTTCCACCCGGCTGAAGTCGCCGACCTTCATCTCCTCGGTGAGCAGCTTGCGCCCCGTGGGGTTGATTCGCTCGCCGATCATCACGAACGGTCGGTTGAACCCGATCACTACTTCCTTGTTCGCCGAGCTGAGCACGGTGTCGGTCACGTTGCCGCCTCCTGGGCTTCTTCAGATGCATTTTCCGGATCCCAGCCGCCGGTGGCCACGAAGGCGTCGAGCCGCTCTAGCGGGAACGCAGCCTCGAGCTCTTCGGCGGCTCGCAGAGCGGCGCCCTCGGGATCGTCTGGGTCGCCGGGAATGATCTTGCGGTGCCATTCGCCGACGTATTGTGATGCCTGGGTTTTGCCGGCCACCATGGCGGCCCGGTCGATAGCCCGTTGGAAGCGGCGGGGGAGGATGCGCTGGATCTTCGAAGATCCCGAGCCTGCGTTAACCTGAGCGGGGATATCCCGCCAACAGATCACCACTAGGTTGCCGTTACTCCCCCGCCGCCGACTCACGCGGCTCGCTCCCGGATCTCTACCAGCGCATCGACCAAACCTCCATAGCCGGTGGCCACCTTCTCAAAGCGCAGCCCCAAGCGGTCGGCCGCTTGACGGGCCAACCGATCCAGCTCGGGGTCGGACTCCTGGGACAGGTAGACCAGCCGGGTGTAGTTGTTGAAATAGACGTCTTGCAGTTCGGGGTGGTCCAGAATGCCCAGCCCCTCCAGAATCAGGCGCTCGAAGTGGCGCACCAGATAGTCGGTCAAATACAGCGTGCCCAGCTCATCTTCTTGGAGCTGGGCGAAGGCCTCGGCCCCGGCATAGAGCTCATAGCAGTGGGGGCCGGGGAGGCGCTCCACCCCTTCTTCTTCGCACACCTTGTCGAGCAGACCACCAGTGCCGCAGTCGGCGTAGCCCACCAGGATGGTTCGGTAGCGGTCTCGGGCGGCCCGCACCCTTTCCCGTACCGCCTCGGGGATCAGCTCGGGGCGGTTGTGCAGCTTGGCCGGTAGGCACTCCAAGTCGATAGGAGGGCTGCTTTCCTCGTGCTCGAACGACGCGATCAGGTGCCGTAGCTCCTTGGCCAGGGCCCCGCAGGCCACCACGAGCACCCGGTCCATGATCAGCTCGCGGCTCGTCGGGCCGCCACCAGCTGCTTGGCGGTCTCGGCGGCCACCGCGGCGTCGCGGCAATAGGCGTCTGCGCCGATGGCCTCGCCGAACTCCTCATTGAGAGGCGCGCCGCCCACCAGGACGATGTAGTCCTCCCGCAGGCTCTTCTCCACCAGCGTGTCGATGACCACCTTCATGTAGGGCATGGTGGTGGTGAGCAGTGCGGACATGCCCAAGATGTCGGGCTGGTGCTCGTCGAGCGCGGCGACGAATTCCTCCACGTCGGTGTTGATGCCCAGGTCGGTCACCTCGAACCCGGCGCCTTCCAGCATCATGGCCACCAGGTTCTTGCCGATGTCGTGGATGTCGCCCTTGACGGTGCCGATAACCACGCTGCCGATGGGCTCAGCCCCGGTCTCGGCCAGCAGCGGCCGCAGGATGGCCATGCCCGCCTTCATGGCGTTGGCGGCCAGCAGCACCTCGGGCACGAACAGGATGCCGTCGCGGAAGTCGATGCCCACGATGCGCATCCCCTCCACCAAGGCCTCGTCCAGCACCTTGTCGGCCGGCCAGCCCCGGCCCAGCAGGATGTTGGTGCCCTCGTGGATCTCGTCGGCGAGGCCGTCGTATAAGTCGTCGTGCATCTGCGCACAGAGGTCTTCGTCGTTCAGACTCGACAGATCGATGTCGTCGATCTCGGGCGTGTCAGTCATTCGACACACTCCTTCTGTGGTGCTGGACCCCAGGGCGGGTTCCATACTGTGGACCAGTACCGCAATGCGGAACAGTGTCACTATAGCACGGGGTCTCCATTCGTGCGCTGCCCGAATGCTCTTCCGGAATGCCGTTTCTATCGAGGACGTCGGACTGTATGCAGCAAGGTCCGAAGCTTCGCACTCAGCATCCCGGTGGATGCCTGAGTTGTACCCCTCTGGGATACGTACGTTTGTGGCGCGTTGACGTGGACGGTGACGGTCTCGAGTTCGTGGTGCTGCTGGGGGAGCACCGACGCCGCGTAGTGACGGAGAGGCCGCATCGAGATGGAGTTGGCCGGGCGGGTGTTGAATCGCTACTTCTCGGCAAACAGCCTTGCAACGTGATAGTAGTGTGTACTAGTATTACAATTGGATAGTAATTTGTACTAGTCTCTTGACTTGATAGTAATTCGTACTAGCATGACGCGGTGCGCCTTGCACCGGCGCCGATTTTACTCGCCGCATACACGTTCCTGATCGCCGCACTGCTGCTGATTGACGCGGGTGAAATAGCCGGAGCACAAGACGAACAGCCCGACGCCGTCGAGTCCGCCGACAGTAACGATCCCGACGCCATCAAGTCCCTCGTTAGCCATCCCCGGGTCCGGTCGATTGAGATGAGGCGCTACGACGGGCGTGATGGCCAGCCCTACGGCATTGGCGATGAGATCAACTTAACCATCAAGTTCAGCCACAACACCGGCTGCTCGGGCAAGGAGAATGCCGTCTCGTTCAATTTCGGGATCGACAGTGACACTGCGTTTACGACGGTGCCGCTGAGGGGTTCCAACGTAAAAGGGTGGAAGGGCAAGCAGTGGTGGTTCGCATACGAGGTGGAGGAAGGTGACTTTGACGCCAACGGCATAGACATCCCCGCAGGCGATTTGGCATTGACCGGCGACGTGTCGACGAACGATTGCAGGGTCATCGACAGGTCGGGGGTCTTGGATCAGGGGCCGCTGAGCGATCACCGAGTCGATGGCGTGCGGCCGGTTGTGAACGGCGCGCAGGTGGTACACGGCTCGCTGAACCTCACCTTCGACGAAGACCTCGACGAGGGGTCGGTGCCCGCACCGGAGGCGTTCACGGTGAAGGTGGACGGGATAGACCGGGCAGTGTCGCGCGTCATCGTCGACGGCCAGACCGTGATGCTGCTGTTGTCGTCACCGGTGGCGGCGGGCGAGGAGGTCACCGTGGCCTATGCGGTGCCGAAGAAGGACCCGATCCAAGACCTGGCCCGAAACGACGCCAACGACATCAACGAGCGCACCCTGACCCACAGCGCCGATGCCCCCGAAGTCCTGTCGGTGCGGTTTCTGACCGAGCCCGGCGACGACCGCACGTATCGAGCCGGCGACTTGATCGAGGTGCAGGTCCGGTTCAATGCGGTGGTGACGGTGGATCAGAGCGGGGGAACTCCGAGCGTGCGCGTGGCGATCGACCCGGGGACAAGGCATGCGCTCTACGTCTCCGGTTCCAACACTCCGGAGCTGGTGTTCGTCTACGAAGTGCAGGCCGGCGACTTCGACGACAACGGCATCTGGATCAATCGCAACCGGCTCGATCTGAACAGCGGTGCCATCGCGGCGGGCTCTGTGGACGCCGATCTCGGACACGGCTCGATATTGGTCGGAGACAATCCGGTCACCAGGGTCGACGGAGTGTCAAGCATCGCCGCAGCCACCACCGGACGGGAAACGGCCACCGTTTCAGCCACGGTGCCCAAGTCGGGATCGGTTTACCTGCGCTATCGCCCGCGCGGGCAAAAGGAGTGGCAGGAAGGGCCACCAGCAAGCGCCAGCGCCCCGGGGACGGTCGAGATCGAGCTGTCGGGCTTGCTTCCCAACGCGGCCTACCAGATCCAGATGTCCCAAGACGAGAGTTTCGCTTTGGGCCTCTTTCCGCTTGAGTTCTCCAATCGACCGTCCGATCTGGACTTCGGGCTGCCTGGTGTCAATAAAGAGCCGCGGGGGATCTGGGGCAACGACGACACGCTGTGGATCTCCAACGATGGCTACCAACCCCACAACCAGGTGTTCGCCTACACCCGCTCCGACGGGTCGCGCAATTCGAACCTGGACTTCGACGTCGATGCCGTGGGCAACGATAAGCCCCTCGGCATTTGGTCGGATGGCACTCGGATGTTCGTGGTCGACGGCGACGACTTCGAGGTGTACGCCTATCTGCTCTCCGACCGCTCCCACGATGCCGACCGCGATCTGACGTTGGCGGGCGACCATGGAGAGCCCAAGGGGATCTGGGGCAACGACGAGACGTTCTGGGTGTCGAGCGAAACAGAGAGTCGCCTCTTCGCCTACACCCGCTCCGACGGATCGCGGAACCCAGACCTCGACATCTACCTCGCCGACGCCGGCAACTCCGACGCGAGGGGCGTGTGGTCGGATGGCGACATCATCTGGGTTATCGACCGCGACGATCGCAAGGTCTACGCCTACCATCTCGCGTCCAAGGCCCGCCAGCCTCACCTCGACGTCGCTCTGCACCGAAGCAACGAGGCAGCGGTGGGGCTGTGGGGTGATTCCGGCTTCCTCTACGTCGTGAACGGTGGCAAGGGCGGCAGGAAGGCCTTCGCCTACTACCTTCCCGAGCCCGAGCCCGAGCCTCAGGTGTCGGCCGTCACCCTGTCGGCGGTTACTACGGCCAGCGCTACCGCCACCGCATGGGTCTCCTATCACGGCGATACCGAGCGCATGATCCACTTGCGCTATCGCCCATTTACGGTTGCGCAGTGGACCGTTGCGGCTGGCAAGCGAGCGGTGGCCAGCACAAAGTCCGCGCTCACGAGGTCGGGCGGTGTTCAGCGGCGACTGAGCTTCGGCGAGCGCGCGGTGGCCAGCGCGGAGTTCGCGCTTACGGGGTTGGGCGGTGTGCCGCGGTTCGTGGTGCAGGCGTCGTTCGACGGCACGTTCTCAGATGGCACTGAGCACACCGTCGAGTTGCTGCTGCGCCCGGCGGCCGATGATTTCCTGCTTGAGGCCGGCAACGACGCGTCGGTGGGCATCTGGTCGGACGGCGACACGTGGTGGGTGGTGAACGACGGGGGCGGCGGAAACGACCGGGTGTATGCCTACGACGCGGCCACCAAGGCGTACCGCGCCGAGAAGAGCTTCGACCTTGACGCCGCCAACACCGCGCCGCGGGGGGTCTTTGCTGATGCCGACACTATGTGGATCGCTGACCGGGGCGACCGCGTCCACGGCTACGCGATTGCCGACGGGCCGTCTTACGGCACTGCGGACCCCGCGGTCGGGGGCGAGCTGGGCACGGGCAACGGGCACCTGGCCGGGCTCTGGTCGGACGGTTCCACCATGTGGGTTGTCGGGCACGTCCGCGAGCGGCTCTTCGCCTATGACCTCGACGAGTCGGGCGCGGTCGGCGAGCGGGATCAGAGCGCGGAGTTCGACTTGGCGACGACCTACAAGGCGCCGAGAGGGATGTGGTCGGACGGCACCACGGTCTGGATCGTCGACAACGCCCGCAACCACATCTTCGCCTACGGGCTCTCGGCGGCCGGGTTCGGCCAGCGCCAACCCGCCCGGGAGATCGGGCTGGCCCCCGAGAACCGCGATCCGTGGGGCATCTGGTCGGACGGCGCCAAGATGTGGGTGGCCGACAGGGGCGATGACCGGGTCTACGCCTACTTCCTGCCTCCTGGCCCCCGCGGCGCGGTGATTGGCATCGCCTTCGATCTCATCTCCCGGACATCCGCAGACATCACGGTCAGCGTGAACAACCCCGACTCGGAATCGATGACAGTCACGCTGAGCTACTCCAGCGAGCCCGGCACGATCACCGACACCGACGTGGAGGTCAGCGGCACCGCCGCCGTGTTCGAGCTCACTGGGCTGAGCGAGGACACCCAATATGAAGTGTCGGCGGTCGTCGACGACGGCGACTCGATCGCCACCGGAGGCTTCAAGACCCAGTCGCGCGCCGACGTGGTCCAGAGCTACTTCAAGAACAAATTCGTGCCCACTAGAGAGGCGGCGTGGCCCTGGGTGCGTGAGACCTACGACGAGATGCGCCGCAGAAATCTGACCCCGAGGGCCCCCGCCGGCGGCGGCGGCTACATCTCCACCTCGTGCTTCGCTCGATCTGGAAGGTTGGATTGGTGCGGTGTCGGCGCGTATGCCATCAAGTGGGGCTCCCGCAACCATGCGTCCGTGTACGCCCACGAACTCGCCCACGTCTACACCATCGGCACTGGATACATGGTCGAAGCACCCGAGTTCCGCGGGTTCGGCTGGGTGTACATAGACCTGCTCGGCAGGGAGGGAAGATACTGCTCCGCTTCTGAGCTCTACGCCGACGCAATCGCGCATGTCACCCAGGGAGGAGGCCACACAGGCTATTTCTCGGGCTGCAATGTCACGCCCAAAAGTCCCTCAGACGAGACCGAGGCGTTCATCGAGGACATTCTCGCGCACCGGATCCCACAGTGGCTCGACGATCGATACGGGACGACGGGCCTGGCCTACGACACCAGCGACGACGACAAGTACACCGAGATGTACGACCTCGAGGCGTTCTGGAGCGACCTCAAAACGACGAAACACAAATGGCACCGGCAGTCGGCGGTATACGCCTTGCAGGACGCCTTCGGGGGCTATTGCCACGTCGGCAGAGCGCGCCATTCCGCATTCGGCTCAGGGGCGACCAGGAACCCGTGGCGGGCCGGCGGCTGCGTCCCCCAAGCGCCGCCCGTCACCGCCACCACGGACGCCTATATCACGTGGGCGGCACCCCGCTACGACGGGGGCTCGCCGATCACCAAGTACCTCGTGGAGTGGAGGGGCCCCGGAGAGGAGTTCGACCCCTCGCGGTCGCTGGATATAACCGACCTGTCGAGCCTGTCATACCCCAGCGAAGACCTGGCACCAGGCTCGTCGGTACGGGTGACGGCCTACAACCACAACGGCTGGGGCGAACCCTTCACCTTCACCACCGCCGCGCCCGTCGCCACTGCCCCGCCGGTCGCCACCGGCGCGCCGGTCATCACCGGCACACCGCAGGTGGGGGAGGTGCTGACTGCCGATGTCTCGGCTATCTACGACGTCAACGGGGTACCCCCGGCGTCGGAGTTCAGATTCCAGTGGATGGTGGTGGACGGCGGCGCCGACATCGTCATTCCCGGAGCCACTTCCTCCACCTACTATCCGTCGGCATCGCAGGTGGGCAAGGCCATCAAGGTAAGGGCCAGTTTCACCGACGTCGCCGGCAACGACGAGGGCCCCCTGGTCAGCGAGCCCTCCGACGCGGTAGCACCGGTGGCGGTAACCGAGGTGCCCGGAGACTGGCCCCTGGTGCCCCCCGGACTGAGCAGCGGTGACAGCTTCCGGCTCCTGTTCATCACCGTCGCCCAGCGCACCGCCCGATCGTCAGACATCAACGTCTATAACGACTGGGTTCAGAACCAGGTCGCCGCCGGCCACACCGACATCAGGGACTACAGCGCCGGTTTCCGGGTGGTGGGCAGCACCAACGATGTCGACGCCCGCGACAACACCGGCACCACCTTCACCACCGCCGACCCCGGTGTGCCCATCTACTGGCTGAACGGCCCCAAGGCGGTGGACCACTACGAGGACTTCTACGACGGCGACTGGGACGACGAGGTCAACCAGAGAGACGAGTTCGGCGATCCCCGGGATATCGCGGAGGTGTGGACCGGCAGCGACCACGACGGCACCGAGAGATTCAACGCCAGCAACCGCACCAGCCGCGCCTTGGGCAACTCCGAGAACCAACGGGTCAGGTATGGGAGTCCCGCCGGAAACGGCGGCCCCCTGTCCAGCCTCACCCTGGACAGAATGCAGAATCGCCGCATGTACGGCCTGTCGGGCGTGTTCACCGTGGCCGCGCCCCAAGGCCCGGTGACGGCGGACCTGTCATCGAGTACCCCCCCTGGGACTTGAACCCAGAACCTGCGGATTAAGAGTCCGTTGCTCTGCCAAATTGAGCTAGAGGGGCTTGTTGGGCGGACCGAGGGGATTTGAACCCCCGACCTCCGGGACCACAACCCGGCGCTCTAACCTGACTGAGCTACGGCCCGCACGGCCCGATCAGTCTACGGGGAGTTTCGGGATACGGGGAAACCGTTTGGCACCGGGGCTGGCGCCCGCTCAGCTGAGCCAGGTGACAATGGCCTCGGACAGCTCGGGTCCCTGGTCTTCTTGGATGAAGTGGCTGGCTGGTCGGAACTGGTCATGGGGCTGGCCAGCGGCACCGGGGATCCGCTCGCTGATAGCCGCCTGCCCGCCGCCCAGCACGGGGTCGTCAGGGGCCCACAGGGTGAGCACCGGTTTGGTCCACTGTTCCAGCACCTGCCAGGCCGCCCGGTTGGCGGGAACGGCGGGATCCTCAGGCGAGATCGGCACCAGCATGGGGAAGTGGCGGGCCCCGGCCATGTAGGCCTCATCGGGAAACGGCGCCCGATAGGCCTCCTGGGCCGCTTCGCTCAGTTCGTTGGCGGTGGCGTTGTCCACCAGTCGGCCGCAGTCGAGGTACTCCACTTCTTGGCTGAACTGGAGCCAAAACTCGAAGCCCGCTCCCGGCGACTGGCCTTCGGGCAGCCCGGTGTTGGCCAGGATCAGCCGGTCGATCAGATCGGGATTCTCAGCTGCCACCCGCAGCCCGATGAGCCCGCCCCAGTCTTGGCCGAACAGATGCAGCGGTCCGGCGCTCCGCTCGGCGGCGGTGGCGGCCAAGAACTGCGTCATCCACGAAACGTGGCCCTCATAGGTGTAGGCCGAACGCTCAACCGGCTTGTCCGAGCGCCCGAACCCGATCAGGTCGGGAACCAGCACGCGACAACCACCCGCCACCAGCGGCGGGATCATCTTGCGGTACAGGTATCCCCACGTAGGCTCGCCGTGCAACAGCAGGATCGTGGCCGCGTCATCGCCTGCCCCCTCCGGCTCCGCCATCACGTAGGCCATCCGCAACCCGTCAATGTCGACGTAGCGCGGCTCGTACGGATAGTCGTCGATCCCGGCAAACCGCTCTTCCGGAGTGCGCACATACGCCACCCCACCGGCAGTGGTCATATCAGCCATCCCCCGACGCTACTGCCGCAGTCGTGTCCGCCCGGTGTCGTCACTGCTGGTCACCGCAAACCTGGCACTGGCCAAGCTTGGGCGGGCAATACACTCGAAACGATTGGCAAACGCGCCGGCCCGCCCCTGTAGCTCAGTCCGGACAGAGCAGGTGACTTCTAATCATCAGGCCGCAGGTTCGAATCCTGCCGGGGGCGCTTCCTGAATCTGGCGGAGGCCGTTGACGGCAGGGGGCGCTTTGCGAAGAGAGCGGGTGACGAGAATCGAACTCGCGTCATCAGCTTGGAAGGCTGGGGTTCTACCACTGAACTACACCCGCGGGGCTGGCCGTTCATGATATCCAGTGGTCGCGGCCACCGGCTACGACACGAGGATTCAGGGGGTCGTCGGTAAAATGCGGACCCTGTGAGGAGCACAGTCGAGGCGCTGGAGGGTAACCGGGTCAAGGTGTCGGTGGACATCGAGGCCGATGAATTCGAGGAGAAGCTCGACGAGGCCTTCCGCAAGCTCGCCCGCCAAGTGCGCCTTCCCGGATTCCGTCCCGGCAAGGCCCCACGGCGAGTGCTGGAGGCCCGGCTGGGCCCGCAGGCCGCTCGGGGGGAGGCCCTCAGCGATGCGGTGCCCGAGTACTACGCCCAGGCCGTGGTCGACCACGACGTCGACGTCATCGCCCCCCCGGAGATAGACATCACCAGCGGAGCCGAGGACGGTCCGGTCAGCTTCGACGCCGTGGTGGAAGTGCGCCCTCTCATCACCATCACCGGCTATGACCAGCTCAAAGCCGAGGTGCCCAGCCCCGAGCCCACCGATGAGGAGATCAGCGAGCAGATCGACCAGCTCCGCAAGCAATTCGGAGAACTGGCTCCCGCGGCCCGGCCCGCCATCGACGGCGACAACGTGACCATTGATATCTATGGCTCCTACAACGGCGAGGAGGTTGAGGGCCTCACCGTGGACGACTACGCCTACGAAGTGGGCCAAGGAGCCGTGGTGCCCGAGATCGACGAGGAGCTTCGGGGCGCCAAGGCCGGCGACATCTTGGAGTTCAACGCCAAGCACCCCGACCCCGACGAGGACGGGCTGTTGCGGTTCCGCATCCTGGTAAAAGAAGTGCAGGAGACGATCTTGCCCGACTTCGACGACGAGTTCGCCCAGGAGGCCTCCGAGTTCGACACCGCCGAAGAACTGCGGGCCGACGTCACTGAGAACATCGCCTACCACAAGCGGGTCAACGCCTTGAATTCGCTGGGTCGCCAAGTGGGAGAACAGCTCGCCGAATTGGTGACCGACGACATTCCCGACGCCCTGGTGGATGCCGAAGTGGCGCACCGCATCCGCACCCTCGAAATGCGCCTGAGCAGCCAGGGCATCGAGATAGAGGGCTATCTGGAGGCCATCGGCCAGACCGCCGAGGAGCTGGCCGAGGGCCTGCGGGAACCGGCCCTGCAAGAGGCAAAAACCGACCTGGCCTTGCGGGCGGTGGCCGCGGCGGAATCCATCGAAGCCGCTGATGAGGACGTGGATTTCGAGCTGGCCGCCCTCGCCGCCCAGGTGGGCCAGACGGCCGACGAGCTCAGGTCTTCGTTATTCGCTGACGATGAAAGCCGTCTCAAGGGGGTACGATTGGACGCGCAGATGCGCAAAACCCGGGAATGGGTGTTGGAGCAGGTCGAGATAACCGATCTCGACGGAAACGCCGTCGAACGCTCTAGCCTGAACCCGGACGACGAGTCTGACCTTCCCCCCAACACCATCGAGAGCCAAACCACATGAACCCTCAGAACTACATGGTGCCCGTCGTGGTCGAGCAGACCAACCGGGGTGAGCGCTCGTTCGACCTCTACTCCCGGCTGCTCAAGGAGAACATCATCTTCTTGGGCACTCCCATCGACGACACGGTGGCCAACCTGATCTGTGCGCAACTGCTGCACTTGGAGTCGGAGAACCCCGACAAGGACATCAACCTCTACATCAACAGCCCGGGCGGCGACATCAACGCTATGTTCGCCATCTACGACACCATGCAGTACTTGAAGCCCGACATAACCACCATCTGCTTCGGCCAAGCCGCCTCGGCCGCCGCGGTGCTGCTGGCGGCGGGGGCGCCCGGGAAGCGCCTGGCGCTGCCCCACTCCCGCATGCTGATCCACCAGCCCTATGCGGGGGCGTCCGGGCAAGTGTCCGATATAGAGATCGCCTCCCGAGAGATCCAGCGGCTCAAAGACCAGCTGGAACTGCTTCTGGCCCGCCATACCGGCCAAGATCTGGAGAAGGTCAAGCAGGACACCGATCGCGACTATGTGATGACCGCCGAGGACGCCAAGGAGTACGGGCTCATAGACGACGTCATCTCGTCGCGTGACGCCGTGGAATCCGCCGGCCCGATCACGGCCATCCGATAGGGGGGAGCAAAGACCGTGGCGAAGTTCGGAGAAGGGGGGGAACTTCTCAAGTGCAGCTTCTGCGGTAAAACCCAGAAGCAGGTCAAGAAGATGATCGCCGGGCCCGGTGTCTACATCTGCGATGAGTGCATCGACCTCTGCAACGAGATCATCGAGGAAGAGCTGGCTGAGGGCACCGACGTCGGCTTCAAGGAACTACCCAAGCCCCAGGAGATCTACTCCTTTTTGAACGACTACATCATCGGCCAGGAGCACGCCAAGCGGATCCTGTCGGTGGCGGTGTACAACCACTACAAACGGGTGCAGATGGGCTCATCCGACCCCGAGGTGGAGCTGTCCAAGTCGAACATCCTGCTGCTGGGCCCCACCGGGTGCGGCAAGACGCTGATGGCCCAGACCCTGGCCCGGATGCTCAACGTGCCATTCGCCATCGCCGACGCCACCGCGCTGACCGAGGCCGGTTACGTGGGCGAAGACGTGGAGAACATCCTCCTCAAGCTCATCCAGGCCGCCGACTACGACGTCAAGAAGGCGGAGACCGGCATCATCTACATCGACGAGATCGACAAGATCTCCCGCAAGAGCGAGAACCCGTCGATCACCCGGGACGTGTCTGGCGAGGGTGTTCAGCAGGCTCTGCTGAAGATCTTGGAGGGGACCACCGCCTCGGTGCCGCCCCAGGGAGGGCGCAAGCATCCCCATCAGGAGTTCATCCAGATCGACACCACCAACGTGCTGTTCATTGTGGGCGGGGCCTTCGCCGGCTTGGAGCAGATCATCGAGAACCGGGTGGGCAACGTTGGAGTGGGCTTCGGTGCCGACATCCGCACCGAGACCGAGCGGGACCACGGCGAGCTGTTCAACCAGGTTCAGCCCGAGGACCTGATCAAATTCGGCCTCATCCCCGAATTCATCGGGCGCCTGCCGGTGGTGGGGGTCGTCTCCCACCTGGAGCGCGACATGCTGGTCCGGATCCTGGTGGAGCCCAAGAACGCCCTGGTCAAGCAGTACTGCAAGTTCTTCGAGTTCGAGAACGTGGAGCTGATGATCGACGACGACGCGCTGTCGGAGGTGGCCGAACTGGCTCTCACCCGTAACACGGGAGCCCGAGGGTTGCGGGCCATCCTTGAAGAGGTGCTGCTCGATGTGATGTACGAGCTGCCCAGCCGAGACGACGTGGTGCAATGCGTGGTTGGCGCCGAAACCGTCCGCGGCGAGGAAGACCCTCAGCTGCTCAATGCGGCCAAGGCCCGTTCAACCGACCGGTCCCGCCGCCAGGCCAGCTGACTTCCCTGCGGTCGCCGACGATTTGAGCGAGGTCGCGGACTCCGCTCTCCTGGCCGAGGCCCGGGCGTGGTTGGACGGCCACGTCAACCTGGAGGCCACAGCCGGCGATACCGACGGCCTCTCGTTGGCGCCCATGCGCGAGCTTTTGGCCTCTTTGGGCGACCCGCAGGCCGACTACCCGGCAGTCCACATTACCGGCACCAACGGCAAGGGCTCGGTGGCCGCGCTGATCGCCGCGCTGGCCGGGGCGTGGGGCATGACCGTCGGGGTATACGCCAGCCCCCACGTCGAGCGCATCAACGAGCGGATGACAGTTGGCGGCGACCCCATCGACGATGCCGATCTGGCCGAGATTCTGAGCCACTTGCGGCTGGTGGCAGACCACCTGGCCAAGAGCCGCGTCGGTGCGCCGCCCTCGTGGTTCGAGTTGGTCACCGCGGCCGCACTGCGCTGGTTCGCCGATTCGGCGGTCGACCTCGCGGTGGTGGAAGTGGGCAAGTTGGGCCGCTACGACGCCACCAACGTGGTGAACAGCGAGGTGACGGTGATCACCAATATCGGCCGCGACCACACCGATGGCCGGCCCGGCTGGGAACAGGAGGTGATGGGGGAGAAGGCCGGCATCCTCCATCCTGGCGCCGTCGCCGTTCTGGGCCCGATAGACCCCGACCTGGTGGCCATTGCCGCCAGGGAGTCGCCCGGGGAGATGCTGGTGGATGGCCAGCACTTCGAACTGGAGGAGAACTGCCCGGCGGTGGGGGGACGGCTGGTCGCGGTGCGCACTTCAAGAGCCCGCTACGACGACGTCTACGTAAGCTTGTTCGGCGCCCATCAGGGGGAGAACGCCGCACTGGCCATCGCCGCCTTTGAGGCCCTTGTCGACCAAGCGCTGGATGACGACCTCCTGGCCGCATTGGGCAATGTGAGTTTCCCAGCCCGATTCGAAGTGGTAGCCCGCCAGCCCTTAGTGGTGATCGACGGGGCCCACAATCCCGACGGCCTGGCTGCGTCGGCGGAAACCCTGGCCGACCAGTTCACCGTGTTGGGCCAGGTGATTTGGGTGGTCGGGATGATGCGAGACAAGGAACCCGACGCCATGCTGGACGCCATCGAGGCCTCCGGTGCCCGCTGCGACCTGGTGGTGTGTTGCGCTCCCGACTGGCCGCGGGCCCTGCCAGCCGCCGAATTGGCCGCCGCTGTTCGCAACCGGGGGATCGACGCCGAGACCGCCGGCGATGTCGCTGAGGCGGTGGACCGGGCCCTGGCGCTGTCCACCGAGGAGGACGCCGTGGTGGTCACCGGCTCTCTGTACACCGCCGGTGCGGCCCGCCTTCACATGGCCGCAGCCAATAAGTAGGGTTCCCCCGGTGACCGCCGGCGGCACTCGAACAGTGAGGTGCAATCTGTGAATCGGACTCTTGTGTTGTGCAAGCCCGACGCGGTGGAGCGAGGCCTGGTGGGGGCCATCTTGTCCCGTTTCGAGGCCCGGGGCCTGCGGATCGCGGCCATGCGCATGCTCACCATCGACGCCGAACTGGCCGCCCGTCACTACGCCGAGCACGTGGAGCGCCCGTTCTATCCCGACTTGGTGGAGTTCATCGGCCGCTCGCCGTCGGTGGCTGTGGTGGTGGAGGGGCCCGATGACGTCTACGCCGTTGTCCGCTCCATGATGGGCGCCACCAACCCCCTGGAGTCCCCTCCGGGCACCATCCGGGGCGACTACGGGCTGGAGGTCACCGAGAACCTCGTCCACGGTTCCGACAGCAACGCCTCCGCCGAGCGGGAGATCGCAATCTTCTTCCCCGAGCTGTGATATCGGCACCCGCCGCAGCCGGTGTGCGATTTGGAATCGGCTGTTCTAGTCTTGCGCCATGGTGAAGCGGCGGTTCTCTTCCAGTAGCGGCATTGTCGGCCGCGATGTCGCAATCGACCTCGGCACCGCCAACACGCTGGTGTATGTCCGAGGGGAGGGGATCCTCATCAACGAGCCTTCGGTGGTGGCTGTCACCAACGAAGGTGTGCCCATGGCGGTGGGTTCGGAGGCCAAGCGGATGCTGGGGCGCACGCCGGCTCACATCCAGGCCATCCGACCGCTCAAAGACGGGGTGATCGCCAACTTCGATATCTGCGAGAAGATGCTGCGCTACTTCATCCAACGAGTGTCTCCCGGTAGGTTCATCAGGCCCCGCATGGTGATCTGCGTACCCTCTGGTATCACCCCGGTTGAGCAGCGGGCCGTGCAGGAGGCGGCGGTCTCCGCGGGGGCCAAGAAGCCGGTCTACATCATCGAAGAGCCCATGGCCGCAGCCATCGGAGCTGGGCTGCCGGTGCAGGAGGCATCGGGAAGCATGATCGTGGACATCGGCGGTGGTACCACCGAGGTGGCCATGATCTCGCTGGGCGGCGTGGTGACCGGACAGTCGATACGGATGGGCGGCGACCGGATGGACGAGGACATCATCGCCTACCTGAAGAAGGAGCACAGCCTTACCATCGGCAGCCGCACCGCTGAAGAGGTCAAGATCGTGCTGGGCACCGCCTGGTCGGGCAGCGAGAACCGCTACGCGGAGGTCCGGGGCCAGGACATGGTTTCTGGTCTCCCCAAGACCGTGGTCACCTCCACCAATGAGATCCGCGAGGCCATCTCTGAGGTGGTGCGCTCCATCGTCGACGCGGTCAAAGTGACGTTGGACGAGACTCCCCCCGAACTGGCCGCCGACATCATGGAGGCGGGGATCGTTCTGGCCGGTGGCGGGGCCCTGCTGAACGGCATGCCCCCTCGGATCGAGGAAGAGACGGGGATGCCGGTCCGGTTGGCGCCCAATCCACTCCACGCGGTGGCCATCGGCTCAGGCCAGTCGCTGGAGGAGTTCGACGCGCTAGAGGGTCTCCTCTTCTCGTCGTCGTACGACTGATCTCTCGGTTCGGCCCCGTGGCAACGGGCACCCGCACAGGGCGGTCGCGATTCACGCTGATCTTCCTTCTGCTCAGCTCCGCGACCCTGCTGACCCTTGACGCCCGGGAATTCGAGCCCCTTCAGCGGACCGAGGAAACCCTTTCCGATCTGATCTCACCGCTGCGGACGGGGGCGGATCGGGTGTTCGAGCCCGTCGGCGACGCCTGGGCTGGGGTCACCGGGTACGACGAGCTGGAAGCTGAGAACGAGGCCCTGAGACAAGAGCTGCAAATGCTCGAGGGCCAGAGGATCCTGGACACTGATGCGGCCATCCGCCTCGAATTGCTGCTCGACGAGCTGGGTTTGCCCTATGTGCAGGACATTCCCAATGTGGTGGGCGAGGTGGTGACCGCCAACGTGGGCAATTTCGACCGGTACTCGGTGCAGATTAACCGCGGGTCTGAAGATGGCATCCGCAACGGGATGCCGGTAGTGACCAGGGGCGGTCTCATCGGGCGGATCGACGGCGACCCGGGCCGAGGGCATTCCCGGGTGACGCTGCTCACCGACCCCGGTTTCGAAGTCGGGGTGCTGGTAGTGGGCACCGACGACGTGGCCCTGGCCTCGGGCGGCGGGCATGGCGAGCCCCTGATGGTTACCAAGGGGCTGGAAATCGACACCGAGGTCGCCGTCGGCCATGAGGTGGTGACCAGCGGAGTGGACCGAAGCCGCTATCCCCCCGGTATTCCGATCGGCATTGTCACCGAAATCGACTACGACGAAGCTCGCCTGTTGCAGCTCCTCACGGTGGAGCCCTCGGCCAACACCGACAATCTGAGCTTTGTGACCGTTCTGCTCTACGACCCCCTGGCCGAGGAATCATGAACACGGCCAAGTCATACACCCGCAGTGCATTGGCACCGACTCCAAAGGCGACCGATCTGTGAACACGGCCAACGCCTATGTGCGCAGCGCGTTGTTCTTGCTGACTGCCCTGGTGCTGCACATGGCCCTGTTCTCCGACCTGCGGGTGCTGGGAGTGGCCCCCGAAGTGCCCTTGGCCATTGCGATCACCGCCGGACTGGTGGGCGGACCCGAGCGGGGCGCAGTGGCCGGATTCCTTATCGGCTTGGGTATCGACCTTTATCTGCCCACGCTGTTCGGCCTTTCCGCCCTCATCTACACCGTTTGGGGCTACACGGTGGGACTGATCGAGGAGCGGATCTTCCGCAGCGCATGGTGGATCAACGTCTTGGTCACCGCCGCGGCCACCGCCGGGGGGTTGCTGGTGTACGCGGTGCTCGGGGAGCTGCTCGGTGAAGCCAACCTCTATACCGACCGCCTCTATATGGTGATGGGTGTTGCCGCGGCCTACAACCTGGTGCTCAGTCTGCCTCTGCTGGGAATGTGGCGCTGGTCGTGGCCCAGGCTTCTCGGTGAAGAACGTTGACCCCGGAATCGCTTCGCCTGCGCCTCAGTTTTCTGGCCTTGTTGGCCCTGCTCGCTTTCGGGGTTCTGGCGGCCCGACTCTGGTTCCTGCAAGTGATGAGCTCCGAGGAGTTCGAGAACATTGCGGTGGCCAACACCATCCGGGTGATCTATGAGCCCGCCCCCCGGGGCCGCGTCTTCGACACCAACGGCAACGTGCTGGTGGACAACCGGGAGTCCTTGGTGGTGACAGTGGACCGGTTCACCTTCGACACCGAGTTCGACGAGGACGAGCAGGAAGATCTGGTGCTCCGCTTGGCCACCGAGATCAGCCGGGCCGGTCGGCTCACGAAGATCTTCGAGATCAACGACGCACTCGACGACCCCCGCTACGGGCCCCTCGATTCTGTGCCCGTTGCCGACGACGTCACTGAAAACTTCGAGATCGTCTTGGCCGAGCGGGCCGACGAATTCCCCGGCGTGGGCACTGTCATCCGCAGCGTGCGCACCTACCCCTACGGTGATCTGGCCGCCCACATCCTGGGCTACGTCTCCCTGCTCAGCGAAGAGCAGTACGAGTTGGTGGCCGATGATCCCAAGACCTATCGGCGCAACGACGAGATCGGCCAGACGGGGATCGAAGCGTCATTCGAGTCGGTGCTGAGGGGCACGCCCGGATTCACCCGACTTGAGGTGGACAACGTGGGCGATCCGGTGGCGGTGCTCCAGCAGGTTGATCCCATCGCCGGGGCCGACGTGCACCTCACCCTGGACATCGATATCCAGGCTCTGGCCGAAAAGGAGCTCTTGGCCGGATTGGCCGAGGCCCGCCAGCAGGAGACCGACGACCCTAACGACCCGCCGTTCAAAGCTCCTGGCGGGGCCCTGGTGGTGTTGGATCCCAACGGATCTGAGGTTCTGGCCATGGCGTCGTTCCCCACGTACTCGCCCAGCGAGTTCGTACACGGCTTCTCCGAGGATCGGTGGGCCCAACTCCAAGACCCCAACAATCATCAGCCGCTGCACAACCGGGCCTTGGCCGGCATCTATCCGCCGGGGTCGACGTTCAAGCTGTTCACTGCTTACGCCGCGATGAACAGCGGCGTGATCGGCGAGCGGGGAGTGCTGGACGTGCGCACGCTCTACGAGGATGCCGGCACCTACGTAGTGCCGTCCTGCGAGGAGGATGTGATCGCGTCTTGCACCTTCAGGAACGCGGAGGAGGCCATCTATGGGCCGGTGGACCTGCGCCGGGCCATCACCGTGTCGTCCGACGTCTACTTCTACTACCTGGGCGACACCATGGACCGCGCCGACCGCTTCGATCGGGAGGGCATACAGCGGGCGGCCCAGCTCTTCGGCTTCGGCGCACCGTCAGGTATCGCGCTACCCGGTGAGGGCGTGGGCCGGGTGCCTTCTCCGTCGGCGGCCGAAGCCGCGGGCGAGCCGTGGCGAACCGGTGACTCGATCGTGCTGGCCATCGGCCAGGGCGTGCTTGGGGCCACCCCGCTCCAGCTGGCCAACGGCTACGCCGCATTCGCCAACGGGGGAACGCTGTACTCGCCCAAGATGGTGGAGCAGGTGGTGAATCCGGTAACCGGCGAGGTGTTGCAGGCCTTCGCCGACCGGGTGCTCGACCAGGTCTACCTGCCCCGTTCCATAAGGCTTCCGATCCTCGAGGGGTTGTTGGGTGTGACCGCCGAGTTGGAGGGCACCGCCCACTCGGCGTTCTTCGGCTTCCCCCATGAGGAGTGGCCGGTGGCAGGCAAGACCGGGACGGCCGAGGTCGTGGGCCAAGCTGACAACTCGCTGTTCGCGGCCTTCGGACCCAATCCCAATCCCGAATATGTAGTCGTGGCGATCATGGAGGAGTCGGGATTCGGGGCATCGGTGGCTGCCCCCGCGGTGCGCCGGGTGCTGGAGCCCATCGCCACCAACTCGGTGCCCGCGGTCCGCACCATCGACGACTTGGCCGAGTTGAGCGGAACGATCGGTGATGGTGGGCCTGAGGTAGACGCCGAGAACGCAGATCTGGAGAGTGCGGCCTGATGGCAGTTATTTCTCTTGAGGAACGCCGCTTGAAGGACCGGGAGTTCAATCCCCGAAGCAGCCCCTACGCGCCGTGGATGCACATCGATTTGCTGTTGGTGCTGGCCGCGGCCGGTCTGGCCGCCATAGGGATCGCGGCCATCTACAGCACAACCCGGGGCCGCGATCCCGAGAATTTCGACTCCTTCTTCTTGGAGCGCCAATCGCTGTTCGCCGTGGCCGGGGCGCTGTTCATGATCTTTGCGGCCTGGTTCCCCTATCAGGAGCTGGCCAAGTTCGCGGTGGCCATCTACGGGGTTGGGATTCTGGCGCTGATCGTGGTGCTGGGACCGCTGGGCGAAGAGGTCAACGGTGCCCGATCGTGGTTCCGGTTCGGCGACTTCCAGCTTCAGCCGTCTGAATTCCACAAGCTGGCCATCATCGTCGCGGTGGCGTACTTCTTGTCGCGCTACGAAGACCACTTGAGCGCGCCCCGGGTGTTCTTTGCCGTGGGCATCGTGGCGTGGCCCGGATTGCTGGTTCTGCTCCAGCCCGACGTGGGCACCGCCATCATCTATGTGTTCATCGGGTTCGTCCTGCTGCTGATCGGCGGCATCCGCTTCCGACAAGTCATCGGGATCGCCCTGATCGTGGTCACGGTGGTGGCGCTGATGATCAACTCCAACATGCTGGAGGAGTACCAGACCAACAGGCTGCGCACCTTCGTAGACCCCACTACCGGCATCACCGACGCCGCCTTCCAACAGCGCCAAGCCCAGATCGCCATCGGCAACGGCGGGGTGAGCGGCAAGGGCTATGGCGAGGGCTCCCAGACACTGAGCGGATTGGTGCCCCAGCAGCACACCGACTTCATCTTCACCGTCATCGGCGAAGAGTTCGGTTTCGTGGGCTCGGCCGCCACCCTGGGCCTCTACGCCCTGCTGCTGTTGCGGATTCTCCAGGCGGCCCGCCTGGCCAAGGACCGATTCGGCGCCCTCATCTGTTCGGGCGTGTTCGCCATGATCCTGTTCCAGATGTTCGAGGCGGTGGGCATGACGCTGGGCATCACCCCCATAACCGGAATTCCCCTTCCTCTGGTCTCCTACGGCGGTTCCTCAGCCATCGCCACCCTCATCGGCCTCGGCCTGGTTTTGAACGTTCGCATGCGCCGGTTCGTCTGACCGGGAAATCGGGCTTCGTCGTCGGCGGTTGTCGGCGGTCCATCTGAACTGGTTCGGGCTGGCGAAGGGCCGGCGGTAGATTGGTAACAATGTCGCTTTGGCCGGAATTGGAACTGGTGTTGCCAGACGTGTCGAAACCGGCGCGCTACATCGGCGGCGAAGGCGGGATGGCGACGCCGGAGCATCATCCGTCCAAAGTGGCGTGGCTGCTGGCCTATCCCGACACCTATGAGATCGGCCTGCCCAACCAGGGCCTTCAGATCCTCTATGAGATCCTCAACGAGCGAGACGACTCGGTGGCCGAGCGGGCCTATGCCCCCTGGGTGGACATGGAGGCCGAGATGCGGGCCGCGGGCCTCCCGCTGTTCTCGGTGGACACCCACCGGCGGGCGGCAGATTTCGACGTTCTGGCGTTCAACCTGTCGGCCGAGCTGGTCTACACCAACCTGCTCAACTGCATCGATTTGGCCGGAGCGCCGGTGCGGGCCGAAAACCGGGCCGACGACGACCTGTTGATTGGCGCCGGCGGGCACTGCACCTACAACCCCGAGCCGCTGGCCGACTTTGTGGACTTCTTCGTGCTGGGCGACGGCGAGGAGGTGGTCTCGGAGATCAACGCAGTGGTCAGGGACTGGAAGCGCTCGGGCAAGAAGTCGCGTCAGTCGGTGCTGCGGGCTCTGGCCGCGGTCGAAGGCGTGTATGTGCCGTCGCTGTACGACGTGGAATACGACGGCCCAGCGCTGGTGTCGATCACGCCCCGGTTCGCCGATGTCCCCGCCGTGGTGGAGAAGCGCACGGTAGCCGATCTTGCGGAGTGGCCCTATCCCAAGCAGCAGCTGGTGCCTCTCACCGAAGTGGTCCACGACCGGCTCAACGTGGAGGTCTTCCGAGGCTGCACCCGGGGGTGCCGGTTCTGCCAGGCGGGGATGATCACCCGTCCGGTGCGAGAGCGGCCCGCCGAACAGGTTCGCACCATGGTGTCCGACGGACTGGCCCGCTCCGGCTATGACGAGGTGGCACTCACCTCGTTGTCCACTGCCGATTTCAGCGGAATCACCGAAGTGGTGTCCGCCACCATGGACTGCGGCGCCGGAGAGGTGTCGGTGTCGCTGCCCAGCCTGCGGGTAGACGCCTTCACCGTGGGTCTGGCCGCCCAGATCCAGCGGGCTCGGCGCACGGGGCTGACCTTTGCCCCCGAGGCCGGGTCGTGGCGGATGCGCCAGGTGATCAACAAGCTCATCGATGAGCGGGACCTCTACGGGGCGGTGGAGTCGGCCTTCTCCCAGGGTTGGCGGCGAATGAAGCTCTACTTCCTCACCGGCCTCCCCACTGAGACCGATGTGGACACGCTGGCCATAGGAGAGCTGGCCCGCAATTGCGTGGAGCTGGGTCGGGCCCACACCAAGAACCCGTCGGTCACGGTTTCGCTGGGCGGGTTCGTGCCCAAGCCGTTCACGCCCTTCCAATGGTTCGGCCAGAACACGGTGTCGGAGCTCCAGCGCAAGGTCTTCTTGCTGCGCGACGACATCAAGCGGAACCGGGGCGTCCAAATGAAGTGGCACGATCCCAAGGCCAGCTTGGTGGAGGGAATCGCCAGCCGGGGAGACCGCCGCATTGGCCGGGTCATCGAGGAAGTGTGGCGCCAGGGGGGCACATTCCAGGAATGGTCTGAGCATTTCGACTACGACCGCTGGACCCAGGCCATGGCCAAACACGGGCTGTCGGTGGACTGGTACGTGCACCGACACCGCACTGAGGACGAGGTACTTCCCTGGGATCACCTCTCCGCTGGCCTGCACAAAGACTTCCTGTGGCAAGACTGGAGGGATGCCCTCAACGAGGTGGGCTTGGAAGACTGCCGCTGGACCCCGTGCTATGACTGCGGGGCCTGCACCGGCTACAGCATCGAGCACATCGTGGCCTCCGCCACGCCGCCGGCCGGGGGCAGCCAGGGCACCGGCCAGGTGCCCACTGGCTACCAGCCGCCCCAAGCGGTATCGGTGCAGCTGTCGGGCGTCGGTGCCAGGAATTCGACATGAATCCGAATCAAGCACCACGCACCCGGATCAGACTGCGGTACAGCAAAGCGGGGCGGATCCGCTTCACCAGCCACCGCGATGTGGCCCGCATCTGGGAGCGCTCGCTGCGGCGGACCGGGTTGCCGGTGGCTCAGACCGAGGGGTTTTCGCCGCGGGCCAAACTGCACTTCGGCCTGGCCTTGGCCACCGGATACGAGTCGGACGCCGAGTATTTGGACGTCGACTTCAAGGTTGACGACATGGCGGTGGATGAGGTGCTGAAAGCCCTGGTCGGGGTGCTGCCCGACGGGATCGAGGCCACCGGGGGCGCGGTTCTGGCGCCCGGGACGATGTCGTTGCAGCAGGCGGTCACCATCTGCGATTGGGACATCGAGTTGTTGGACGTGGCCCCAGGTGATCTCGCCCAATGGGTAAATATGGTGCTCGGGGCGGCTACGCTTATGGTTACGCGAGAACGCAAAGGCCAAAAGATCACCGACGATCTGGCCCCACAGGTGCGTGCCCTGGAGGTCGGTGAACCGACGAGCCGGGGGGTTCGCCTCCTGGCCACTCTGGGCACCCAGCCGCGGGCAGCACGCCCGTCGGAGCTTTTGGCCGCTCAAGAACCGGTGTATCGACCGGTGCTGATTCGGCGCACTCGTCAATGGATTGAGCAGGATGGCGCCCGCTTGGAGCCACTTGAGGTCGGCGCAGCCCCTGCTCAGCACACCCTGGTTGGTGTGCAATGAGAAAGGACTACACAGATGACCGAAGGTCGCCCCAAGATCGGCGATACGCGCCCCGCGCCCCCGCCTTCCGATAGCCGCCCCAAGATCGGCGATTCCCGCCCCGCGCCCCCGCCTTCCGATAGCCGCCCCAAGATCGGGGATTCCCGCCCCGCGCCGAGCGGGAACGGATCGGGCTCTTCCGGGGGCTCGGGCGGTTCGGGGTCGGGTTCGGGCTCAGGGGGCTCAAGCTCGGGTTCGGGCCGCAAGCGCCGGCGCCGTCGGGGAGGGAGGGGCCGCGGCGGCGGTAACCGCCCGATCCAACCGGTAGAGCACAAGGTTTCCGACGGGCCGGTAGAGCTCGACGAGGAGACGCTGGAGCGTCGTCGGGGCCGTCGTCGCAAGGGACGCCCGGTGGGCCGCTACATGATGCTGGTGCAAGTTCGCCCGGAAGCCACCCAGATTGCGGTGTTGGAGGGCCGGGCTCTCATCGAGCATTACGTCTCCCGCCCGGCCGACGACGTGGGCGAGATCCACGGCAACATCTACTTGGGCCGGGTCCAAAACGTGCTGCCCGGCATGGAGGCCGCCTTCGTGGACATCGGCACTCCCAAGAATGCGGTGCTGTACCGGGGTGACGTGGTGTTCGACCCCGACGATGTGGAGACCTCCGATGGCTCACCCCGCATTGAGAACCTGTTGGAGGCCCGTCAGACCATCATGTGCCAGGTCACCAAGAATCCGATAGCCCACAAGGGGGCCAGGCTGACCCAGGAAGTGTCGTTGCCGGGGCGGTTCGTGGTGCTGGTGCCCAACTCCAAGACCTACGGCATCTCCAAGCGGCTCCCCGACAAGGAGCGCAAGCGTCTCCGCAAGGTGCTCGACCGGTGCAAGCCGGAGGAGCACGGGATCATCGTCCGCACCGCGGCCGAGAAGATCACCGCCGAGGAACTGGAGCGCGACGTGAAGCGGCTGGTCTCGCAATGGGAAGAGATCGAGGCCCTGTCCAAGAAGGCCAAGGTGCCCGGACTGCTGTACCGGGAGCCCGAGATGGCGGTTCGGGTCATTCGGGAGGAGTTCAACCAGGACTTCCGCTCGGTCCAGATAGATGATCGGCGGCTGTTCGACCAGGTGCACGACTACGTGTCCAGCGTGGCCCCCGAACTGGGCGAGCGGCTTGAGTACTACGACGCCGAGACTGAGCATCTGAGCCTGTTGGAACGCCACCACGTGCATGAGCAGTTCCTCAAGGCTTTGGACAAGAAGGTGTGGCTGCCCGGCGGCGGATCGCTGATCATTGAGAGCACCGAGGCGCTCACCGTGATCGACGTGAACACCGGCAAGAACGTGGGCGACTCCAACCTGGAGGAGACCGTGTTCCGCAACAACCTGGAGGCGGCTCAGGAGATCCCCCGGCAGCTGCGGCTGCGCGACATCGGCGGGATCATCGTGATCGACTTCGTGGATATGGAGAAGCGGGGCAACCGGGAAGAGGTCATGAAGGCATTCCGGGAGTCGCTGGCTTGGGACAAAACCCGTACCCAGGTGCTGGACATCTCTGATTTGGGATTGGTGGAGATGACCCGCAAGCGCATCGGCGAGGGCCTGCTGGAGTCGTGCTCATCGGTCTGCCCGACCTGCGAGGGGCGGGGCCTGGAGCTTGACAAGACGCTCACCTCGAAGAAGTAGCCGTTTGGCTGGGTCTTAACGGTTGGGGTTGGCGCCTGATAGTTCGTCTAGAATTGTCGGTCGGACCTGCCAGCAAGTAGTGAGCGAGGCGCAAGCAGGTGTATGCCGTAATCCGCACAGGCGGAAAGCAGTACAAAGTTGAAGAGGGCCAAGTCCTTGACGTTGAGTTGTTGGGCGAGCCCGGGGCCGAGGTGGAGCTGATCCCCCTGCTGCTGGTGGACGGCGACTCGGTGACCGCCGCCCCCGACGCGCTCGGCAAGGCCAAGGTCACCGCCACGGTGGTGGACTCGGTCAAGGATCGCAAGATCAACGGCTTCACCTACAAGAACAAGAGCAACCAGCATCGGCGGTGGGGCCACCGCCAGCGTAAGTCCCGCATCCAGATCACGGCTATCAAGGCATAGCCAGTCGGAACGCTGAAGGGAGCAGGAGATGTCCAAGACCAAAGGCGGCGGCTCAACCCGCAACGGCCGAGATTCCAACCCCAAGCGCCTCGGGGTCAAGGTGTTCGACGGCACGCAGGTGACCGCGGGCTCGATCATCGTGCGGCAGCGGGGAACCCGCATCCATCCCGGTGACAACGTCAGACGCGGCCGCGACGACACCCTCTTCGCCACCGCCGACGGCCGGGTGAAGTTCGGCCATCGGCGCCGCCGCAAGCTCGTCGACGTCATCACCGATTGACTGGCTGGCTGGGATGCGATGTCCCAGTTCGTAGACGAGTGCGGCCTGAACGTGCGGGGCGGCGACGGCGGTGCCGGGTGCGTCTCGTTTCGCCGTGAGGCCCATGTGGCCAAAGGCGGACCCGACGGCGGCGACGGCGGCGACGGCGGCAGCGTTTGGCTGGTAGCCGACCACAATGTGGCCTCTTTGATCGCATTCAAAGACCATCCCCATCGACGGGCGGAAAACGGAACCCACGGGCAGGGCAAGCGCCGGCACGGCGCATCGGGCAACGACGCGATGGTGCAGGTGCCGGTGGGAACCGCCATAAGAGCCCAGAGTGGGGAGATGCTGGCCGATCTCGCGG
Organism: Candidatus Poriferisocius sp.; assembly: GCA_965208545.1. Lineage (GTDB taxonomy): Bacteria > Actinomycetota > Acidimicrobiia > Acidimicrobiales > Bin134 > Poriferisocius. Next base: position 2,683,102 of record OZ242341.1, on the reverse strand, counting down.
CTGACGGGGATCGCTGGCTGGCTGCCGCGGGCGGGCAGGGAGGCCACGGCAACACCCGCTTCTCCACTCGTCAATACCGCGCTCCGGCGTTCGCCGAGCAGGGAGAGGCAGGGGAGCAGCGCTGGTTGAGGCTGGAGTTGAAGCTGCTGGCCGACGTGGCGCTGATCGGCTTTCCCAACGCGGGCAAGAGCACGCTGATCTCCCGCATATCCGCGGCCCGCCCCAAGATCGCCGACTACCCGTTTACCACTCTCGAGCCCAACCTTGGAGTGGTTCGAACCGACGACGACTTCGAGATGGTGGTGGCCGACATCCCTGGGCTCATTGCCGGGGCCAGCGACGGCCGCGGCCTTGGCCACCGCTTCCTGCGCCACACCGAGCGCGCCCGGGTATTGGTCGTATTGGTCGACCTGGCCTCGATGGAGGAGACCTCCCCCGCCGAGCAGCAGCGGGTGCTGCTGGACGAGCTTGGGGCCTACCGCCCCGAGCTGCTCGAGCGCCCCCGGATCTTGGCGGCCTCCAAGGCCGACGTCGCCCAGCTGGATTCGCCGCCGGGGGCCCTGCGCATCTCTGCGGTGACCGGGGAGGGCTTGCCGGAGCTGATCCGGGCCATGGCCGACGCGGTGGGCGAGGCCCGCGGCCAAGACAGTCTGGCCCCCATCGCGGGCCGCTCCGAAGACGTGGTAATCCACCGGCCGGTCCCCGAGGGGTTCACCGTAGAGCGGGCCGATGACGGCGCCTACGTGGTGGTGGGTCGGGCCGCTGAGCGCACGGTGGCGCTGTCTGACCTCAATGCCCCTGGCGCGTGGGATTTCGCCCGTCGCCGGCTTCAGCGGCTGGGGGTGGACCGGGCGTTGGCCCGAGCGGGGATCAAGTCAGGCGACACCGCTCGGATAGGGGCGTTCGAGTTCGAATATCACGATGACGACGACTACCTCAACGAGGAGGTGGCGCAGTGATCGTGGTGGTGAAGATCGGCACATCGTCGATAACCGAGACCGATGGCACCATCAGGGCCGAGGCGGTGGCCAAGCTGAGCGGCGAGGTGGCTGCCGCGGTGGCCGACGGGCATCAAGCGGTGGTGGTCAGTTCAGGGGCGATCGGTGCCGGGCTCCCCGTGCTCGGCTTCGACCAGGGTCGTCCCCGCGACTCGGTAACCCTGCAAGCCCTCTCCGCGGTGGGCCAGAGCCGACTTATGGCCCTGTACCAAGAGCGCCTGGGCGGCTACGGCCTGATCTGCGGCCAAGTGCTGCTGGCCCCTCGGGATTTCTTGGAGCGCACCCAATACCTGCACGCCCAGCGAACCCTCAATCGGCTGTTGAAGCTGGGCGTCGTCCCCATCGTGAATGAGAACGACGCGGTGGCCGACGACGCCATTCGTTGGGGGGACAACGACCGCATTTCCGCACTGGTGGCCCACATGGTGGGCGCCGAGCTGCTGGTGCTGTTGACCGACACCGAAGGGGTCCACACCGCCGACCCCCGCTCCGATGCCGAAGCCCGGATCGTGGAGGAGATCACCGATCTGGGTGTGCTGGACGAGCTGGCCGCGGCCGCGGGCGGAGCGGGCACCGACCGGGGCAGCGGCGGCATGGCCTCGAAGCTGGCCGCGGCTCGCATCGCCAGCTGGTCGGGGGTCCGGACGGTGATCGCGGCTGCCGATCGCCCAGATGTGGTCGCCGATGCGCTGGCCCATGGGTCCGGTGTCGGGACCACGGTGGCTCCCCAACCCCAGCGGTTGAGTGCCCGCAAACTGTGGATCGGGTTTGCCATGGTTCCCACCGGCATGGTGCGGGTGGATGCCGGCGCCCGCCGGGCGATGGTGGAGCGAGGTGCATCGCTTTTGGCCATAGGCATCACTGGCTTCGAGGGGGTGTTCCAGCCCGGCGATGCAGTTGACGTCCGAGGACCCGATGATCAGATCTTCGCCCGGGGTCTGGTGGAGGTCTCCTCAGACGACATGGACTCGGTGGTGGGCCTGCGCTCCGACGCCTTGCCCGCGGGCGCGCCCGACGAGGTCATCCACCGCGATTCTTTGACCGTACTGCCCTAGAGACCTTGGCAAGAGCCTGTTCAATCAATGTCGCTGCCTCTTCGGCCGCGGCCACCCCTGAGCCCCGGCCCAACATCACGTAGACCACCCCGGTCAACAGCAGGGCGAACGGTGCGGCGAACAACAGCGGCAACGGATCTAGACCCCACGCCAGAACAGCCCCCAGCACCGCGGCTGAAAGGGCGGCAACGGCCAAGCGTCCTGTGGGTCCCTTCACTGGCTGGCTTCGGCCCAGCAAGTAGCGGACCCGGTGGCGCAAGATGCCGTATTCCACCCAAGCGGCCACGGTGCTGCCCAGGGCCAAGCCCACTGCCCCCAGCCGAACCGCACCTTCGGCTCGCTCGGCATCCGATAGCGGTGACAGCACTTGGAAATCGCCCAGTCGCTCCACGCTCCCGTTGACCACGGCGTAGGAGTCGAAGCTGAACATCAGCACCACTCCTACCGCGGCGGCCAGCACTACCCGCACCCCCGCCACTCGGGCCGGCCCCTTGGCGTCGCCAGCGGCGAAGCAGGCATTTTGCAGCAGCCGAGACGACGCCGAGGCCACCAGCCCCAGGCTGTAGGCCGCCAAGATCCACCACACCTGTACGGTCTGGTCGCCGTTGAACTGCCCCCGCTCCAGCAGCGCTCCCACGATCAGCCCGCCCAGGGTGATGAACGCCACCGCCGAGAACAGCACATAGAACCCAATGCGGTCGAGACCAGTTTGCAGACGCCGTCTCAGCGCCTCAGGGTCTCCCTGTTCTCGGGCCAATTCGGGTAGGTCGCTGGCCGCCACGCTCATGGCAAACAGGCTGATGGGCAGGAAATAGATCACCTGGGCGAATCCCAGAGCGGCAATGGCCCCGCTGGCCAGCAGCCCGGCCAAGATCAGGTCTACGTAGGCCGATACCTGTACCACTCCTCGGCCGATGAACGCAGGGCCGAACCGGTTGAGCACGGTGCGGACGTCGGGGCGCCGCCAGTTGAGGCTGAGCCGTAACGACGGAACGAGTCGCAGCACCAGCGGTACCTGCACCAAAAACTGGAGGGCTCCGCCCAGCACCACTCCCAAGGCGGCCATCTTGGCCACGTCGGACGCCCGCGTGGTGGGGTCGACGTTGTGCCAAACCAGCCAAGCCCCCACCATGAACCCCACCTGAGTGGCGTTCCAGATCACGGGGGCGGCAAAGGATAGGAAGAAGCGGCGGTGGGCGCTGAGCACCCCAAGTGTCCATGCCGCCAGCACGATGAAGCCGATCCCGGCGAACATCACCCGCACTAGCTCAACGGTCAGATCAGCGGTGTTCTCCGAGAGCCGCCACAACAGGAGAGACACGATCGGCTCGGCCAGTAGCCAGCCGGCCAGCACCAATAGCCCGGTGACCACGGACAAGAGTCCAAAGACTGCGCCGGCTAGTCGGCCGGCGTCCTTGCGTCGTCCCTGTTCAACCAGTTGCGAATAGATGGGAATGAACGAGGCCGACAGCACCCCCTCGCCCAGCAGGTTTTGCAGCAGACGGGGAATGGTCAAAGCAGCCCGGTAGGCGTCGCCGATGCGGCCCGCGCCGATGAACGCGGCCACCGCCACCTCCCGGCCGATGCCGGAGACGCGGGACAAGAAGATCCCCGCGCCCACCAGAACCGCCCCCTTGCCGCTGGGGCGCGGGGAGTCGTCGGGGCGTTCGAATCGCTGTTCAACCGGTGGAATGCCAAAACACGCTACCGGAGCAATGGGTGCAGTCGGGTACGCTCGCGCCGTGAGCGCAGATACCTCAATGGCCGAGCTGGCTGGCCGGGCCAAGGCCGCGGCTCGTGTTCTGGCCACTGCCGACACTGAGACCAAGAACCACGCGCTATTGCTGGCTGCCGACCAGCTTGAGCAGGCCCGCGACGATCTACTGGAGGCCAACCGGGCCGATGTGGATGCCGCCACCGATTCGGGAATGAGCGCCACCCTGGTCGATCGACTCACGCTCACCGACTCCCGATTGGAGGGAATGGCCGGGGGTTTGCGCAAAGTGGCCGGGCTGGCCGACCCGGTGGGGGAGATCGTTAGCGGCTGGGTGGTGCCGACCGGCCTGCGGATCAGCCAGGTCAGGGTCCCGCTGGGCGTGGTGGCCATCGTGTACGAGAGCCGCCCCAACGTGACCAGCGACGCTGCCGGATTGTGCCTCAAGTCGGGAAACGCCGCCTTCTTGCGGGGCTCGTCCAGCGCGTTGGGCTCCAACCTGGCCATCGCCGGGGTGATGCGGGACGCCTACGAGAAGGCCGGTCTGCCCAGCGACGCCCTGGTGCTGGTTTCCGACCCCAGCCATGAGGCGGCCGCCGAGTTCATGCAGCTAAGGGACTCCATCGATTGCCTCATTCCCCGAGGCGGCCCCGGGCTCATTGCTTCCATCCTGGAGAACGCCACCGTGCCCTATGTGATCGACGGCGACGGCAACTGCCATGTGTACGTCGACGCCTCGGCCGATCTGGACATGGCTCGTCGCATCGTGGTGAACGCCAAAACCCAGCGCCCGTCGGTGTGCAATGCGGCCGAGTCTCTGGTGGTGCACCGGTCGGTGGCCGCCGATCTGCTGCCCCCTCTGGCCGACGACCTGGCTGGTGTGGAGCTGGTGGGCGACGAGGCGGCTCGGGCGATCTTGGGGCCAGACCGCATCGGCGAGGCCACCGAAGCCGACTACTTCACCGAGTTCCTAGATCTGAAACTGTCGGTGAAGGTGGTCGACAGTCTGGATGAGGCCATCGTCCACGTGAATGACACCGGTAGCGGCCACAGCGAGGCCATCATCACCGCAGATCTGGAGGCTGCCGATCGATTCTGCACCGAGGTAGACGCCGCCGCCGTGCTGGTCAATGCCTCCACCCGGTTTGTGGACGGCGAGGAGTTCGGTTTCGGCGCCGAGATCGGCATCAGCACCCAGAAGCTGCACGCTCGGGGCCCGATGGGCCTGCGCCAGCTCACCACAACCAAGTACGTGGTCCGGGGCGAGGGCCAAATACGCGGCTAGCCGCTCACTGATAAGCCGTGATTTCGGGGCCGGAACAGGCTGGGCGTAGCCTTCAGCCATGAGCTTCTCCTTTGCCGACGTCGACTCGGTGCGCAAGGGCCTGAGCAGTGTGCATTATCTGGCCGATGAGGGCATCGCCGGGGTGGTCTATCTGGCCGAGCGGCTACAGAAACCGGTTCTGGTGGAGGGTCCGGCGGGCACGGGCAAGACCCAGTTGGCCAAGAGCGTGGCCGAGGCCACCGGTGCCCGTCTCATCCGACTCCAGTGCTACGAGGGCCTCGACGAGTCCAAGGCGCTGTACGAGTGGAACTACAAGAAGCAGCTGCTGCGCATTCAAGCCGAGCGCCAGGGAGAAGACCCCGAGGGCGACGGCATGTGGCAGCAGATCGAGGATGACCTGTTTTCCGAGGAATTCCTGCTCACCCGGCCGCTGCTCGAGGCCATTCGCGCCGCCGAGCCCGTGGTGCTGCTAATCGACGAGGTCGATCGGGTGGAGATCGAGACCGAGGCGCTTCTGCTGGAGATCCTGTCCGACTACCAGGTGTCCATCCCCGAGTTGGGCACGGTGGCCGCCAGCCAGATCCCTCTGGTGTTCCTCACCTCCAACAACACCCGGGAGCTGTCTGAAGCCCTCAAGCGGCGGTGCCTGTTCTTGCACATCGACTATCCCGATCTCGACCGGGAGAAGGAGATCGTGCTGGCCAAGGTGCCCGGCGTGGGTGAGAGCCTGGCCGACCAGGTGGCCCGCATCGTGCGCTCGGTTCGCCAGATCGAGCTGAAGAAGGCCCCGTCGGTGTCGGAGACGCTCGACTGGGCCCGCACCCTGGTGCTGCTGGGGGTGGAGCATATCGACGCCGACACCGCGGCTGAGACGGTGAACATCCTGCTCAAGTACCGCAGTGACATCGAAAAAGCGCTCAAGGAGTTTGCTTCCTCCGACGAGGAATTTGCCGTCCCGGCCGCAACTCCTTAGTCGTGTTGCGCTGAGGCTGCCATGAAAGTCGAGCCGGCCACCTCGCCATTGCTGGCGTTGCTGGCCGGGTTCATCTCCGAGTTGCGGGCCGCGGGCCTGCCGGTGAGCCTCACCGAGAACCTGGATGCCATGGAGGCCATCCAGCACATCCCCATCGAGGACCGGGATGCGTTCAAGTACGCCCTGGCTGCCACCCTGGTGAAGAACCACGCCCACTGGCGGGCCTTTGAGACGGTCTTCGAGGTGTATTTCTCTCTGCGGGGGGCCGAGTACGACCTGGTGGATGGCGAATGGCCCGAGGGCATGGACCTCTCCGACTTCGTCGACGGTTTGGACGGCCAGCAGCGCCGCCAGGGCGGGGGAGGCGGCGAGGCCATGTCGGCCGAGCAGCTAGCCGAGATGCTGTTCCAGGCGCTCATGCGGGGCGACGACGCCCTGATGCGAGCGATCGCCCGCCAGGCGGTGCAGCGCTATGCCGGCATGGAGCCCGGCCGGCCGGTGGGCGGCACCTACTACCTGTATCGCACGCTGCGAAACCTCGACCTCGACGGGGTGCTGGAACGGCTGATGGGCCAAGCCCGCCAGGACGCCCCCGGCGATCTCACCCCTCTGGAGGAACGGCTGGAACGAGACGAGTTCGAGGCTCGCATCGACCAGCTTCGCAAGGAGGTGGAAGCCGAAATCCGTCGCCGGCTGGTAGCCGATAGGGGAGTGGAGGCCATGGCCAAGACGCTCCGCAAGCCCCTCCCTGAAGACGTGGATTTCATGCACGCCAGCCGGGAGGAGATGATGGCCCTGCGCCGGGCCATCTACCCGCTCACCCGAAAGCTGGCCGTGCGCCTGGCCCGCAAGCGCCGCCACGGCCGCAAAGGCCCGCTGGACTTCCGCAACACCATGCGCCACTCCCTGTCCTACGGGGGAGTGCCCGCTGAGCCCAAGTTCCGCTATCCCCGCCCGGCCAAGCCCGAGATCATGGTGGTGGCCGATGTGAGCGGGTCGGTGGCCGCCTTCGCCCGGTTCACCCTGCATCTGGTGTACGCCATCAGCAACCAGTTCTCCAAGGTGCGCTCATTCGTGTTCATCGACGGCCTCGACGAGGTGACCAGCTTCTTCGAGGGGGTGGACGACATTGGCGAGGCCGTCCACCGGGTGAACGCCGAGGCCGACGTGGTGTGGGTGGACGGCCACTCCGACTACGGCCACGCATTCGAGGTGTTCTGGGAGCGCTACGGCAAAGACGTCGGCCCCAAGACCACGGTGATGATCCTGGGCGACGCCCGCAACAACTACCACGCCTCCCAGGCCTGGATCCTCAAAGAGATCGAGCACCGGGCCCGCAAGGTGTTCTGGCTCAACCCCGAACCCGGCGCCTACTGGGACACCGGCGACTCCATCGTCTCCGAATACGGCGTCCACTGCGACGGCGTCTTCGAAGTCCGCAACCTCCGCCAACTCGAAGGCTTCGTCGAAAACCTGGTCTGAGCTCGAACCGCTGAGGTCACAAGCCCGTCCGATTCTTAGCCCGTAGGCACATCCAATTGGCCGTTCCGGTTGTCTCCCCAGCATTCGATACTCCCGTTGGTACGGACCCCGCATGAATGCATCCAGTCGGCTGAGACGACGGTGTACTGGCCCTTTGGGGAATTCGATTGGCCGAAGTCGTTGTTGCCCCAGCAGTGGATGGTCCTATCGGTTCTGAGCCCGCATGAATGCCTCTCACCGGCGGAAATGGCAGTGAACTGACCTCCAGGAGCATTGTCGCTGCCCCAGCATTGGATAGTCCCGTCAGCATTGAGCCCGCAGGAATTGACTCCACCAGCTGAGACCGCGGTGAACTCCCCATCGGGGGCATCAATCCGTCCACCGTCGGTAAACCCCCAGCATTCGATGGTCTTGTCAGCCCTAAGCCCACACGAATGAGCTGAGCCCGCTGAGATGGCGGTGAATTGGCCACCTGGGGCATCGGCTTGCCCCGCCCAACTTTTGCCCCAGCAAATGGCGGTTCCGTCGATGTACAAGCCGCATGAATGGTCTCCACCCGCTGAGATGGTGGTGAAGTGGCCTTCTGGGGCACCCGCCGTGTAGCCCCAGCAATCGACGGTTCCGTCGGTGTACAGCCCGCAGATGTGTTGGTAACCGGCAGTCAATGCCGTGAACTCCCCTTCAGGCGCTTCTATCCCCTCGTTGGAGCGTTTGCCCCAACATTGAGCAGTCCCATCGGCGCGCAGCCCGCATGAGAAATTCCACCTGTGATTCCCACCGGTGGCCACATCTGTGAAGCGGACCCCTTCGCCTTCTGTGGCGTCTATCCCCGATTCACCAGCAATCGCAGCAGAGATGCTGGCTTCCTGGTCAGATGACCTCCCACACCCAGCAAGAACGACGGCGATTGCGGAACCAACAACCAAAATCAGTCCGATCCGGCCAAGTTGGCGCCCCCCTCGGCTACAAGGCCAGCGGCACCACAACACTGGCGCCCTGCCATCCGAGACTTTCTTGACCATCATCAACCAACTTACAAACCCCTAGGTTGGTTTCATTCGCAGGGCCGATCCACGCAGGTCCACCCCTTGGATGTAGAGGCGGTTTGTCACATTCGATTGTCAAAGTTCGAGTCCGGTTTGGCGGCAATTGATTGCCGGATGTCGGGACAACAACTGCCAACTGTGGGCATTGCCGCTTGCCCAGTGGGTGATCCTCAGCTCAAGAGCACCGGGTTTCGCTGAGGTGGTCGGTCGATGGCAGTGCCGTATTCGGGGAACGGCTCGGGCGGGGGTCGCAGGTCATGTCGCCCGGTGGTGGAACATTTGGCTACCTCCCAACCGTCGTCATGGATGCGGTGATGGCACCTCGCGCAGACCAAGACCAAGTTGTCCAGGTTGGTCGGCCCTCCCCAGGACCAGGGCTGGATGTGGTGCGCTTGGCACCAGGCGGGGATGGCATCGCAGCCGATGCAGCCTTTGTCTCGAAGTGCCAAAGCGGCCCGCTGGGCCTCAGTGGCTATCCGCCGTTTTCGACCCAGCCAAAGTTTCTGGGTCTTAGCTCCGAACACGGCGGGCAGGATGTCGGCATCACAGGCCAACCGACGCAATTCGCCCAACGGAATGGGCGTGCCATCGCAAAGCCGGGCATTGACCAACTCCTGGTGAACGGCGTCGTAGTCGGCGATCACCAGCAATGCGGTTCGAGGCGGCTGGCCTGACTTTGGCTCGAGAATCAACTCAGCCAGCGCGTCGGCCATCCGCTGCTGCGGCGTACGGCGATTCTTCGGGTCTTCCTTTCGCCACAGTTCTCGCTCCTTGTCGGAAATGGCCAGGGCGATCCGGTTGCCGGTGATTGGGTCGAATTCACCTGACACCACGAACATGCCGTCTTCCCGGCTCTCGAACATCTTCGCCCTGCGTTTCTCACATTGACGGTCCAGAATCGATTGGCCGTCATCCTCTGCGAGTTCCCGTTGCTGCTGGCGGAGTGTGCGGGCAAACTGGTCGTAGGGCTGATGCTTGGCTGCCTCGGTCAAGGCGGTTTCATCAATCGGCCCCTCTGATGAAGCCTTGGCGATCAGCCAGGCATGCTTCTGGGGGATTTCTCCAGCTTCGAGAGCCCTCCAGGTTTCGGTCAGCCCAGACAAGCTGGTTGCGGTTTCCACGTCCCGCTTGGCTTCCCGCTTGGAAGCCTGAAGCTCCTCTCGAACAGCCATCTCGGCTGCGCCCACGCCATGCTGATCGCGCTCGGCTCCAATGAGCCGTGTCTTCCATCCGGCCAGCCGAGCCTCAACACGGCGTACAGATGCCAGTGCGGCCCGTCGCTCTTCACCCGACATGTCCGCCGGATCAACCACAGGTATCGTCGCAGTGACCTCGAAATCCCTGGTCACGACCTCTTTTGCCATGCTGAGCACACTACTCACGACTAGTGACAGTTTGTCCTTGACCGACTACACCATCCCTCAACATGTTGCAATGGAGCAGCGGTCGAGTCAGGGGCTGCGCTGGCTTCAGCTCTGATCCGCTGTGGCGCGGATGGCTGTTGGTACCTAGTCTGCGGCACGGTGAATGACCGAGGACCATCCCAACCTGCTCGCAAGATTAAGGCATTTCTAGACGAGCACCGCAGTGCCGACGTAGTGGTCTGCACGGGGTCCGCCTCCGTCAAGGGACTGGTATGGTTGGCCAGGCAGGTCGACAGCGGCCAGCGGGTCACCATCGTCATCGGTGATATGACCGAACAATCATTCGCAGTCGCGACCGATGACGACCGAAGGGTCGCCGCTGCGTTCCTGCGCCAGAGCAATGTGAAGGTGCATAACTGGTTTCGCCAGAAGCCAGTCAAGAAGATTGCTCACGGGAAGGCGGTGGTTGTTCTCCAAAGCGGCAGGAATAAGGCGGTGGCTGCCTTGGTCGGCTCGGCAAACCTCACGGATAAAGGCCTATCCGACAACCTAGAGCTAATGGTGCGCTGTGACCCTGGCGACTTGCATGAGATCGACGCCTACATCGCCGAGGCCACAAGATATCCACCGGCCAACGACAAGCTCATCGGGTTCGTGACCAAGGACACGCCTGCGAGGTCCGCAGCGAAGGACAAGCCCCAGGCCGCGACCAGCAAAGGCGGCTGCTTTCCAGCGTTGGCGTTGATCCCGGCCCAATTGGCTGCAGGCATCTGGGCACGAATCAAGCTGTCGGTTCTTGTAGGGCAGTAAGCCATCTCTGAGTTGCGACCACCATGCCTTCAATTCGACATACCCACGCTGGCTGACCTTGTGAAAGCGCAGGATAAGCAAGTGAAGCCGGTGCCTTCGTCTGTCTTGGCAGCCGAGAACCGGGCTGCCGAGCATGGCTTCGAGCACTCATGTGAACGAGGTGTAGGGGAGATGCTTGCGGTTCTCGCGGCAACGACGAGGCTTGGTGGTCGAATTCTCGAACTTGGGACGGGGTTTGGTGTGGGCTTGGCGTGGATCCTGAACGGGCTCGGCTCACGAACAGATGTCGAAGTCTTGACCTTGGAGCGGGATGCTGAGCGGGTCTCGTTCCTTACGGAGGTCGATCTCCCTGCCCATGTGTCGATAGTTGAGGGCGATATTGGGGCTTTGCTTCCAGCACTGGGTCGGTTCGATCTGGTCTTCGCTGATGCCGAGGCGGGCAAATGGACTGGCCTCGAACTCACTATTGCCGCGCTCGCGCCCCAAGGCCTTCTGCTCGTCGATGACATGGACCTCTCGCGCTATGGCTCTGAGAAGGATCGCTCGACGGTAGAAAAGGTGCGCAAGGTACTGACGACCGACTCGCGTCTCGCCGCAGTGGAGTTGGATGTGGCGTCTGGAATCATCCTCGCCTCGCGCCGCGGGGCCGTGCCTTAGAACTCGGAGCGAATCGGCAATGGCTGTAACTCCAAATGAGTCATAGCTACCTCAAGATCCCAGAAGACTCTCGAGGCCGTATTACTCGGGATAGCGTCTCAATGACATGAGGATCTCAATAGGTGCTGATCACGCTGGCTTTCAGCTCAAGGAGACTCTGATCGCAGCGCTTCAGCGTCGCGGTAACGAAGTTGTTGATCGTGGTACGGCAGATACCCAGCCGGTCGACTATCCGGGAATCTGCGCGAGTGTGGCGCGGGACGTAGCGGCAGGACGGGCTGACCGGGGAATTGTGCTCGGCGGCTCTGGACAAGGTGAACAGATAGCAGCCAACAAGATCCCCTCCATTCGTGCGGCTCTATGCAACTGCTTGGCTACGGCGAGGTTGTCGCGCTCACACAACGATGCAAACGTCCTGGCTATTGGCGCGCGGATCGTCGCCCCAGAACTTGCAGTCGAAATCATGGAGCTCTGGCTGGAGACACCATTTGACGGGGGACGACATCAAGCGCGTATCGAGCAAATTGCTGAATTGGAAGCTCGCTAGTTGAGACAACAGGGACTCCTTCATCGGGATCATTGGGGCACATATCTGATGGGGGCCAAGCCCATGCCTGAGTGGGTGAAAGGGAGGTCTTTCTTTACAAGGTTCGACGGGTTGCAATTGGCTGCGACCGTCACTCGGTGGCTTTGGGGTGGCCGGGGTGGACGGCGGTTACCCAGATGGTTTTCTTGTCGTCGTCGATGCAGTACCAGATACGGCCACCGCCGGTGACTTCGTATTGCCACTGGGGAAGCTGGATGCCGTTGACGGTGGCAGTGGCAAAGCGACCTCGCAGAGGATGTTGACGCTTGCTCCGATTCCGTGGGTCTGCCGTGATGAGCTCCCATGCTGATCGGATGTTGTTGGGGACAGAGGCACCGAACTGCTCCCACGAGTTGGCGGCGGCATTGGACGCGTATCGGCAGTCCCATCCGCCTTTGCGCGGCGGGGGAGCGACTCGGTCCCGGCGTCGGGGCATCAGTCGACGGCTGGGGGAGGAAGGACACGTCCGCCGTGGGTAACGGTGATGGGGGTGGTGAGCAAGGCAGTGAGTTCGGGGTCGCTGAGAATCTCGGCGGTGTTTTGCCATTCGAGCAGTGTCTGTTCGACTGGTTCAAAGCTCTCGATGCTGGCACAGGCCAGAATGGTACGAGTCAGATCCTCGGCAAACTCCCGACGCTCTTCGGGTGAGAGAAATTCGACCCAGGGGAAGGCGGCCTCAATGGCGTCATCTATTGCCTCGGGGGAGTCAGCCGAAATCTTGCAGAGAAGGCGGGCCAGACACTCGATGGTCTTGGCCCGGCTGATGTCGCTAGCGGCGAGACTGAGGTAGAGGTCGGGGGCATTGCGACGTCGCAGCACTACATCGTGGTCCGCGAGATCGGCAACTACCTCCTTGGGCTGTCGGAGGAACTCGGAGAAGGTGCGCTCGATAACCTGCATTGACTCAGAATATCTGAACTAATTCAGATATCAAGCCAGTATCGGTAACCTAGCTCTCGTGATGGGCCCCAGGCAGGAGGCGGGGCTCAGCTGCGGGTGGTGAGCACCACGTTTTCGAGGACTTCGCTGTCGCCGGTGCGGACATACCACTCCCAGGCGGTGCCGTCGGGGCCGGTAATCCAGGTCTCGGTCTTCTCAGCGAAGCAGCACTGGGTGTCGTCCACCCCGGAGGTGGCTAAACCCGACTCGCTGATGCGGCGTTCGGCCTCGAGCACCTCCTCGGTGGTCTCGACCTCCACCCCCAGGTGGTTGATGGTGCCCCCGACGCCGTTGCAGCATCCTTCTTCCTCCGTTGTCCCGTGGCCGGTCTCGAACAAAACCAGCTTGAGCGGCGGTTCATCGATGGCGAAGTTGGCATATCCCGGTCGCCGCCGGGCCGGCTCCACGCCGAAGAGGCGGGAGTAGAAGTCCACCGCCTCTTCTAGATCGGACACGTTCAATGCCAGCTGCAACCTCATGGGGCCTCCTCTTGGACCATCTTCTCATAGCCGACAACACGAGTCGACAGCCTCAAGTTCTGCAACCCCCAAGGTGCGTGAACTATTTCACTACCACCGGCAAATGCTTGAGGCTGTTGAAGTGGGTGGTGCGAAGCCTTGACTCAGGACCGGTCCGCTCCATGCGTTCTAGATGGGGGACCAGGGCCGAGAAGTAGGCCCGAGCCTCGGTCTTGGCCAGGTTGGCGCCAAGGCAATAGTGGGGACCGCCGGAACCGAGCGACAGGTGGTCGCTGGCGTCTCTGCGGATGTCGAAGACGTCGGGATGGTCGAACATCTCTGGGTCGCGGTTGGCGGAAGTCATCCACAGATCAACGATCTGCCCGGGCTCGAAGCTGACCCCGCTTTCGTGCTCCATCGGGGTGGTCACCCGCCGCTGGTGGTGCATGACTGGGGTCACCAGCCGCAGCATCTCGTCGATGGCTCCGTCGAGCAGCGACTCATCGGCGGCTAAAGCAGCGGCCTGGTCGGGATGGTCCAACAGCAGCATCAGCCCGCTGCTCAGCAGGTTGCGGGTGGTCTCGGTACTGCCAGTGACCAACAGCTGCCACCATCCGCCCAATTCCTCATCGGTGAGCCGACGCCCCTCGTATTCGGCGTGGACGAGGCTGCTGAACACGTCGTCGCCGGGCTCGGCCTTCCGTCGGGCGATGTGGGCTTGGCCGTATTCGGCGAAGTTGGTCATGGCGGCTCGGGCATCGTCCATCGTTGGGCACATCTCGGGGTCGAAAGCCCCGATGGCGGTGTTGGTCCAGGTCAAGATGTCGTTCCGGTCGGACACCGGGATGCCCAGCATCTCACCCGTCACCTGGAGGGGCAGTTGGGCGGCCAGCAACTCGGCGGCGTCGCCCCCACCCTCGACGATGAATTTGTCGACCAGCTCTCCGGCGATGCGGTGGGCGCTCTCCTCCAGTCGGCGGATGGCACGGGGAGTGAATCCCCGGTTCACCAACAGACGCAGCGCGGTGTGGTCCGGCGGGTCGAACTCCAGCAAGGTGATGGCCCCTTGGCCGCGGTGCTCGCCCTCGCCCCCGGAAACGGCCAGCTGGGAGGAGGAGAACTGCCGCCAGTCCCGGTTGAACTCCCGCACATACCGGTAGCTGGTGACCACATAGCGCCCTCCGCCCCGCCGGTGGGCGACCCAGTGCACTGGTTCCTCTTCCCGAAGCTGGGCCAGCAACTCCAGCGGCAGCCCGGCCACAAACGTGTCGGGATCGTCCAGCGGCGCCGCGTCAATCATGGGCGCAAAACTCTAGGCGGTTGCCAAATGGGTCGTAAACGTAGACACGCTCAGTACCATCGGCTGCGTCGTTGACCACTTCATATTCCTGAGATCGGGCGGCGTCGGCCAATTCAGCCAGATCGGTGGCTTGGAAAGCCACGTGCGCCTTTCGGGCTGGTCGGAAGTCTGGGTCGGCTCCCAAGTGCAGTTGCCCGCACGTCCCCTCCGGCAGATCGAACCAGCAACCGCCCCGCTTGGCCAGCTCGGGCGGCTTCGGTACCTCGGTCAGCCCCAGTAGCCCCCCATAGAACTCCCGCGCCGCATCTTCCCCGCCCACCGGGATCGCCACCTGCACATGCAGGATTGACCTGACCAGCGGATTCGTGTCCTCGCTCATGGCTCAGTCTTCGAGGGGGATGTTGTGGTGGGCGATGTAGTCGGTGAACTGATCGCGGACAACAGATTCGTCGAGGCCGAGGGAGGCTGGGTCGTACACGTGCTTGCCGAACTTATCCTTGGGCTTGTCGGCCAGGTAGGCAGGGATAGCCGTGGCCAGCTCGTCGGAGAACTCCAGGCCCAGGTGGTCGTACACGGCCCGCACCGCCGGCACTGGGTCACTCACCAGATCCCGGAACAAGAGATCGGCAATCTGGTGGTCGGGGACCTCTCCGGATGCCCGCTGGCCCATAACCATGTCCATCATCATCTGGTAGATGAACAGCATTACCGGACCATTCTCACTCGGGGTAACCGAATCGCTTCGCATCCAGTGGAGTGTGGTGGTGAGGTTGGCCACCGAGCCCAAGAACCTGATCGGATCGCGATGGGTGAGGATGACCCGGGCATCGGGGTAGGCGGCAAACAGGTCCGGAAGCGTTCCCATGTGGGCGGGCGACTTCAAAAGGAACTGGGCCGGATCGCCATCGATGTGCTGCAAGGTCCGCAGGAAGTTCTTGTGCCAGCGGTACACCGCCCCGAAGTCAAGATCCGCCCCCCGAGCGGCCAGATCGCCAATGGAGTGCATCATCGGCCAGTGCCAGCTGCGGAACTCGGGCTGGCAGAAGTGGATGCACTCCACAGGCAGGTCGCTGCGCAGCTCGTGCATCGTCATGAACTCGGGCTGGATGTCGGCCCAAAACTCCTGCTCAGGCTCGCTGCACGCCAGAGCGTCAGCCCCCGTCCCTGGCAGAGTGCCCAGCGGGAAGTGGGCCTCGAATCCTCGCACCCCCCGCAAATTGGGGTCCAGTGCTAGCAGCTCCAACAAGATGGTGGTCCCGGTGCGAGGCGGCCCGGAAACAAACACCGGAGCGGTGACCTCAGCAGCAAGGGCATCGGGATTGGCCCGCCAATAGTCCACCATCCGCAGCCGGTTTTGCAGGTTGCGAATGATCTCCCCCCGGACGCTCAGCCGCCCGACCACATTCAGCTGGGCCTCCTCATTCATTGCATCGCACAAAGCCCGATAGCCGGCCTCCCAGCCCGGTTCGTCGCCGAAGTCTGAGAGCCCCACCGACTCGGCAGCCACCGCCAGCATCTCGTCGGCGTCCAGACTCACCATGCGGGCCGGATCGCCCACCGCGGTGCCAAATAGGTTGATCCGCTGTACCCAGTCCGGTCGCGGCAGATGGCCGGTGTGCTCCATGTTGTGCTTCCTCGCTTGACTACCCATTCAAGCGTGTCGCTCTTGGGCTGTTTCGCCCAAACCGAGTTCTTGAATCGACTGCTCCCGCATCAGGTACTTCTGGATCTTGCCGGTGATGGTCATGGGGAACTCGTCAGTGAACTTGATGTAGCGGGGGATCTTGTAGTGGGCGATTTGGCCCCGGCAGAACTCCTTGATGTCGTCGGCGTCAAGCGCAGCCCCGTCCCGCAGCTGCACCCAGGCCATGATCTCCTCGCCGTAACGGGCATCGGGCACCCCGATCACCTGCACCTCTACTACGTCGGGATGGCGGTAGAGGTACTCCTCGATTTCGCGGGGGTAGACGTTCTCGCCGCCCCGGATGATCATGTCTTTGATGCGCCCGACGATATTGATGTAGCCGTCGTCGTCCATGGTGGCGAGGTCGCCGGTATGCATCCAGCCTTCGTCGTCGATGGCCTCGGCGGTGCGGGCATCGTCGTCCCAATAGCCCAGCATCACCGAGTAGCCCCGGGTCATGAGCTCTCCGGCTTGGCCCCGGGGAACAGTGTCGCCGGACTCAGGATCGGCAATGCGGACTTCCACGTGGGGATGGGTCCGGCCCACGGTGGCTACTCGCTTGTCGAGCGAGTCGTTAGCGGAGGTCTGGGTGGACACCGGGGAGGTTTCGGTCATGCCGTAGGCAATGGTCACCTGGTTCATGTTCATTCGGTCCACCACCTGCTTCATCACCTCCACCGGACACGGCGAGCCGGCCATGATCCCGGTGCGCAGCGACGACAGGTCGTAATCGTCGAGATCGGGCTCGCCCAGCTCAGCGATGAACATGGTCGGCACCCCGTACAAGCTGGTGCAACGTTCCTGCTCGCAAGTCCGCAGAGCGGCCGCGGCGTCGAATCCCGCGGAGGGGACCACCATGGCCGCACCGTGGGTGGTGCAGGCCAGATTGCCCAGCACCATGCCGAAGCAGTGGTAGAACGGCACCGGAATGCACACCCGGTCGTCGGGGGTGTAGCCGCAGGCCTCACCCACAAAAAAGCCGTTGTTCAATATGTTGCGGTGGCTGAGCGTGGCCCCCTTGGGGAATCCGGTGGTCCCGCTGGTGTACTGGATATTGATCGGATCATCCGGTCGCAGTCCCTCGGCTCGCTTCACCAGCCGATCAGAAGAAACCGCGGCCCCACCGGCCAGAAGCTCATCCCAATCCGAAGTCTGGAGGTACACCGCCTGCCGGGCCGGCACCCGGTCCCACACCTCCTCGACCATGCCCCGGTAGTCGCTGTGGGAGAACGACTCCGCGGCCACCAGCACGCTGATGCCCGACTGGTTGAGCACGTACTCCAACTCGGCTTTTCGGTAGGCCGGGTTGATGGTGACCAAGATCGCGCCTATTCGGGCCGTGGCGTACTGCACCAATACCCACTCGGCACAGTTTGGACTCCAAATCCCCACCCGATCGCCCACCTGCACATTCAGCGCGATAAGCCCCGCGGCCACATCCTCGACCGCGTCCGCAAACTCCCCGTAGGTGTAGCGGAGCCCTTGCTCGGCAGATACCAGTGCGTCCCGACCGCTATAAGCGGCCACTGTCCGGGCCAGATTCTCCGGAATGGTCTCGTCGAGCAGGGGAATGTCAGTGGGCCCGGAAGCCGATGACAGCACTGCCCCTTCCACTTCGGAACGCCGCCCTAGTCGTGGCTGGTGACGCCGCCGTCGACGATGAGGGTGGTTCCGGTCACGAAGCCGGCCTCGTCAGACATGAGAAAGCGGACGGCCTTTGCGATGTCAGCGGGGGCGCCCACCCGGCCGAGCGGGGACTTCTCCACACAGGCAGCCTTGGTCGGGGGGTCGTCCATCATCGCGGCCGTCATCGGCGTCTCGATGTAGCCGGGGCACACGGCGTTCACCCGGATGCCGTCGGGGCCGAGGTGGTTGGCCAGCGACTTTGTGATGCCCACCACGCCGTGCTTGGAGGCGGTGTACGACGGGATCAACGCATTGCCCACCACCGACATGATGGAGCCGATGCCCACAATGGCCGACCCCTCATGGCTTCTCAGGTCGCCCAGCAGTGCCTGAACCACAAACACTTCGGCCCGCAGATTCACTCCAATCACCGAGTCCCAGATCTCCTCGGTGAGATGGTCGATGTCCATGGAGGACACGATCCCCGCGGCGTGGACCACTCCGCCGATGGTGCCCAGCGCTTCCCTGGCGGCGACCACCGCGTCGTCAACGCTGGCGCGATCAGTAACGTCCAGACCGACCGAGTGGGTCACCACCCCGCAATCGGCGGCAATCGAGGCCGTTGCCTCCGCCGCGCCCTCGCCGTTGAGGTCCCACAGCGACACCGGTCGCCCCACCTCGGCCAAGGCGCGAGCACAAGCCCGTCCAATCCCCGACGCTCCTCCCGTGACCACCACACCAGTGGTCGGTGACATCTCCAATGCAGACATGGCGGCCACCCTATGCGGTGGCAGGCGAGAGGATGACTTCGATCGACAGGCTGAGAGCGCCTAGTCGTGGAGGCCGCACTCGGTCTTGTCGGTGCCAGCCCAGCGGCCGGAGCGGGGGTCGTTGCCGGGGGCCACGGGCTTGGTACAGGG
The DNA here is from genome assembly GCA_965208545.1 of Candidatus Poriferisocius sp. Lineage (GTDB taxonomy): Bacteria > Actinomycetota > Acidimicrobiia > Acidimicrobiales > Bin134 > Poriferisocius. The sequence goes on along the minus strand of OZ242341.1, from coordinate 2,664,205 downwards.
CATACAGCCGATGGAGGGGTAGCCCCGCTCCAAGAGGGGATTGAACGGCACCCGGTGCTCGGCCATGTAGTCGGCCACCTGCTCGTCGGTCCAGGTGGCGATGGGATTCAGCTTCACCAGACCCCTCAGGTCGCGCACCACGATGGGAGCTGATGCCCGGGTGACTGCCTCCACTCGGCGCAGGCCACTCATCCACGCCTCTTTGCCGGCCAGGGCCCGGTCGAGCTGGCCCGCTTTGACCGCTGAGCAGCAGTTCTCCGGATCCATGTTCCACAGTTCTGGGTCGTGGCGGGCCACGGTCATCAACCGCAGGTTCAGGCCGTAGTGGCGTCGTACCCGCTCCACCGTCTCCAGCGTCTCGGGGAAGTGGAAGCCGGTGTCGATGAACACCACCTCGATGGCTGGGTCCACCTTTACGGCCAAATCAATCAGCACCGCGTCGGTCATCGACGCGGCCAGGGCCAGGTGGGGTGAGAAGTTGTCCACCCCCCACTGGATGACCTTCTCCGCGGGGAGATCCTCGAACTCCTCGTTGAGGGCGGCCAGTTCTTCGTCGGTGAACGACGGTACGGTCAGGTTGCGCATTCGGAATTGCCGATCGGTATGAAACTTGCCGAGGGCCTCAGGTTGCGCACTCGGAGTCGCCGATTACCGCCTCGTAGGGACCGGTCTCGTCGTAGTCGACAAAGAACTCGGGTCCATCGTCGGGCAAGGGGAACTCGTCCAAGTCGGTCAGCGTCTTGCCCACTTCTCGCGATCCGCCCTTGCGCTCCAGCCAGTGGCGGAACTCCTCGCCGGCCTCCCGCTCCGCAGTGAATTGGCGCACCACCCGCACCACCGCTTCGGGGGCATTTCGGGCCGGGAGACGCAGGGCCTTGGTCCCGAAGTGGATCTGGGAGTCGCCCACATAGCCACCGAGCAGCATCTGATAGCCCGGTGCCGACCGCCCGTGGGCCCGGCGCTCTGCGCCGAAGAAGCCGATGTCGGAAGCGTGGTGCTGGCCGCACGAGTTGGTGCAGCCCGAGATGTTGATCCGAAGTCCGCCCACCTCGGCGAGGCCTTCTTCGTCCAAGCGGTTGCCGATGGCGTCGGCCAAGCCCCGGGACTGGGTGACGGCCAGGTTGCAGGTGTCGGCGCCGGGGCAGGCCACCACGTCGCGAAGCAGCTCCGCGCCGGGCTCGGCCATGCCGATAGCCGACAAGGCCTCGAACAGCCGGGGCAGCTGGTGCTCGCCCAGGTCGCGGAAGACGATGTTCTGGCGGTTGGTGACCCGGCACTCCGCACCCAGCTCGCGCTGGATGTCAGCCAGGGCGTCGAATTGGTCGGCGGTGATGTCGCCCAAGCGGGCCCAGGCGTAGGCCGAGACCGTGCCCTTGGCCGCGCCCCGCACCACATTGGCCTGCTCCCACCGCTCGTACGGCGCCCGGCCGCCGATGGACACCGCCACTCCTTGGCCAACCGGCGTGACCTCGACCTCGGCGTGGCGCCCAGCGGGGGCGTCGCCGTGGATCTTCACCAAATCGGGAATGCCGCCGGGCCAGCTGGACGAGGCCAGCAAGAACTTGCGCTCTCGGAAGATGCGGCGCTGGAGCTCCTCAAAGCCCAACTTCTCCACCAGCCACTTCATACGGGCCCGGAGCTTGTTGTCCCTGTAGCCGTCATGGTCGAACACCCGAAGGCAGGCCTCGATGGTGGGAAGCAGGTCCTCTCGGGAGGTGAAGTCTTCCAGGGCCAGCGCCGGGTGGGGGTTGGCCCCGAGGCCGCCGGCCACGAACACCCGGAATCCGGCCTCGACCCCGCCGTCCACCTCCCGGGTAGCGGCGATGATGCCCACGTCGTTGAACATGGCCTGGCCGCAGTCGGTGGCGCAGCCCGAGAAGTTGATCTTGAACTTGCGGGGCAGGCGCTGGGCGTAGGGATGGCGCAAGAAGTGCAGTGCGGTGGCCCGGGCCCAGGCGGTGATGTCCAGCACCTCGTGGGGGCAGGCACCGGCCAGATGGCAACCCTGCACATTGCGGACGGTGTCGCCGCAGGCCTCTCGGGTGGTGAGCCCTACCGAGGCCAGGATGCGCATCACGTCGGGAACGTCGTCGATCTGCACAAAGTGGAATTGGATGTTCTGGCGGGTCGTGATGTGGCCCCAGCCTCGCGAGTAGGTGCGGGCGATGTGGGCCAGGGCCTCGAAGTGCTCGGGGTGGGCGATGCCGGCGGGGATCTTGACCCGCACCATCTGGTTGGTGCCCCCCTGGCGCTGTCCATAGATGCCGTTGTTCAGTCGGAACACCCGCATCACGTCCTCAGGTATCTCACCAGCCTTGTAGCGGACCAGCATCCGCTCGAACTTGTCGATGTCGGCTTGCTGGGCGGGATCGATCACCGCGGTGTTGTCGATTTGGACCGTGACCATCGGACTCTCTTTGGCTTTGGAATTGGGGGAGGTGGCGGGGTTCAGGCAACCACTAATTCGGACTACTTTGATCCGATTAGTTGTTTATCAGGATAGCGACCTGAAATCAAATTCCGAGTGTTTTGGTCCGAATAATCCGAAAACAGGAATGTGGCAGCGTCAGGAGCTGAGGCGCTCAGCTACCCGGAAGGCCAGTTCCAGGCTCTGGGCGCCGTTGAGGCGGGGATCGCACATGGTCTCGTAGCGGCGCTCCAAGTCGTCGTCGCTAATGGCCTCGGCGCCGCCCACGCATTCGGTGACGTCGTCGCCGGTGATCTCCACGTGGATGCCTCCGGGCCAGGTGCCAGCCTCGGCGTGAGTCGTGAAATAGCGGTCGATCTCGGTCATCACGTCCTCGAAGTGGCGGGTCTTTCGACCGCCGGCAGTGGTGTAGGTATTGCCATGCATGGGGTCGCATTCCCACACCACTGGATGGCTGGCGTCGCGCACCGCGGTCAGTAGGGGAGGCAGGGCCTCGGATACCTTGTCGGCGCCCATGCGACTGATGAGGGTGAGCCGGCCGGGAATTCGGTCGGGATTGAGGATCTCACAAAGCTCGAGTACATCTGAGGGGGTGGTGGTTGGGCCTAGCTTGCAGCCCAACGGGTTCTTGATGCCCCGCATGAACTCCACGTGGGCCCCGTCGAGCTGGCGGGTGCGCTCGCCGATCCACAACATGTGGGCCGAGCAGTCGTACCACTGGCCGGTAATGGAGTCTTGGCGGGTGAGGGCCTGTTCGTAGTCGAGTACCAGAGCCTCGTGGCTGGTGAAGAAGTCCACCTGGTGCAGCTCAGGGGCATCGGTAGAGATTCCACAGGCGGCCATGAACCGCAGAGCGGCTTCGATGCCGTCGGCCACCCGCTCGTAGCGCCGTCCCTCTGGGCTGGCGGCGATGAATTCCTGATTCCACAGGTGGACCTGCCGGAGATCGGCGTAGCCCCCCTTGGTGAACGCCCGCAGCAGGTTGAGGGTGGACGCCGACTGGTGGTAGGCCCGAACCAGGCGCTCGGCGTCAGCGGTGCGAGAGTGCTCGGAGAAGCTGATGTCGTTGACCATGTGGCCTCGGAAGGAGGGGAGTTCCACATCGTCGACCACCTCGGTGGACGATGACCGGGGTTTGGCGAATTGGCCGGCGATCCGGCCGATTTTCACCGTGGGCACCCCGGCTGAGAAGGCCAGCACCACCGCCATTTGCAGGATGACCTTGAGCTTGTCTCGGATGCTGTCGGCGGTCACACCGTCGAAGGACTCGGCGCAGTCACCAGCCTGGAGAACGAATGCCCGGCCTGCGGCGGCCTCCGCGAGCTGATCTTGTAGCTGGCGGGCTTCCCCGGCAAAAACCAGCGGGGGCAGTTCGCCCAGAGTCTTGATCACCTGGTCCAGCGTGCCCTGGTCGGGCCATTGCGGTTGCTGGGCTGCGGGCCGGTCATGCCAAGACGCGGGATGCCAGGCAACCGGAGGCGTGCTGGCCGCTTCGACTGGGGCCGAACTCATAGCAAAATGGTCGCCTGTAGCCGACTACGGGGCAAAACCAATTAATCGCGGGCGGCTAGGCGGCGTCGATATCGAGCAGTTCGGCCCGAGCCCGCACCGAGTCCAGCGATCGGCCGATGATGCGGCGAATGGCCTCCGAGGTCAGCCCCAGCGCCTCGCCTATCTCCCGGTAGCTGTGCTTTTCCCCATCGATGAGCCCGTAGCGCATTTCCACTGCGAACCGAGATCTATCGTCCAGTTCGTTGAGCAACCCGGCCAGCGTGGCCGACTGATCGGCGGCCAAAGCCAGATCTTCTGGGCCGGGACCGCCATCGGGCTGAAGATCAACCAGCTCGCTGTTGTTGTCGTCGCCCACCGTGGTGTTCAACGATGTGAGCGAGGTGAGCCGGTGCAGCAGGGCGTGCTCGGAGTCCAGCTCTTCGCCGCCCCCGGTGGCTTGGCGAACCGCAGCCCTCAGACTGGCGGCCCGCTCACCGGGAAGCCGGATCAGGTTGGCCTTTTGGTCAAGCGCCCGGCCGATGGACTGGCGGATCCAGAACGTTGCGTACGTGGAGAACTTGAATCCCTTGCGCCAGTCGAACTTCTCCACCGCTCGGTCTAGACCCAGATTGCCCTCCTGCACCAGATCCAGCAGTTCCATGCCGGTGGGCAGGGGGTATTTCTTGGCCACGCTCACGACCAAGCGGAGATTGGCTCTAATGAAGCGCTCCTTGGCCCTGGCTGCTTCCCGCACTTGGGCGTGCAGTCGGGGGTTGTTTTCTCCGGCGTCTAGTCGGGCTTGGGCCTCGCGCCCCCGCTCGATTGCCTGGGATAGTTTGATTTCGTCTTCTTTGGTGAGGAGCGGCACCAAGCCGATGGCGTTGAGATACTGGCCTGTTGAATCGTCCATTTGTCCCTGTCTTGTTGTCTTCGTGAATTGCAACCAATCCGCCCTCTGATTTGTTCCCGGTTGCCTTTCACTATTGACTCGCGAAATTACCGTTGGGTTGCGTTGAATCACGCACGATTTTCTTGAATGGCGGCCGCGTCACGGGTGGCAAGGATGCCAGCACTTTGTTTCGTACACTGCCGACAGTGAGTCGCATCGGCATTTTCGGGGGCACATTCGACCCAGTACACGTCGGCCACCTCGCAGTGGCCGGCTGGGTGCGGGCGGAGTTGGATCTCGACCGGGTGGAATTGGTGGTGGCCAACGAACCCTGGCAGAAGCTGGATCGGCCAACGCTCAGCCCCGCACAGGATCGACTGGCCATGGTGCAAGCGGCCGTGGACGGGATCGAAGGGGTGGTGGCCTCCTCGGTGGAGATCGACCGAGGTGGGCTCACCTACACCGTGGACACCTTGGCGGCTTACAGGGCCGACAACCCCGAGAGCTCGCTCTTCCTAATCATGGGCAGCGATGCCGCCGGCGGCCTGGATACCTGGCACCGCTTTGAGGAGATTGCCGGATTGGCCGAATTGGTGGTGGTGGACCGCCCCGGTGCGGTAGGGCAGCGCCCTCCGGTGGACCATCGGGTGGTGGACTGCCCGCTGCTCGACTTGTCCAGCACGCAAGTGCGGGAGTGGGCTGACGCCGGACGGCCGCTAGACGGCTTGGTTCCCCCGGCCGCGCTGGCCTACTGCCGCCACAAGGGTCTGTATGGGTGATTCCGCGCCAGGCGCGGAAGGCGCTGCGCCAAAGGGAAGCCTGCCCCGCTGGTGGCGTTGGGGTTGGCCGCTGCTGCTGTTGGTTTTGGCCGCCGCGGTACCGCTTTTGGTCTGGCTGGGGTGGTCGGCCATATCAGGCAGCAGCGACGGCACCGTTGTCGGCGACCCGATCGATCCTGCCGCGCCCGGGTATGAGGCATTCGTAGACCCGACACCCACTTTGCTGTTGCTTCATGCCAATGGCGACCACCTCCATGGGGTCACGCTGCTGGTGCTGACCGATCCCGGAGTCGAGGGGGCAGTCCTGATCATGGCATCGGAGGCAAGGACCTCCAGCGGGCTGCTCAGCGACCGCTGGGCCGAATCCGGCAGCATTGGTGTGGCCGATTCGGTGGCCGAGCTGTTGGGTGTCCGCCCGGGCGAGACACAGGTGGTGGGTGATGACGGTTGGGCGGCGTTGGTGACTGCGGTGGAGCCGATTACCGTCGTCAGCCCTGTTCCTGTGATTGGCCCCGACGGGGAGACCCTGTTCGGGACCGGGGTTCTTCTAGCCGCGGCCGATGTTGGTCCCTATCTGGCCGGACGTAGCCCGGGTGAGTCGCCGCTTGTCGGCCTGTCTCGCCACGTGTCGTTCTGGAACGCCTGGTTGAGACAGGTGGCGGAGACAACTGAACCGGATGTGATTCCCGGAGAGACCGACCGGGGAATGGGCCGATTCGTGCGAAGCCTGGTTGCCGGGGAGTTCCTCATAGCCACGATGGGCGGGAGGGTGACCGACGGCGGGGAGGTGGTCCTGAGGCCGGAACACAACGCGTATCTGGTGAGCGAAGTCATCCCATTTCCCATCTTGGCGGCGGACGGGAGCCTGCCCAAGGTTCGGCTGCTCAACGGCGTTGGCGACCTTGAGCTCACCAAGACCGCGGCCCGAGAGCTCAGCCGGGCCGGAGCGCACATCACCCGAATTGGCAACGCCGCGGAGTTCGGCTGGGAGACCACCAGGGTCGCCTACCACGACACTGGTTTCGCCCCCCATGCTGAGGCATTTCGAGATGCTCTCGGAACCGGCACGGTGATTGCCGAAGAACTGCCCGATATCTCCGTCGACATCACGGTGACCTTCGGAGCAGATTTCTCACAACTGATGACCGGGGATGGTTAGAGTGAGAACGTGATGCCCGCATGAGCGCCATACCCGTCCCCCGACAATCGCGGATGATGACGTGATCGCCTCATGAGCGTCAGCACCGCTGACGCAACGGTCGTGTGGGATTGGGTAAAGGCCGCAGCGGCCGCGGCAGAAGAGGGCCCCGGGTTTGACACCGTTATCATCGATGTGGGCGACGTTCTGGTCATCACCGATCACTTTGTGATCACCAGCGGGCCGAATACTCGAGCGGTTAGGGCACTGACCGAGCGGATCGAAGAGGCAGTAGACATCTGCGGGGGTCCCAAGCCAATCTGCATCGAGGGCCTCACCGACCACGAGTGGGTGCTGATGGACTACGGCGACTTTGTAGTTCACATCTTCTCTTCGTCAGCCCGGGAGTACTACGCCCTCGACCTCCTCTGGAAAGACTGCCCCACCCTGGCCGCAAACCCGTTGCCGTCTTAGAGACGCATTGATACAGTGGCCACGGGTCCCCAACCCGGCTTCTGGTCAGAGCGCTTCCCGCAGGAGGCGACCGGGGGAGGTGCCGGTTTCCTTGTCCTCTTGGATGGTGATTTCGCCGTTGACCAGCACGTATTGGTAACCCGAGGCCCGCTGCACCCGGCGCCACTCGCCGGCGGGCATGTCGTGGACCTTCTCGCTCGGGCCGATGGCCAGGCTGTCTAAGTCGTAGACGATCACATCGGCGGCCTGGCCCGGAGTCAGGGTTCCCCGGTCGGTGAACCCGGCGCACTGAGCGGGCAGTCCGGCCATGCGCCAGTGGGCGTCCTCCAGCGAGATGATCTCCCGGTCTCGCACCCCGTTGATGAGCAGTTCCGTGGGCCACCGCCCCGCGGTGAGGAAGCGTGTGTGGGCCCCGCCATCGGATACACCCGGTAGCGCCCACTGGTAGTTCAGCAAGTCGACCAGGTGGTCCGGATTGTTGAATGATCCGCTGGCGTAGAACGTGGCCGCCAGATTGTCTGCCACCGCAATGTCCAACATGGCGTCTACCGGGTGCACTCCCAGATCGACGGCGATGTCGCCCACCCGGGTTTCGGCGTAGCGCTGGTACTGCGGGCTGGACGCTTCCAGCAACACGATGTCGGCGATCGGGCAGGTGACCGCCACCGACTCGGATTCCCGCAGAGCAGGGCGGCGGGCAGGGTCGGCCAGCTTGGCCAGGCGCTCCTCTACGGTGCCCAGCGTGGCCTCCCTCCAGGCCTCCATGTCGTCCCAGAGGTTCCACTCCTCGAAGGTGAAGGCCAGCCCGACATCGGTGGTCACCGCTTGGCCGTAGATCGGCAGGCCCCGGAGGCGGCAGCTCTCCACCCATTCGATCTGCTTGAGGTGCTGCTCGGGCCGTTGGGCGTTGGGGGTGATCACGTTGAACAGCACCGGCCGGCCGCTGATGTCGGCCAGACGCTCGTAGGTGCGGCGGTGCTCGGTTCGGGTTTCATCGGCCGGGTCGGGGGCGAATGTTGCCTGGATGAAGCCCTGGTTGCGCTCGGCCAGCACTTCGGCCAGCTGGAACAGCGTCTCATTGGGCATCACGTCGGTGTTCATGGGGTTGCCGTCGTGGTCACGCTGAACGTTGGAGTCCCGCAGCCGCTGTACCGACCAGCCGCCGGCCCCCACGTCCATGGCCTCGTGCAGCAGCGCCTTTAGCTGGGCATGCTCCTCGTCGGTGGGCATCTCGCCGGCCTTGGCCCGCTCGTAGCCCAACACCCAGTTCAGCGCCGGATTCAGCGGGAAGAACGACCGCATGTTGACCGCCTTGGGGGTGCGGTCCACCGCGTCCAGGAACTCGGGGTAGGTGACCCAGTCCCAGGGCATGCCCGCGGCCATGGCGTCGAAGGGGATGGCCTCGGTGCGGGTCATGGTCAGCATGGCCCGGTCCCGATCCTCGGGGGCAACCGGTGCGAATCCAAAGCCGCAGTTGCCGATGACGATCGAGGTCACCCCGTGCCAGCCCGACAGCGTGCAGTAGGGATCCCAGAAGAGCTGGGCGTCGTAGTGGGTGTGGAGGTCGATGTGGCCCGGAGCCACGATCATCCCATCGGCGTCCAGCACCTCGTCGGCATCGGAGGCCCGGAGTCGGCCGATCTTGGCGATCTGCCCGTCCTTGATGCCCACATCGGCCCGGAGCCGCTGGGCCCTGGTCCCATCGACCACCATTCCTCCGGCAATGATCGTGTCGTACGTCGTCATTTCGTCCCCCTGGTGTACGGCGTTGCTCAGCTTACCGAAAGGGGACGACCCCGATAATTCCGGTGTCCTGACCAACTTGCAGCAGACCGCTACCGTGGCCCCGATGGAAGGCGCCCCGTGGTAGAGCCGGTCGAGCGCCGCTCCTGGCTGGCGCTGGGGGCGGCCACCGCGGCGGCGTTCATGGTGGTGGTGGACGTTTCCATCGTCAATGTGGCCTTCCCGTCGATCCAGAGATCACTGGATGCCTCCAACGCCGCGCTGTCATGGATCGTGAGCGGCTACTCCATCACGGTGGGGTCGTTCCTGCTGCTGTCGGGGCGGCTGGCCGACCGCCAGGGCCGGCGCAAGATGTTCAATCTCGGCTTGGTGATCTTCGCCGTCGGCTCTCTGTTCAGCGGGGTGGCCCCCCGAGTGGAGGTTCTGATCGCCGCCCGGGTGGTGCAGGCCATGGGCGGGTCGCTGATCATGCCGTCGTCGTTGGCCATGGTGCTGCCGGAGTTCCCGGTCTCCCGCCGCTCGGCGGCGATCGGGATGTGGGGGGCGATGGGAGCGTTGGGGGCGGCGTTCGGGCCTTCCATCGGCGCGCTGTTGATAGAGGGCCTGGGCTGGCGGTGGATCTTCTACGTCAATTTGCCCATCGCCGCACTGGTATTCGCCGCCACCACCCGCTTGGTGCGGGAGTCGCGCGACGAGGAAGCCGAGGGCCGCCTCGATGTGGTGGGGGTGCCGATTGGCACCCTGGCCTTGGCGCTGGTCATGGTGGCCATCGTCCAGGGCGAGGGCTGGGGCTATGGCGACTACCGCATCATCGTCTTCGCGTTGCTGGGAGTCGTCCTGTTGCCGTTCGTGATTTGGCGGTCGCGGTCGCACTCCAATCCGCTACTCGACCTCAGCCTGTTCAGCTACCGGTCATTCTGGGCGGCCACCGCCTCGTTCGGGCTGTACGCGCTGGGGTTCGTGCCGGGCTTCTTGATGAGCTCGCTGCTGCTCCAAGACCTGTGGGGGCTCACCGTGCTGGAGGCCGGTCTCGGGCTCACACCGGGGCCGATCATCGCATCGGCGTTGTCCGTTCCCATTGGGCGATTGGCTGATCGGTGGGGACACCGATGGCTGCTCACTTCAGGGGTGGTGCTGTGCGGGCTGTCGTATCTGCTGCTGCTGGTGGGCGCTGGTGAGTCATCGGCCTATTTCTCGGTGTTCCTGCCCGCCAATGTGATCCTGGGCATCGGCGTGGGGCTGTCCATCGCCACATTTGTCAGCGCGGCGATGAGCGACGTGCCGCCGGCTCGCTTCGCCATCGCCAACGCCACTACCCGCACCGTTCAGCAGGTGTGCTTTGCGCTGGGCATTGCCGTGGTGATTGCCCTGTTCAACTCGGTGCCCAGCGGCGACCCTCTGGGTGGATTCCAGCGGGCCTGGATCTGGGTCATCGCCATCTATGCGGCCTCCGCGATAGTGATTGTGGTCGCCTTCCCCTCCGGCACCGCCCTCGTTCGTCGTGGACTGCGAGGCAGTCGACCCGGTGTGAGACCCTAAGGCCATGTCGGAATCAATTGAGACGCGACTAGCCGCGCTGACGACCGAAGAGAAGGCTGACCTGGTGGCCGGTGAGGCCATCTGGACCACGAAGAGCTTCCCGGCCGCGGGCATTCCCGCTATCGGCGTCACCGATGGTCCCAATGGCTCGCGCGGCGGGGGGCTGCTGGGCACCGGCACCGCCACGGCGTGTATTCCGGCCGGGGCGGTGCTGGGGGCCACATGGGATCCTGAACTGGTCGAACGGCTGGGCGGGCTCTTGGGTGACGAGGCCCGGGCCAAGGGATGCCGGGTGCTGTTGGCCCCCACCATCAACCTGCACCGCAATCCGCTGGGGGGACGCAACTTCGAGTGCTACAGCGAGGATCCGATCTTGTCCGGGCTTACAGCCGCAGCCTTCATAAGGGGTGTGCAGTCCCGAGGAGTGGCCACCACGCCCAAGCACTTCGCGGCCAACGACTCCGAATTCGAGCGCAACACCATCGACTCGCAGGTCGACGAGCGCACCCTGCGGGAGCTTTATTTGGTGCCCTTCGAGTACGCGGTGTCCGAGGGCGGCACCTGGGGCGTGATGAGCGCCTACAACCGGCTCAACGGGATCTTCTGCTCAGAGAACGAATGGCTGCTCACCCAGGTTCTGAGGGATGAGTGGGGCTTTGACGGGTTCGTGATCTCCGACTGGTTCGCAGCTCGGTCTACAGCAGCGTCGGCCCGAGCCGGATTGAGCTTGGAGATGCCCGGGCCGGGCCAGTGGTACAACCGCGGCCCGATCGGCGAGGCGCTGTCGGCGGGTGAGATGGAGGAGGGCCATCTCGATCGCATTGCCGGCGACGTACTGCGCCTGCTTGAGCGCACCGGAGCCTTTGGTGAAGACGACGATTGCCAGCCCGGCCAAGAGCGGGAGCTGGACCGTCCCGAGGATCGGGCGCTCGTGCGACAAGCGGCCGCGGCGGGGACGGTGTTGGTGTCCAACAGCGGGGTGCTGCCCCTGGATTCGTCCATGTCGGGGACGCTGGCGGTGATTGGCCCCAACGCTCGCAAGGCCCAAATCATGGGCGGCGGATCGGCCACCGTGCAGGCGTATCGCAACGTGAGCCTGATGGATGCGCTAGGAGACGAATACGGCCATCTCGATATCCGCTACGCCCAGGGCTGCGACATCGAGCGCTCCCTGATCGCGCTGTCAGCCCCGATGTTGAAGGGCAAGCTCCGGCTGGAGTACTTCAACGGCCACGACTGGTCGGGTCCGGTGGTACACACCCGAGAGTCGGCCTCGGCTGAGATGGTCTTCTTCGGCGAACCGGGACCGGGGGTGAACCCGGAGGCATTTTCGGTTCGGGCTTCGGGGGTGCTAGTGGCCGAAGCCACCGGGGAATACTCCCTGGGACTCGTCCAGCTCGGACGTTGTCGGATTCTGCTCGACGGCGAGACGGTGTTGGATGCCACCGAGGGCGATTACGACAAGGGCGATGACTTCTTCGGGATGGGCTCGGAGGTGATCACCGCGCCGGTGCAGCTCACCGAGGCCCGCGAGACCCCGATTGTCATCGAGTACTCGAGCCGGGACAGCTTCATGCTGTGTGGGGCCCGAGTGGGCCTCAAGTCGCAGGTTGATCGGGATCTGATCGGCGAAGCAGTGGAGGCGGCGACCGCCGCTGATGTCGCCGTGGTGGTGGTGGGCACCAACTCTGACTGGGAGACCGAGGGCCGCGACCGTGACTCCTTCGATTTGCCCGGCGACCAGCCCGAGCTGATCAGGCGGGTGGCGGCGGCCAATCCGAACACCGTGGTGGTGGTGAACACCGGGGGAGCGTGCAACCTGGACTGGGCTGATGAGGTGGCCGGGGTGCTGGTGGCTGGCTTCGGCGGCCAGGAGATGGGGAACGCGGTGGCCGACGTGCTGTTCGGCCAGGCCGACCCCGGCGGGCGTATGACCATGACCGTTCCCGCTCGCTACGAGCACAACCCCGCGTACCTGAACTATCCCGGCGAGAATGGGGTTGTTCGCTACGGCGAGGGTCTGTATATCGGCCACCGCTGGTTTGACGCCCGGGCCATCGAGCCAGCTGTGCCCCTAGGCCACGGCCTGTCGTACGCCTCCTTCGATTGGTCCGAGCCCCGGGTGACGGGCGGAGGTGACACTGAGGTGGCCGACCCGGTGATCGTGGAGGTCGACGTGGTCAACACCGGCGACCGGTCAGGCAGCGACGTGGTGCAGGTGTACGTCGAGCCGCCTCCCTCGCTGCTGCACCGCCCGGTGCGGGAGCTGAAGGGCTTCGCCAAGGTCCATTTGGCCCCCGGCGAGCGCACTACGGCCCGCATCGTGCTCACTCGCCGTGCTTTCGCCTACTACGACCCCGGCGACCAAACCCCACAAGGACTCGACTCAATGAGCCCGGTTCCGGCCGGAGAATCGCACAAGCGCACCGATCCCGGCTGGTACGTCGACCCCGGCACCTACACCATCTGGACCGCCCGCTCCAGCGCCAACCTCGTCCACCCCGCCGAGGTGCAGCTTAATGAACTTACAATATAATTCATGTCAATCTGTTGATTGACAGTCTGAATCGCATTGGGATAGCGTTCCGACCTGGGAATCGTCCCGCTGGGCCAGAGTGCATTGCAGGTTGTTATGCTCACTGCATGGCACAGTTGGTGACAAGAGTTGACGACGAGCTTGTGGTTCAATTGGATGAGATGGTCGACAAGGGCGAGGTGAAGTCACGTTCGGACGCGGTGCGGAGTGCGCTGGAGGAGATGCTCGATCAGCGCCGGCGGCGGCTCATCGGTGAAGCGATCGTGGAGGGCTACCGCCGCATTCCCGAAACTGAGGAGGAGTTGCGCTGGGCTGAGCAGAATGGGCGGGAGATGGTTGCCGAGGAACCATGGGAGAAGTGGTGACTCCGGAGCAGTCCGAAATCTGGTGGTATGACAGCGAGCACGACAAGAGCCGTCCAGTGTTGGTGGTGACGCGCAACACGGTCATTCCGAGGTTGAAACGAATCATGGTCGCCCCGGTTACCCGCAACATCCGAGGGTTGCCCACAGAAGTACACCTTGGCACCGAGGACGGCTTGATCCAACCCTGCGTGGCGTCGTTTGACAATCTCCAGGTCGTCCTCAAGTCGAATTTGACGCAGCGCGTGGGAACGATCGCCCATCGGCGCTACGAGATTTGCGCCGCCCTGAATGCAGTAGCCGATTGCTGAATTGGTGGTGGAGCTGATGGTGTGGTGGAGCTGATGGGACTCGAACCCACGACCTCTTGCATGCCATGCAAGCGCTCTAGCCAACTGAGCTACAGCCCCGCGAAGTGGGCACTGTACCAGCCATCCTGACGCTTCCCCACATGGGATAACGGTTATTGGCCTTGTCCGGCGGCTCGGTAGATTTAGCGGCGATGGACGGCTACGACCCGGCGGCTATCGAGCCCAAATGGCAGCAGCGCTGGATCGACGACGCCACCTACGAGATCGACAACGACGATCCCCGACCGCCCTACTACGTGCTGAGCATGTACCCGTATCCCAGCGGTCCCGCCCACATCGGCCACGTACGCAACTACACCTTCGGCGACTTGCTGGTGCGCTATCGCACCATGCAGGGCGACGGCGTGCTGTCGCCCATCGGCTTCGACAGCTTCGGCCTGCCCGCCGAGAACGCCGCCATCAAGACCGGCACTCACCCCCGGATCCACACCGACGGGAACATTGAGCGGCTCTCGTCGTCGCTGCGCCGCATCGGCGCGGTGTACGACTGGCGCCGCACGCTCAGCAGCCACGACCCCGACTACATCCGCTTTACCCAGTGGATCTTCCTGAAGTTCTACGAGGCCGGACTGGTGTACCGGGCCACCGCCCCGGTGAACTGGTGCCCCGGTTGCCAGACGGTGCTGGCCAATGAGCAGGTGCTGGCCGACGGCTCCTGCGAGCGCTGTAGCAACTTGGCCCAGCAGAGAGAGCTGGAGCAGTGGTTCTACCGCATCACCGCTTACGCCGAGGAACTGCTCGACGGACTTGATGGTTTGGACTGGCCCAACCGGGTCAAGACCATGCAGCGCAACTGGATCGGCCGCTCCGAGGGGGCCGATTTCACGCTGCCCATCGCCGACGACGACGGCAATCCCCGTGACGACGTCGACGGGATCGCGGTGTTCACAACCCGGCCCGACACCAGCTTCGGCATGACCTTCGCCGTCATGTCTCCCGAGCACCCCCGGGTTGCCGAACTCACCACAGATGACCGCCAATCCGAGGTGGAGGCCTTCATCACCGCGGTGGCCGAGCGCAGCGAATTCGAGCGATTGTCGGTAGGCGGACCGGCCGACAAGAGAGGGGTGGACACCGGCACTCGGGTGATCAATCCGTTCACCGGCCAGCCCATCCCGCTTTTCTTGGCCGACTACGTGCTCACCACCTACGGCACGGGGGCCATCATGGCCGTGCCCGGCGAGGACCAGCGCGACTGGGACTTCGCCACCGCTTATGGCCTTCCCATCATCCGCACCGTGGAGCCCCCCGAGGATTTTGACGGCGAGGCCTACGCCGGCGACGGACCTTCTATCAACAGCGAATGGCTCGACGGCCTGTGGATGGACGAGGCCAAGGAGGCCTCCATCAACTGGCTGGAAGACCAGGGCATCGGCGAGCGGAAGGTCAACTATCGGCTGCGCGACTGGCTGCTTTCCCGCCAGCGCTATTGGGGATGTCCCATTCCCGTTGTGTACTGCGAGGCGTGCGGAGCAGTGCCGGTGCCCTACGAGGAATTGCCCGTGGGCCTGCCCGACGACGTGGCCTTCATGCCCACCGGTCGCTCACCGCTGGTGGACCACCCCGGCTTCTTGAACACGCCCTGCCCCGTCTGCGGAGGACCGGCCCGCCGGGAGACCGACACCATGGACACCTTCGTGGACTCCTCGTGGTACTTCCTGCGCTTCGCCGACCCCAAGAACCAGGAGATGCCGTTCAGCCCGGAGGCGCTGGAGCGGTGGCTGCCGGTGGACCAGTACATCGGCGGGGTGGAGCACGCCATCTTGCACTTGATGTACGCCCGGTTCTTCACCCGGGCACTGTCTGATTTGGGGGTGGCCCCCGCCGGGCTGCGGGAGCCCTTCCAGCGGCTGTTTACCCAGGGCATGGTGCGAATGGGCGGGGGCAAGATGTCGAAGTCGAGCGGTAACCTGGTGGCTCCCGAGGACATCATCGACGCCCACGGCGCCGATGCGCTGCGATTGGCCATTTTGCAGGTGAAGCCCCCCGCCGAGGATGTGGATTGGGAGGACTTCGGCCTCGAGGGCTGTAACCGCTTCTTGGGCCGGCTGTGGCGGTTGGCCGCCGGCACCGCGGAGCGGGCCAATCCGGCCCGATCCGGGGCTGTGACCGAGGCCGATCTCGCCATCGACGCCGCAACTCACCGGCTCATCGACCGCATCACCTCGGAGTTCGACCGCTGGTCGTACAACACCGCGGTGGCCGGCTGCATGGAATTCACCAACGAGCTGTACCGCTACGTGCAATCAGACGACGGCCCCCACCACGACACGCTGGCCTTCGCCATCGATTCTCTGCTGCTGGTGATGGCGCCCATGGTGCCCCACATCTGCGCCGAGCTGTGGGAGATGCGCCGGGGCGGAAACATCCACACCGAGCCGTGGCCGACTGCGGACGAGGCCAAGCTGGTGCTGGAGACGGTCACCATGGTGGTTCAGGTGAACGGCAAGGTGCGCGACCGCATAGAGGTGGCCGCCGACATCGCCGAAGCCGAGGCCGAGGCGCTAGCCCTGGCGTCAGAACGGGTGCAGCAATACCTGGACGGCGGAGACCCCCGACGGGTCATTGCCCGCCCGCCCAAGCTGGTCAACGTGGTGGTCTAGCGGCCCGCTAGACGTCCCAAACCACGTGGAGCTCGTCGGGGCCCCGGAAGGCCACCCCCCGAATGAGCGGAGGATCGGCGTCGGGGTCGAGTCGCAGACCCGGGAGCCGCTCGAAAATGGCCCGCAGGGCCACCCGCATCTCTAGGCGGGCCAGGTGCATCCCCAGGCACAGGTGCCGGCCCCAGCCGAACGCCATGTGGGGCACGGGCTGCTCCCGGTCAGGGTTCCAGCGGTCGCCATCGGGGTACACCTGCTCGTCCCGGTTGGCCGACGTCATGGTCATCATCAGCCGGGTCCCGGCCGGGATCGGGCAGCCGTCCACCTCGGTGTCCTCGGTGGCCTCCCGAGTGGCCAGCGGCGCGGAGCTCTCCCACCGCAGGGTCTCCTCGATCACCTGGTCGAGAAGTGACCAGTCGGCCGTCAACCGGTCGATCCATCCCTCGTCGGTCAACAGGGCCGTCAATGCGATGCCCATTTCCCGGGAAGTGGTCTCCGCCCCGGCGGGCATAAGCAGCAGCAGGAAACCGTAGATGTGCTCATCGTCGAGGCGCTGTCCGTCGATCTCGGCGTGGATGATGTCGCTGATCAGATCGTCGCGGGGACTTTGCTTGCGATCCTCCACAATGGGGTGGAGGTAGTCGCGCATGGCCTGCGAGGCGGCATGGCCCTGCTCAGGGTAGAGGGGTCCGGCGCTCACCTGCTCGGACCACAGCCGGAACTGGTCGGCGTCGTCCATCGGCACTCCCATGATCCCGGCGATCACCCGGGTGGGGAACCGCTGGGTGAGCTCGGCCACCAGATCGGCCTTCCCCCGAGGCGCAATGTCGTCCAGCAGCTCGTCGACGATGGGCGCCACGAGTTCGGTCTCCCAGCGAGCCAGTGCCGAGGATCGGAAGGCACGAGATACCAGTCCCCGGTAGGCGGTGTGCTCGTCACCGTCCATGCCCAGCATGAGCGGCCCCATGAACGGGGTCATCGACTCGGCCACCACCCGGGTGGAGAACACCGCGCTATTGCGCAGCACCGACTCGGTGTGGTTGCGGCGATACAGGTTCAGAATGCGCCCGCCGAAGCCGTCGTCGCGAACCTCCGGGGGCTCAGCCCGGCCACGGTCCCACTCCTTGTGGGGGTTGATGGCCGCCTCTTCGGCCTGGGCCAAGCCCTCGTGGAAGTCTGACGGATCCTGCGCCTCCATAATTGGAGACTCTATTCGGGCGACCGCCCCGGAAGAGCTCGAAGTGCTTCCCGCACCTCGGCCCAGGGCCCTTCAGGACGGAGGCCATGGCCAAACGACAGGCGGTCGATGAGGCCTCCGTAGCTGGCTGCGACGCCGGTGGCCAGGTTCTGGGGCTCGGCCACAACGCCGAAGGTTCCCAGCATGGTGTCGTCGATCACATCGGCCATCTCCACCCACTGGCCCTGCTTGGACATGCGGTTCAGCTCGTCTTGGGCGTCGCCCCAGCCGTGGTGCTCCAGCACCGGGCGATAGGCCGGCGTCGATCCGTAGAAGGCCAGTTGCTGGCGGGCCGCCTGGGCCGACGACGCCATCTCTTCCTCGGTCTCGCCGGTGACTATGAACACGGGCATCGACACTTCTATGTCCATCGGATTGCGGCCCGCTCGGGCGGCCCCGCGTTCGAGGGCCGGCAGCGACACATCCCGCACGTAGCTGGGGGTGGTAAACCCGTGGCTGATCCAGCCGTCGGCCGACTCACCGGCCATCTCGGTCATGAGATCGCCCACCGCGGCCAGATGGATGGGGGGTGGGCCGAAGGGATTGGCACCGGGGCTGAACATCGGCGTCATGAGGGTGTGCTGGTAGAACTCACCCCGAAAGCTCAGGCGCTCTCCGGTTTCCCAGCTTTCCCATATGGCCTTGATGCCGTCGATCATCTCCTTCATGCGGGCTGCGGGATGAGACCAGGGCATGGAGAATCGCTTGGTGATGTGGGGCTTTATCTGCGAACCCAGGCCGAGGATGAAGCGCCCGCTGGAATAGGCCTGTAGATCCCACCCCAAGTTGGCCAGGATCATGGGGTTGCGGGCGAATGCCACCGCAATGGAGGTCCCGATCTGGATGCGGCTGGTGTGCTCGGCGGCCAGCACCAGCGGCAGGAATGGGTCGTGGTCGAGCTCGGCCGACCAGACCCCGTCGTAGCCGGCGGCCTCCAAGCTGCGGGCCGAATCGGCAACATCGGCCAGAGGTCCGACCGATCCCTTTCGGGCTGCTCTTGCCACCAGTCCTCCGTCGAGTTTCATGTCTGGTCCTCCTTGGTGGTCATTTCGACTCGTCCTGGTCGCGCAAGAAGCGCTCAAGCTCTTCGGCCAGCTCGTCCCCGGTGGGGATCTCCTCGCCCTGTTCTCCCATGCTGGTGTCATAGGCGCTTTCCAGCTGGCCGAGCAGGCGTTTGTGGCTGGAATTCTGGGCGATCATGGTGTCGAGCCGACGCGACACCTCCAGGCCTTCGGCGATCAACGGCGCCGGATCGAATCTCAGGTCGGCCACGGCCCGCAGACCCTGGAACAGCGCCGCAGTGGCGGCCGGGAACGGGGAACCGGACGCATAGTGGGGCACTTGGGCCCATACCGATACCGTCTCCAGTCCGGCGGCCTCGAATCGCTTGGCCAGCGCCGCGCTGATCCCGGCGGGAACCTCCAGGGTGCCTGCCGGGGAGCCGAACCGCTCGATCAGATCCTGGGAGGTACCGGTGGCCGACAACCGCACCGGCCGGGTGTGGGGTACCGCGGCGGGATACGCCCCCAGTGCCACCACTCGGGACACTTCCAAACGTTGCACCAGTTCGTCTACCGCGGTGCAGAATGCCTGCCAGCGGAAATCGGGTTCCGGCCCGTGCAGCATCAGGAACGGGCGCTGGTCCAAGTCGCTCACCTGCCGTAGGACGATGGCCGGCCAGCTGATGTCATCCACCCGGCCTTCCCGCACCGTCATGGTGGGGCGGCGGGCTCGGTGGTCCACCAGCAGATCGGCGTCGAAGCTGGCCACCAGAGCTGCATCGTCTGCCTTCACCATGATCTCGGTGGCATTGCGCATGCCGAAACCGGCATCCACCCACCCGTCCAAAGCCACCACCAGGACGGGATCGGCCAAGTCGAACTCCCGGTGGACAATGACCAACTCGCTGCTCATGAACGTTGCTCCCGGTGGACAATGGCCAATTCGCTGCTCATGCCACTTGCTCCGCGGCTGAAGTAGCCATCTCAACCAGCGCGTCCACCCGGGCAACGAAGCTCTCGGCCCCTTGCGGCGGCGCCTTGTCGCCCATCGCCCCGCCCACGTATCGGCTGTACACGCCCTCGAGGATGCACGCCAGTTTCCAATAACCAAAGGCCATGTAGAACTCGAAGCTGTCGATTTCGCGCCCGGACGCCTCGGAATAGAGGTCGAACATTTCGGCTCGGCTGGCGAATCCGGCCTCAGAGGTGGGGGGATCGTCCAACGCGGATTCGGGATCATCGGGCTCAGCCCAATACACCAGAAGCTGAGCCACGTCGGCGTTGCGGTCGCCCAGGGTGCACAGTTCCCAGTCGAGTACTGCCATTACCTGGCCTTGGCTGCCGAGGATGCAGTTGTCCAGGCGGTAGTCGCCGTGGACTATGCCGGCTTCTCCTTGTTCGGGGATGCGGGCCACCAGGTGGTCGTGGACTTCTTGGATCTGAGGGCGGTCCTGGGTCTTGGACTCCTCGAACTGGCGCAGCCAGCGCCGGAGCTGGCGGGCTATGTAGTCCTCCTTGCGGCCCAGATCGCCTAGCCCAACCTCGTCCACGTCCACCGCGTGGATGTGGGCCAGCGTCTCGGCGATCGAGGTGGAGGCGGCCCGGCGCACCTCGGGGGCCAGAGCGGCGGCGTGGTTGCGGTTGCGCACCACCTTGCCGTCCACAAATTCCATGACATAGAACGGGCGCTCGTTGACCGCCTCGTCTTCGCACAGCCCATGGGTTCTGGGCACCGGCACGTCGGTATCGGCGAGGGCGGCGATGATCTTGTGCTCTCGGCCCATGTCGTGGGCGGTGGCCAGCACCTGATACAGCGGGGGTCGGCGCAGCACGTAGCACTGGCCCTTGGCATCAGTGGCCTTGAAGGTGAGGTTGGAGTGCCCGCCGGCGATCAACTCGAACGTCAGCGGCAAGGCCACATTCGGCACATTGGCCTCGAACCATGCGCTGACCGCGTCGTGCTGGATGCCTCTGATGTGGTCCATGCGAGTGTTGAGGGTAGCGTTCAATCTGGTTGGATGAGAGGTAGCCGATGGCCGATGTGACTGATGCGACGTTTGCGACTGAGGTAGTCGAGCGCTCCCACGCCGTGGCGGTGGTGGTGGACTTGTGGGCGCCGTGGTGCGGGCCGTGCAAGACCCTGGGGCCGATCCTGGAGCAGGTGGTGGCAGCCACCAATGGAGCGGTGGAGCTGGCCAAGGTGAACGTGGACGATAACCCTCAGACTGCCCAGGCCTTCCAGGTGCAGAGCATCCCCGCGGTGTACGCCATGCGCGACGGCAAGGTGGTGGACGGCTTCATCGGCGCCCAAGGAGAGGCGGCGGTGGCTGAGTTCGTGCAGCGTCTGATTCCCACCGAACAGGAGAGCGAAGTGGAGGCTCTGGTGGCCGCTGGCGACGAGGCTTCTTTGCGGCGGGCGTTGGAACTTGACGCCGACCACGAGGGTGCCGTGTTGGGGCTGGCCGACTTGCTGGTGGCCGATGGCCGGGGCGAGGAGGCCCTCGATCTGCTTGAGCGGATTCCCGAGACCGCCGAGGTCCGCCGGATCGCCGCGTTGGCCCGCACCGGCCCAGGGGCCGCCGACAACGGAAATGTCGAGGCCCGCCTCGACGATCTGCTGGGCCGGGTGAAGGCCGATCCGGACGCCCGCCAGGAATTTGTCGATCTGTTGGAGATCATGGGGTCTGACGATCCCCGCACCTCGGTCTATCGTCGGCGCCTCACCACTCAGCTTTACTGAGCTGCACTTCAGTTCGGGGTGCCGGAATTGCCCCCTGTTGGTGCTGCCTCTGTTGATACTGCCCCTTTAGGTGCTGCCTGCGGGCTGATACCCTGACGCCACTTCCCCCGCCGCTGGCAAGGCGCGTCGCGCCCGGAAATGGCCATGGAAGACTCGTCGCTGCCCCCTCCCCGGCTGACTCCCGCGGAGAGGGTCCGGGAGATGTGGGATGACTACCGCTACCTGATCACCGTCCCTCGGGTGCTGATGGCGGGAGCCGGGCTGTTGATCGCTATTGCGGTGGCGGCCTACATGATGGTCGGTGCCAACGGCGCTCCCCGCTCCGAAGCGGTGATACCCATGGCCACGCCGCTGCCGGTTGCCGCAACACCAACGGCTGGGCCGACGCCGATCCTGGTCCACGCTGCTGGCGCGGTCCATGTCCCGGGTGTGTACCTGTTCCGGGGGGAGGCTCGTGTCCACGACTTGGTGCAGGCAGCCGGTGGGCTGACCCCTGACGCCGACTTCGACCGAGTTAACCTGGCGGCCGCGCTCGCCGACGAGCAGTGGGTGTACTTCCCCAAGGTGGGGGAGGTTGCCGTGCCCGCTCCCGTGGGTGGAAGCGGTGCTGGCACCGACTCGCCGGCGGCCCGATCGGGGCCGCTGAACATCAATGCCGCCACCGCCGAGCAGCTTGAGTCGCTTCCTGGAGTTGGGCCGGCCATCGCCGCGGCCATCATCGAGCACCGCCAGCGGATCGGCGGGTTCTCCTCGGTCGATGGGCTGTTGGCGGTATCGGGCATCGGTCCCAGCAAGCTTGAGTTGATCCGCGCCCTGGTAGCCGTGTGAGACCAAGAGCGCGATGAGCGACCGCCACGCGGTGGCGTTGGCCGTCGCTGCTCTGGCCGGTGCCTGGTGGTCGGCGGCTGTCCCGTTGGTTCCGGCGATCGTCCTGGGGGTTGTTGCCTTGGCCGTCCGCCGGCCGTGGCTGTTGGTGGCCGCGGTCGTGCTGCTGAGCTCGTCGCTGGGAGCGCGGGCGTGGGCGGGCCTCGATCCCCTCGAGCCATCAGCGTTTGATGGCGAATTCACCCTGGTATCCGATCCAGTTCCGGTGGGCGAGGGGATGCGGGTGTTCGTGCGGGCGGACGGTCGGCGCTATGAGGCGTGGGCCTACGGCCGCGCCGCCCGAGACCTGAGCGACCGACTGGCCGGGGACCGCGTCAGCGTCACCGGCAGCGTCCGGCCGATCCTGCCGCTTCCCGACTACCAAGCGGCCCGCCACATCGCCAACCGGCTGAACATCGACCGCATCCACGGTCATCGGGATGGACCTGTTCCCTATCGGCTGGCCAATTGGCTGCGCCGCACTATTGCTCGGGGCGCCGAGTCGCTCGATGACGACCGCCTCGCCCTGTTCACCGGGCTGTCGTACGGCGACGACCGCCACCAGTCGCCGGTGGTGTCCGACGACTTTCGGGCCTCGGGCCTCACCCATCTGCTGGCCGTATCGGGCCAGAACGTGGCCTTCGTGCTTATCCTGGCCCGGCCGCTGATCGAGCGATTCGACTACCGGGGCCGCTGGGTGCTCACCCTGGGGGCCATCGGCTTCTTCGCCCTGGTCACCCGGTTCGAGCCGTCAGTGCTGCGGGCCTCCGTCATGGCGGCCATTGCCGCCACCGCCACCCTTATGGGGCGCGAGGCGTCCAGCCGCCGAGTGCTGGCCTTAGCCGTGGCCCTGTTGGTGCTGGTTGATCCGCTGTTGGTCCATTCGGTGGCCTTTCGGCTGTCAGTGGCTGCTTCGACGGGCATCATCTTGTGGGCCCCCCGCCTCGCCGAGCGCCTGCCGGGCCCTCGGATACTGGCCGACGCGATGGCCGTGACCGTCTCAGCCCAGTTGGCCGTGTCACCGCTGCTGATCGCCACCTTCGGCGGGGTACCGGTGGCCTCTTTGCCCGCCAACCTGCTGGCCGCCCCGGTGGCCGGGCCGATCATGATGTGGAGTCTGTCGGCCGGGGTCGCAGCAGGTTTGGTGGGCGGTCCGCTGGCCCAGGTCATCCATTGGCCCACCAGCGTGGGCATCGGCTGGATCCAAGCGGTGGCTGGCTGGGCGGCGTCGGCTCGACTAGGTGAGCTGCAAATTCCGCACCTGGCTGCTGTGGCCATCGGCGCGGTCATCTGGTGGCTGGCCCGGCGCCGACTGATGCGGGCGGTAGCCGCTGGGGGATTGGCCATGGCTCTTCTGGTGCCGGCGGTGGCCCTGCGGATCGCCGATCCTCCGTTCCACACCGTGCTCGACTCCGGCGTCGAAGTTTGGCGCCATCACGATGCGACGTTGGTCGTGCTGGGCGCCAACCGGTCGACCGAGCGGCTGCTCGAAGACTTGCGCCGGACCGGAGTTGAAGCCGTGGATGTGGTAGTGGCCGACCGGGGCACCCGCGCCCAGCGCGACCAGATTCTCTCGCTCAAAGAGCGGATATGGGTGGGGAGGGTCATCGCCCCGCCCGGCCACCAGATTGGAGGCGCCACCACCATTCGCACCGGCCAACAAGTCCTGGTCGGAGGCCTTGTCGTCGAGGTGAGCTCCCATGACCCCCGCTTAGCGGTGACGGTTGAGAGGTTAGGCCAATTCTCTACTGTGTGTCACAATATCTGTGATACTGTGACAATGGGACGAAAAGCCTGGGAGGAGAATCGGTGAGAAATATCACGGTGTCGGTGGATGAGGAAACGCACCGGCTGGCGCGAATTCGGGCAGCGGAGTTGGACACTTCGGTGTCGGCCCTTGTGCGCGACTACCTCAGAGGGCTCTCTCGAGGCGAACATAATGCGACCGAGGCCGAAGCGGTTTCGGAATCGGAAACCGAGCGCCGACAAAGGCTGCTGGGCGAGGTCGTCGACGACATCACCCGCGATGGCGGCGGTCTCCACGTAGGCGCGAATGCGCCTCGGGAGGCGCTGTATGACCGCAGTGCGCTTCGTTGACACCAACATCTTGTTGTACGCCGTCAGCGCGTTGTCTGAGGACTCGGCCAAGCGCGGCCGTGCCCTTGCGCTGTTGGAGGACGGCGATCTGGCTCTATCAGTGCAGGTGATTCAGGAGTTCTACGTTCAAGCGACCAGGCCCAGCCGTCCCGACGCGCTCGCCCCCGAACAGGCACTGCGTTTTCTAGAGGCCATCGACAGCTTCCCCGTTCAGCCTGTGACAGAGCAGGTCTTCCGGCAGGCCGTGTCCATCAGCCGGCGCTTCGGGCTGTCCTATTGGGACAGCGCTATTTTGGCCGCGGCCGATGCCATGGGTTGCGAGATCGCCTACTCCGAAGACATGAGCTCCGAGCAGGACTACGACGGCATCCGAGTGATCAACCCATTCGATTCCTGACAGAGCCGCGGGTGTTAGTCGGCGGGTTGGGTGGTGCAGGTGAAGGTGTGGGTGCCGGGTGGGGGACCGGTACGGGTGTGCCACCACTTGAAGGTGAAGGTGTATGAGGTGTTGGGTTGGAAGAGGTAGCTGTAGAAGCTGTAGAAGAAGGTGTTCAGCGGCGGTGGGTCCACCAAATCGGCCTGGCCTGACACGGCACCACCGTCGGCGGCAGCGGTGGTGCAGACTCTGGTCGCGGTTGTCCCCCATCCGGTTCCGTCGCCTGCTTTCACCCCGAATTCGAAGCGGGTATCGGCTGGCAGCCTGCCGAGGCCCAAAGACGTACCCACGGTTTGCTCCAGCACCACCCCGCTGATCAGGACCTGATACCCAGCGGCCCCCTCGACCGGATCCCACGACAGCGTTCAGCCCGCCGGCCCACCGCTCAGTGTGGACGGCTTTGCGGTAACAATTCTTCGTCGAGCACATCATGGGCAGCCTCCGGGCACGCTGTCAGTGTCAACGTCGAACTGGCATCGGTATGCGTTGAGGAGGTCCTCCTGGGTTCGGATCAGGTTGTCCCGCAGTGCTTGCCCGGCTTCGAGGTCAGAGATGCGGGCCTTGGCAGCGCCGAGCTGCACTTCAAGCTCATCAATGCGCGCCTGCTTCTCCCGGTTGCGCCGTTCAGCGTCATCGAGGTCGGCTATGTGCAGTTCGAGTTGCGCCTGGGTGTGCCTGAGCCGGGCCTCGACGTCTCGCACCGGTGCAGGCGTGGGCGTCGCCGTCGGCTCTGTCGCGGGCGTTGACGCTGCGGCCCTGCCGGTGCCGCCTACGACGCGGACGACTGCCTCCGCCCGCTCTCCGCCGGCTTTCAACTCGAACAGGATGACCGTGATGCCGCCACCGGTGACATTGACGCCCGGCTCCCTGATGGTGTCCCCGGACAGTTGCACCGATCGCCCGAACCCGCCGCAGTAGTGGACAAGATTGGCGGCGTTCCACTGCACTGTTTCATCCGCGGTGGTGCAGACGGCCAGGTTGACAGAACCCGCTGTGAACCCGGAGTGCCCGATGTCAAGATCGTAGGTGCCCGGCTGGGCAACTGACGACGGCTTGACAGTGATCTGCTGCCCGCTGTTCTGCGCGCCAGCAGCAATAGCCATTCCCGCGATGGCGCAGAAGAAGGCGGCAACGACACCCAGAATCCGTTTCACGGCGCGAATACTGTCGGATCGCAGGACTTGCTCCAAATCATGTTTGAGAAATACAAGCGACGTATGGTGTTATCGTGAGCGTCCTTACAGGTGATGGGCGGCTGGCTGGCGGCCGTATCCAGTCTGGGTTTCGGCCAGCAGCTGTTTTGCTGGTGGTGTCCTTGGCGTTGGCGGTGTTGGCGGTGCCGGCGGGGGCCCATGACGGTCCAGTGGAAGGTTCTGGCAGCGGGGGATCTGGTGTAGATGCGAGGGCGTTGGCGGTGCTGGCGGGCGAGCAGGAGGCGTTGTTGAATGCGTACCGGTGCATGTTCGCCGTGGATGTGGAGGTGGTGCCGGGGGGCTGTGTGAACGGTGTCCCGGCTGTTGGGAATTCCGATCCGGAGGTGAGCGGGCCGGTTGATGTGGCCGCGCTCAGTGAGCTGGTGATCGCGCAGGAGGCGTTGTTGAACGCCTATCGGTGCATGTTCGCCGTGGATGTGGAGGTGGTGCCGGGCGGCTGTGTGAACGGCGCGCCGGCTGCTCGGCCTGTCGCCGGAGAAGAAGCGGAGGATGACAGGGGCGCTGGAGATGAATCTGGGGGCGCTAAGGGCGGGGAGCCGGTCGATTGTTCGGGAATTGAGCATTGCCTAGTGTCGTTTTCGGGCCGGGGCGGCAAGCGGTGGTGCGGGCTTCTGGAAGACCACACCGTGATTTGCACCGATGTGGATGGGCATGGCCCGGAGGCCGCAGGCCCCTACGGGCCGCCTGCGGGCCGATTCGTTTCGGTGTCTGCCGGGCTGAGTAATGCGTGCGGTATCCGCGAAGACCGCAGCGTGGAGTGCTGGGACTACAGCTGGCAGCCGACAGCTTCCGTTGCGCCTGCGGGCCGATTCGTTTCGGTGTCGGCGGGCATCGGCTTTTCGGAGTTCGCATGCGGGATAAGGGAGGACCAAACGGCCGTGTGCTGGGGCGACAACGGCTTGTTTGGCATCCAGCGCAGGAAGCTCGACGCTCCTGCGGGCCGGTTCTTGTCGGTGTCGGCGGGCTGGGAGCACGCCTGTGGAATTCGCGAAGGCCAAACGGTGGTGTGTTGGGGTGACAACAAGCACGGCCGAATAGACGCTCCCGAGGGGCGATTTGCATCGGTGTCGGCCGGCTATTGGTTCTCGTGCGGGATTACAGAAACCCGCACCGCGACGTGCTGGGGAAACAATCTGCATCGCGGCTACAACGCTCCTGCGGGCCGGTTCTTGTCGGTTTCGGCTGGCCAGGGCTTGGCTTGCGGGCTGCGCGAGAGCCAAACGGTGGTGTGCTGGGGGCCGCCAACGGCCGGGACCTACGGAGAGCTCGACCCGCCCAAAGGCCAGTTCCTCTCAATTTCTGCCGGGCCGGGCGCTGCGTGCGCGCTGCGAGTCGACGGCACCTTGGAATGCTGGGGCAATATCGCCGCGACTACATGGCCCAATTCAATAGGCTCTTCCGTTTTCAGGTGTCTTTGGTGCTCAGACCCGAGCAGGAGGACAGGGGAGTTAGACGTGCACGTGTTCTATTGCGCCCGGGACGGCAAATTCACCCAGGCCGACTTGGAATACGAGACCGATCGGATGAATGAAATCGTCGCCGCATTCTGGACCCGGGAGTCCTCCGGGCTCGCCGACGTCCGGTTCGTGCCCGGTGGCGTCGCTACCCACGACCTCGACTGGGACACCACCACCATCAACTCCCTGTATGCCGAGTTGAAGGACCCACAAGAATCCGACCCTTGCGCTCAATCAGTCGAAGAAAAAAACCCCGGACGCCGCTACCAGCACATACTCCTTCTCGCCGACGTCTCTCCGGGTGAGCGCAGCGGGGACTGCCCCGGTGCCTGCGCGACGTACCCGGTCCTAATGCCCACAATTGAGGCGCTGTACGCCAGCAAGTACATCTGCCCTACGAACAGCCCGCCCCGCCTGGTGCGCGAACTGCCCGGGCACAGAAACGCCCCGGCCGGAAAGGACACTCTGTTCGGGAATATCCGGGCCAGCCACAACACCAGTTGCAGAGACCTGGCCTATTGGGTCTACGACTACCTAATCGCCCACGAACTCAGCCATGCCTTGTTCGGATTCGGCCACCCACCCGACTGCTCCATCATGAGCGGCAACCCCTGGGCATGCCCGCCAACGCGCGCCCAAAACATGGACGACACCCTGCGCAACCCCAACCTGCTGCAAACCTCCTTCATCGGCTGCGCAGAACGCCGACAGGCCGGCTGGCCCCAAGACCCCGAGCGATGCCCCCAAGGCCCGTAGGGACATAACTCACCACCCAGGCGGTCAGCACCCCAAACTGACACCAGCGCGGTGTAGCGTCGCCGGTGTGATTGTGGAGTTGGGGCCGCATCGCTATGACGTGACGACCCGGGCTCTGGTCATGGGGATATTGAACCGCACCCCTGACTCGTTCTACGACGCCGGTCAGTACTGGGATTTTGACGATTTCTTGGCCAAGGCGGATGAGCTGGTGGCCCAGGGGGCCGATTTCTTGGACGTGGGCGGGGTGAAGGCCGGTCCCGGCCCCGATGTGACCGAGGCCGAGGAAATGGATCGGGTTGTGCCCGCCATCGAGGCGCTGCGAAAGCGGTTTGACCTGCCTATATCGGTGGACACCTGGCGGGCCTCGGTGGCCCGGGAGAGCTACGCCGCCGGGGCAGTGGTGGGCAACGACATCAGCGGGTTCGCCGATCCCGACTTCCTGTATGAGGCCGCAGAGGCGGGGGCATCAGTGGTGGCCTGCCATGTGCGGTTGGCGCCGAGGGTGGCCGATCCCGAGCCGGAATACGACGATCTGATGGGCGAGGTGGGGCGGTTTCTGGCCGAGCGGGCCCAGTGGGCCGTTGACGCGGGCATTCCCCCGCAGCGGGTCATGCTCGACGCCGGCCACGATCTGGGCAAGACCCCCGAAATGTCGACGGAGCTGCTGCGCCGAGCCGACGAGCTGGTGGGATTGGGCTATCCGATCTTCCTGTCAGTGTCCAACAAGGGCTTCTTGGGGGCGCTCACCGACACCGAGGTGGGGGACCGGCGGGAGGCCACGCTGGCGGCCCATGCCCTCGGCGTCGGGCTGGGCTGTCGGGTCTTGCGGGCCCACGATGTTGCCGGCACCCGCCGGGTGGCCGACTTCATGAGCGCCCTCCTCCAACACCAGCGGGAGTGTGCATGAACGCGACCGTTGAGCTCTTTGGGGGCTGGCGATGAGCGCCACGGTGGTCCTTTTGCACGGAGACGACGAGGTGCTGTTGTCCAACGCGGTGCGCGACCGGGTGGCCCAGTTGGTGGGCGACGGCGACCGGTCGCTGATGGTGGCCGAGCTGACCGAGGCCGCCTACCTGGAAGACGAGGACTACCACATCGCCCCGCTGGTGGACGCGGCCCAGACCCCGCCGTTCCTCACCGAGCGGCGGGTGGTGGTGGGCCGGGAGATGGGCCGATTCTCCACCGTCGATTCGCTTAGCCCATTGCTCGGCTATCTGGAGAACCCCCTGGAGACCACCGACCTGGTGCTGGTGTGGGAGAAGGGTCCGGCGCTTCAGAGGCTGAACGCCGTGCCCAAGCGTCTGTCGGAGGCGGTGGCCGAAGCCGGCGGAGAGGTGGTCGGCGCTGGCATTCCCCGGGGTCGCGACGGTGCGGCCAAATGGATGGACACCCAGATCGCCGCCGCGGGGCTCCGGCTTAGGCCTGGGGCCAAGCGGCTGCTGGCCGACCACCTGGGGGAGGACATGAGCCGCTTGCCCGCGGTTCTCACCACCCTGGCGTCGGCCTATGGCCCGGATCGGGCATTGGAGGCCGACGATGTCGCCCCGTTCATCTGGGAGGCCGGGTCGGTTCCCCCCTGGGAGTTGACCGATGCGGTGGAGTCGGGCAACATCGCCGACGCCTTGGACAAACTGCGCCGGATGCTCCACGCCGGGGGCCGCAACGAGATGCAGGTGCTCTCCACCCTCTACAACCACCACAACCGGCTGCTGCGCCTCGACGGCGCGGATGCGGCCGACGAGAAGGAGGCGGCCGAACTGCTGGGCCTAAAGGGCTCCACCTTCCCGGCTCGAAAGGCGCTGCGCCAGGCCCGAAAACTGGGGCCCAAGAGGGTTGCCCGATCGATTGAGCTGCTGGCTCAAGCCGACCTTGACCTCCGGGGCGCCTCCGCGGTGCCGCCAGAGGGGGTATTAGAGGTGCTGGTGGCCCGCCTGACCCAGCTGAACCGCTAGTAACTGACTACTCGGCTTGGAGGCGGGCCAGGCGCTTCATCAGGCGGGACTTCTTCCTGGCGGCGGCGTTGGGGTGCAGCACACCCTTGGTGGCGGCCTTGTCGATGCGCTTGATGGCCTGGCGGGCGGCTTCGGCGGTCTCCTCGCCATCCCCGTGCTGGGCGGCGGCCTCCGCGGTGCGAGTGCGGGTGATGATCTCCGAGCGAACGGCCCGATTGCGCAGGCGGCGCTTCTCGTTCTGGCGGTTGCGCTTTATCTGGCTCTTGATGTTTGCCACAGAATGACCACTCTACCGTCCCTCAAACCCCGGTAACCACATGGGAACCTAGTGAATAAGGGCGGTAGCGTTACTCGGTTCCCATGGATCTCTCTCACATCCGCAACACGTCGATCATCGCTCATATCGACCACGGCAAGTCCACGCTGGCCGACCGCATGCTGGAGTTGTGTGGGGCGGTGGACCCAAGGGATATGCGGGCCCAATATCTCGACTCCATGGACTTGGAGCGGGAGCGGGGTATCACCATCAAGCTCCAGAGCGTCCGCCTCGACCACGACGGACACGTGATCAACCTCATCGACACCCCCGGCCACGTTGACTTCGGCTATGAGGTGAGCCGGTCTTTGGCCGCCTGCGAGTCGGTCATCCTGCTGGTGGACGCGGCCCAGGGCATCGAGGCCCAAACGCTGGCCAACTGCTACCTGGCCATGGAGAACGAGCTGGAGGTGGTGGCCGCCGTCAACAAGATAGACCTGCCCGCGGCCGAACCCGAGCAACGAGCCGAGGAGATCGAGCAGGTGCTGGGCATTGCCGCCGAGGACGTGCTGCACATCAGCGCCAAGACCGGCGAGGGTGTGCGGGAACTGCTCGATGCGGTGGTGGCCCGCACCCCCCCGCCGGTCGGCAATCCCGACGCCCCGCTCCAGGCGCTGATCTTCGACTCCCACTTCGACCAGTACCGGGGCGTGGTCAGCTCGGTGCGGGTGATGAACGGGCGGCTGCGATCGGGCGCCAAGATCCGGTTCATGCAGGCCCGCACCGACCGCGAAGCCGACGAAATCGGAGTTTGGCGCCCCCAGCCCACCGCGGTCGATGAGCTGGGACCCGGCGAGGTGGGCTACCTCATCGCCGGAATGAAGAACGTGGCCGAGGCCCGGTCGGGGGAGACCGTCACCACCGCCCGGGACAGCGCGGCCGAGCCACTGGCCGGCTACCAGGAGCCCAAGTCGATGGTGTTCTGCGGGCTGTATCCCATCGACGGCGACGAGTTCGCCGCGCTGCGCGACTCCCTGGAGCGGCTCCGGGTGAGCGACTCCAGCTTCAACTACCAGCCGGAGTCTTCGGGGGCGCTGGGCTTCGGCTTCCGCTGCGGCTTCTTGGGGCTCTTGCACATGGAGATCGTGCGGGAGCGCCTGGAGCGGGAGTTCAACCTCAGCCTCATCGCCACCGCCCCGTCGGTGGCCTACCGGGTGGAGATGGACAACGGCGAGGAGCTGGAGGTGGACAACCCCTCCGAAATGCCCCCGGCCGCCGAGGTTCGGGGCATCCAAGAGCCCATGCTGGCCGCCACCATCATCGCCCCCGCCGACTACACCGGCACCCTGATGGAGCTGTGCCAGGCCCGCCGGGGGGAGATGAAGAAGCTGGAGTACCTGTCGCCCGAGCGGGTGGAGCTGGCCTACCGGCTCCCGCTGGCCGAAGTGGTGGTGGACTTCTTCGACCAGCTCAAGAGCCGCACCCAGGGCTATGCCAGCTTGGACTACGAGCCCGACGGCTACGCCTCCTCCGACCTCACCAAGGTGGACATCTTGCTTCAGCACGAGCCGGTGGACGCCTTCAGCTCGATCGTCCATCGGGATGCGGCCTACTCCTACGGCCGGCGCATGACCGAGAAGCTCAAGGAGCTGATCCCCCGCCAGCAATTCGACGTTCCCATCCAGGCGGCCATCGGCGGCAAGATCATCGCCCGGGAGACGGTCAAGGCCTTCCGTAAGGACGTCACCGCCAAGCTGTACGGCGGCGACGTGACCCGCAAGCGCAAGCTGCTGGAGAACCAGAAGGCCGGCAAGAAGAAGATGAAGGCCATCGGCCGGGTGGATGTGCCCCAGGACGCCTTCATTTCCGCTCTCCGCCTCGACGACTGAGACCGCCCGTCTGACGTCTGCTGGGTGGCGCATCAGGCCACCCCGGTAGTATTCAAGTTTTATGGGAAGCCAAGCCGAGACGCTGTCGGCCCGCAAGGCCGCGGTGCTGCGGGCCGTGGTGGAGGGATACATCTCCACCACACAGCCCGTGGGTTCCTCCCATGTCTCCGAGATCGCCGACTTGGGCGTCTCCCCAGCCACGGTTCGCAACGAGATGCTGGCCCTGGAGCAGGCCGGATACCTGAGCCAGCCCCACACCAGCGCGGGCCGAATTCCCACCGAGAAGGGCTACCGCCATTTTGTGGACTCCCTCACCGACGTATCGGGCACCCTGGGCCGCACCGAGCGCCAGCAGGTGCGCTCCTTCTTCGACACCACGCACAGCGAGTTAGAGCAGATGCTGGCCGACACCAGCGCCCTGTTGGCCGACCTCACCGCCTATGCCGCACTGGTGGTGGCCCCCCAGCACTCCAGCGCCACCATCCGGTCGGTGAGCTTGGTGGACTTGTCGGAGCGACTGGTGATGGCCCTGGTGGTGTACGAGAACGGGTCGGTGGACAAGCGCACCATCGAGGTGGACCGGCCCGCCGACTCGGTGGAGATGGCCCGGGCGTCCACCCAGCTCACCGACCTGTTGGCCGGGAGCCCGGCCAGTGCCCTGCGAGATCGCGAGCTGGCCTATGCCCTGACTCCGCTGGCGGCCCGGGTGCTGGACTCGCTGGGTGATCTGAGCGATGCCGAGGAGCAGCTCTACGTGGGTGGGGCGGCCAGCGTGGCTGGGTTGTTTGACGCCACCGAGACGGTTCGCTCGGTTCTGGGAATACTTGAGAAGCAGTTGGTGGTTGTTTCGTTAGTGAGAGACATCCTGGATCGAGGTCTCACGGTGGCCATCGGCTCAGAAACCGGGGTGGCCCCCCTGGCCGAGTGCTCGCTGATCGTGGCCCCCTACGAGGTGGCCGGTCAACCGGTGGGCTCCATCGGGGTGTTGGGCCCAACCCGCATGAACTATCCCCAGGCGCTGGCCGCAGTGGCGGTGGTCAGCCAGAACTTGGGCAATCGGCTTTCTTCTCCCTAGATCGATGCCTTCCGACTTCTACGAATTGCTCGGCGTGGGCCGAGACGCTTCCGAGGACGACCTCAAGAAGGCGTTCCGCAAGCTGGCCCGCCAGTACCACCCCGATGCCAACCCTGACAACGCCGATGCCGAGGCCCGGTTCAAGGAGATCGCTCTGGCCTACGAGACGTTGAGCGACCCCCAGAAGCGGGCCCACTACGACCGCTTCGGCTCCGCGCCGGGGGCAGCTGGCGGGGGCGATCCGTTCTCGGGCATGAACCTGAGCGACATCTTCGACGCCTTCTTCGGCGGTTCGAGCCCGTTTGGGTCGAGTCCGTTCGGCAATGCCGGCGGGAGGGCCCGGACCGGTCCCCAGCGGGGCGCAGATCTGGAAGCGGTGCTGACGCTTGACTTTGAAGACGCGGTGCTGGGCAGCGACGCCGAGGTGACCGTGCGCACCGCCACGGTATGCGAGCAGTGCGAGGGCCGGGGCGCGGCCGAGGGAACCCAGCCCATCACCTGCGGCACCTGCGACGGCATGGGCCAGGTGCAGCGAGTGCGCCAGTCGATCCTCGGCCAGATGGTCACCCGCACGGTGTGCGAGACCTGCTCGGGCAGCGGCGAGGTGATCGCCGACCCCTGTCGAGAATGCCAGGGCGACGGCCGGGTGGTGGGCGACCGGGACTACACGGTCACTGTCCCCGCTGGCGTGGGCCAGGGTTCGACGCTGCGGGTGGCCCGCCGGGGCGCAGCTGGGCCTCGGGGCGGTCCCCCCGGCGACCTATACGTGCATATCGACGTGCGGCCCCATCCCCGCTTCCAACGCGACGGCGACAACCTGGTGGACCGGCTGCACCTGACCATGGTCCAAGCCGCGCTGGGCGCCGACTTGAAGTACGAGACGCTGGACAGCGTGGAAGACCTGGAGATTCCCGCCGGCACCCAGACCGGCGATGTGTTCCGCATCAGAGGTCGGGGCGTACCCCGACTCGAGGGCCGGGGCCGGGGCGATCTGCTGGTGCAGGCCATGGTGGAGACGCCCACTGGGCTGAGCGACGACGAGATCGACCTGCTCCACCAGCTCGCTGAGCTGCGGGGTGAAGAGGTGGCGCCCACGACCAGGAAGCGACGTCGTGAAGCCCGGCGGCGATAACGGCCCCCACGTCTTTGTCGATGACCTAGAACACCCCGAGCTGCGCGACGAGGACCGCCATCACCTCACCCGGTCGCTGCGGCTGCGGCCCGGAGATACCTTCACCGCCTCAGATGGTGCCGGTTCGTGGCGAGTGTGCCGCCTGGGGTCCGGCCCCCAAGGCGATGCTGAACCCGACGGCGAATTGGTGTACGTCGAGGCTCCTCGCCCCAAGCTCACCATCGGCTTCGCCCTTATCAAGGGCGGTCGGCCCGAGCTGGTGGTGCAGAAGCTCACCGAGCTGGGGGTGGATGCCATCGTCCCGTTCACCGCCGAGCACAGCGTGGTGCGCTGGGACGCCGACCGGGGTGTCCGCCATGTGGAGCGATTGCGCCGAGTGGCCCGGGAAGCCGCCATGCAAAGCCGCCAAGTGCGAATCCCCGAGATCGGCGAAGTAGCCGAGTTTGCCGACTTGGCCGTCAATCCGGGAGCCGTGCGAGCCGACATCACCGGCAACCCCCCGTCTCTAGATCACCCCACCGTCCTCATCGGCCCCGAAGGCGGTTGGTCCGAAACCGAGCGCCGCCAACTCGGCGCCATCCGCATCAGCTCCTCAGTCCTGCGCTCTGAGACCGCCGCCATCGGTGCCGCTGCCCTCCTCACCGCCCTCCGCGATGAGGTCATTTCCGCTGGCTAGGAACGCTCGGTGATGGGGGTGTAGGTGCGCTCGGTGGAGCCGGTGTAGACCTGGCGGGGGCGGGCGATGCGGCTGTCTTGCTCGAGGAGTTCTACCCAGTGGGCCAGCCAGCCTGCGGTGCGGGCGATGGCGAACAGCACGGTGAACATGTCGGTGGGGAACCCCATCGACTGGTAGATCAGCCCGGAGTAGAAGTCCACGTTGGGGTACAGGCGGCGGCTCACGAAGTAGTCGTCGCCCAGCGCTACCTCTTCCAGCTTGAGAGCGATGTCGAGCAGCGGGTTGGAGCCGGTCACTTCGAACACGTCATAGGCGGCGTCTTTGATGATGCGGGCCCGGGGGTCGTAGTTCTTGTACACCCGGTGGCCGAACCCCATCAGGCGGGTTTCCCCGGCCTTGACCGCCTTGATGAACGGGTCGATGTTCTCGTAGCTGCCGATCTCGTAGAGCATCTCCATGACGGCCTGGTTAGCCCCGCCGTGGCGGGGGCCGTACAGCGAGCAAGCGGCCGCGGCGATCACCGAGTAGGGATCGGTGTGGGCGCTGCCCACCACTCGGGCGGTGCTGGTGGAGCAATTCTGGCCGTGGTCGGCGTGGGTGATGAGCAGCAGATCGAGCGCCCGGCTCATGGCCGGATCGCACTCGTAGGTGGGCTCGGCGATCTTGAACATCATCGACAAGAAGTTGGTGGCAAAGTCCAGGTTGTTGTCGGGGTAGACGAACGGCAGCCCGGAGTTGAAGCGGGAGCCTGCGGCGGCCACCGTCGGCACCTTGGCGATGAGCCGCACGATCTGGTGCATGCGGTTCTGGGAATCATCGATGTCCTTGGCCTCCGGGTAGAAGGTGGACAGCGCGGCGATGGTGGATACGAACATTCCCATCGGATGGGCATCGTGGAGGAACGACTCCATGAACCGCTTGCGGAAGCGCTCGTGAATGAAGGTGTGGTGGGTGATGTCGTACACCCACTTGTCATACTCGCCGGGGGTGGGCAGCTCGCCGTGAAGCAGCAGGTAGGCCACTTCCAGGAAGGTGGAGTGCTCGGCGAGTTGCTCGATGGGATAGCCCCGGTAGCGCAGGATGCCGTTCTCGCCGTCCACCTCGCTGACGGCGCTGGTGGTGGCCGCGGTGGTGCTGAAGGAGGGGTCGAGGAACCAGACGTTGGGAAGGAGTTTTCGCCAGGCTGCGGCATCCACACCACCGTCGACAATCGGAACCTCAATCGACTCACCGGTCCGATTGTCGGTGATCGTTATGGATTCAGGCACGCACGGCTCCTTTCCCTGCTCCCTCCGGCGCTGCCGCAGCTTACATCAGGTTGCTGCATTCGCCCCAGAGAGACGGCTGCCGCCGGTCAGAGAGAGGCGATTCCGCGGCTCACAGGGGGGTGTTGTCGTGGCGGCGACGGGGGAGGGCTTCCCGCTTGGACTCTAAGACCTCCAAGGCCGCGGCCACCTCGGCCCGGGTGTCGGCCGGGTCGATCACCGCGTCGATGGAGCCCCGTTCTGCGGCGATGTAGGGGTTGAGGTAGCGCTCCTCATAAGCGGCTTCCAGCTCGGCCCGCTCCTCGGGGCTGGATCGACGGTGGACGATCTCCACCGCGCCCCGGGCCCCCATGACGGCGACCTCGGCTGAGGGCCAGGCCAGGGCGATGTCGTTGCCCATGTGGCGGGAGTCCATCACGATGTAGGCCCCGCCGTAGGACTTGCGCAGGGTCACGTTCACCCGGCCCACGGTGGCCCGGGCGTAGGCGAAGGCCAGCTGGGCGCCGTGGCGGATGATGCCCCGCCACTCCAGGTCCTTGCCCGGCTGGAAGCCCGAGGTGTCCACGAAGGTGACCAGCGGCAGGTTGAAGGCGTCGCAGAACGACACGAACCGGGCCCCTTTCTGGCTGCACGCAATGTCGAGGGTTCCGGCCAGGGTCTGGGGTTGATTGGCCAGCATCCCCACCGGGCGTCCGGCCACGGTGGCGAAGGCGCACACCAGGTTGGCGGCCCAGTCGGCCTTGTACTCCAGCAAGTCGCCGTCGTCGGCCACCGCCCTCACCACATCTCGGATGTCGTAGCTGCCCAAGGGGGATTCGGGCAGTATGTCGCGCAGCTCGGGGGTGGGCCGGTCGACGGGGTCGTCCACCGGATACCGGGGAGGCAGTTCGTCGGCGTGGGCGGGAAGCAGGCTCAACAGCGCGCCCACCAGGTCGGAGGCGGCGTCCTTGTCTTCCACCAAGAAGGCGGCCACCCCGCTGCGCCGGGAGAGCTGGCCGGCACCGCCCAGGGTCTGGTTGCTGATCACTTCGCCGGTGTACTGGCTGACCATGCGGGGACCGGTCACGAAGGCGTAGCTGTCCTCGGTGGCGATGGCGATGTCGGCTAGGCCCAGCAGCAGGGCCGGCCCTGACACGGCCGGGCCGGTGGCGCAGAAGATGGTGGGCACCTGGCCCGAGCAGTCCACCACTGACTTGGCCACTCGGCCCCAGCCCATGGTGGCGGCGATGCCCGAGTCGATGTCAGCGCCGGATGAGGCGATGAACCCCACCAGGGGAATCCGCCGCAAAAGGGCCTCCTGGGCGGCCCGCTCCAGCGTCTCGCTGTCGGCCGGGCTAAGCGCTCCCCGGTCGGCCTCGTTGTCTTCCACCTCGAAGACCACGCACTCCCGGCCGTCGTAGGAGTCCAGCCAGGCCCGGGCCGATCCCGGCGACCCGGCTCGCAGCGGAACCCGGTCGGGTCGGTTCCCGGTGGTGGTCATGGCGTCAGACATGGGTCCTCTTGGTTCCCCGTGGTGGTCATGGCGTCGGTCATATGGAGTGCTGTCAGTCTCGCGCCGGGCTCAGCTGGGGTACACCCCGGCCTGGTCGTAGCCGTGGGTGCCCACCACTTCGAAGATCACGTCTCGCACCGCCCGGGTGACGGCCGAAGGCGCCACCCGGCGGCTGACGATCAGGCCCACCGAGCGCCGCACCAGCCCGGTGATGGGGATTCGCCGCCAGGGGCCATCGTCGGGGGCGGCGGTGGCGGGCAGAATGGCCGCGCCGAACCCGGTGAGCACCAGGGTGGCGATCATCCTCATGCCGTCAACCTCGGCCCGGGTGGTGAGCTCCACGCCCTGGTTCTTGAGCTCGGAGTCGATCTCGTCGCGAAACGCAGTGCCCGGGGGAGGCAGCAGCAATTCGTGGCGGCTCAACTCGGCGGGGGTAACCGAGGATTTGCGGGCCAGCGGATGGTCGGGCGGGGCTATGAGCAAACGGTCTTCGGCGAACAGCTCCTCGGCCCGGATCTCAGAGTCGCGCAGCGGCAAGTTGACAACCGCGCTGTGCAGATCCCCGGCGAT
Source organism: Candidatus Poriferisocius sp. (assembly GCA_965208545.1). Taxonomy (GTDB): domain Bacteria; phylum Actinomycetota; class Acidimicrobiia; order Acidimicrobiales; family Bin134; genus Poriferisocius. The sequence goes on along the minus strand of OZ242341.1, from coordinate 2,625,743 downwards.
CACCTGGGGTAGAAGGCTGGTGGTGGTGGCGGTCAGCACCTCAAGGCGGACGTTGGGGTACTTGGCCTCCAGGGCGGGCAGAACGATGGGGATCAGCCACCGGGCGGTGGAGTCGATGGTGCCCAAACGGGTGACCCCGGAGATGTCGTCGCGCATGGCCGCCATGTCCAGGGCGATGGCGTCGGTCTCGGCCCGGATGCGCCGGGCCCGGGCCACCACCGCCTCCCCTTCCTCGGTGAGCGTGCCGGCGTCGCGGTCCACCAGGATGGCCCCCAGTTCCTCCTCCAGCCGGGCGATGTGCTTGGACACGTTGGACTGCACGGTGTGCAGCGACCGGGCCGCCTTGGAGAACGTCTTGTGCTCGGCTATTGCCAACAGGGCATCGAGCTGGCGGATGTCCATGGCTGCAAATCTACGGTCAGCAGGAGGAGCGGATGTCCATGGGGCAGGCGGGTGGCGTTGCCGGTCAGCCCGAGGTTCGCTGGCGGATCAGGTTAAGGGCGCTGCCCGCTTGGAACCACTCGATCTGGTCGTGCGACAGGGTGTGCTCGGCGGTGATGTCCACCGTCGATCCGTCGGGCTTGGCCACCTGCACCTGCACCGGCTCGCCGGGGGCCAGATCGGCCAGGCCGAGGATCGAGATGCGGTCGTCCTCGTCGATGCGGTCGTAGTCGTCGGGGTCGGCGAAGGTCAGGGCCAACACGCCCTGTTTCTTCAGGTTGGTCTCATGGATGCGGGCGAACGACCGGGCTATCACCGCCGCGCACCCTCGGAAGCGGGGCTCCATGGCGGCGTGCTCCCGGGATGAGCCCTCGCCGATGTTGCGGTCGCCCACCACCACCCAGCGCTGCCCAGCGGCGTGGTAGGCGGCGGCCACGTCGGGGAACGACCCGGTGCTGCCGTCGAGCTGGTTCTTGCCCTCGCCGACCGCGCCGGTGAAGGCGTTCACCGCTCCCAGGTAGAGGTTGCCGGAGATGTTCTCCAAATGCCCCCGGTAGCGCAGCCACGGCCCCGCCATGGAGATGTGGTCGGTAGTGCACTTGCCCTGGGCCTTGAGCAGCACCGGTAGGCCCCGGAAGTCTTCGCCGTCCCACGGGGAGAACGGTTCGAGCAGCTGGAGCCGCTCGGAGTCGGGGGATACCCGCACGTCCACGCCGCTGCCGTCGTCGGGCGGGGCAACGAACCCGCTGGCGCCGGGGTCGAAGCCCTGGTCGGGAAGCTCGGTGCCCGGTCCCACCATGAGCGCCACCTCGGTGCCGTCGGGGGCGGTGATGGTGTCGTTGGCGGGGTCGAAGTCCAGCGTGCCGGCCAACGCCAGGGCCACCACCGTCTCCGGTGAGGTCACGAAGGCGTTGGTGGAGGCGTAGCCGTCGTTGCGCTTGGGGAAGTTGCGGTTGTAGCTGGTGACGATGCTGTTGGGAGTGCCCTCGGCCACGTCGTCGCGGTTCCACTGGCCGATGCACGGTCCACAGGCGTTGGCCAAAACAGTGGCCCCGATGGACTCCAGGTCGGCCAAGAGCCCATCGCGCTCGATGGTGGCCCGCACCTGCTCAGAACCGGGAGTGACCATGAGGGGCGACTTGGCGGCGAGCCCGTTGGCGGCGGCGTGGCGGGCGATGCTGGCCGCCCGGGTGATGTCCTCGTAGCTGGAGTTGGTACACGACCCCACCAACGCGGCGCTTACCTCCAGCGGCCAGCCGTTGAGCTTGGCCTCGGCCCCCAGCTCAGCCACCGGGCGGGCCCGGTCGGGGGTATGGGGGCCGTTGATGTGGGGTCCCAGCTTGGACAGGTCAATCTCCACCACCCGGTCGAAGTAGCGGCCGGGTTCGGCCAGCACGGCGTCGTCGGCCCGCAGGTTGTGGGCGGCGGCGTTGGCCGCATCGGCCACGGCCTCGCGGCCGGTGGCCTTGAGATATCGGGCGATGGCGTCGTCGTAGGCGAACAGCGAGGTGGTGGCGCCGATCTCGGCCCCCATGTTGCAGATTGTGGCCTTGCCGGTGGCCGACAGCGAGTGGGCCCCCTCGCCGAAGTACTCCACGATGGCCCCGGTCCCGCCGGCCACGGTCAGGATCTCAGCCAACTTCAAGATCACGTCCTTGGGGGCGGCCCAGCCATCCAGCTCGCCGGTGAGGTGCACACCGATGAGCTTGGGCCAGCGCACGTTCCAGGGGAATCCGGTCATCACGTCCACCGCGTCGGCGCCGCCCACGCCCACCGCCACCATGGCCAGGCCGCCGGCGTTGGGGGTGTGGCTGTCGGTGCCGATCATCATGCCGCCGGGGAAGGCGTATTGCTCCAGCACCACCTGGTGGATGATTCCCGAGCCCGGCTTCCAGAATCCGGCGCCGTAGCGGGCGCACACCGACTCCAGAAAGTCGTACACCTCCTCGTTGTTGTCGAGGGCGGCAGCCAGGTCGCGCTGGGCATCCACCCGGGCCGAGATGAGGTGGTCGCAATGGGTGGTGGTGGGCACCTGCACTTCGTCGAGCCCGGCGGTCATGAACTGGAGCCAGGCCATCTGGGCGGTGGCATCCTGCATGGCCACCCGATCAGGCCGCAGATCCACGTAAGTTGCCCCCCGCTCCGGGGTGACGGTGGGGTCGTCAAGGTGGTTGACCAGGATTTTCTCGGCCAAAGTGAGCTCTCGCCCGAATCGCCCCCGGGCGGCGCCAACCCGCTCGTCCAGGGTGGAATAAACGTTTTCGATCAGCTCAATGGGGGTGGAGGCGGCAACCGGCATACCTCTGATCCTACGGGCTTCCCGGCAAAATGGCCTTGTCGCGGAATTGGCCGTTTGCGGGGTTCTACTTGGGCCAGCGGCGGTGTTGGCGGCGGGAGCGGGGAGAGCGGTCGCCGAGGGCCCAGGCTCGGCGCCAGGGGGAGATATTGGGGCCGGTGAGGCCGGGGGTGGTGCCGGCGTGGGCTCGGCGGCGGGCCTGGTACCAGTCGGTGGCGCACTCGTCGGCCAGGGTGGCCACCGCCACCTCGATGCGGGCCGCGAACCGCCGGGCGTTGTCCTCCTCGGTAGGCACCAAGGGGTCGCCGAAGGTGACGGTGGTGGCCGACACCTTGGGCACGTTGCGGCCCTTGGGCAGGATCCGGTCGGTGCCCTCCACGTGGACCGGCACCACAGGCACGCCGCAGCGCACGGCCAAATAGCCAGCCCCGCCTAGGAAGGGCTGGCCCCATCCGTCGGGACTGCGGCCGCCCTCGGGGAAGATGAGCAGGCTCCAGCCGTCCTCGATGAGCGACGCGGCCAGGCGGGCCGAGCGCCGCCCCACCTTGGACCGCTCGACGGGGATGGCCCCGATGACCAGAGCCGAGGCAGCCGACTTGACCGCCCCGGTGAAGAAGTAGTCGGCCGCCGCCCCTACCACCAGTCGCTTGCGCCACCGGGGCGGGATGGAGGTGAACAGCAGGGGGGTGTCGATATGGCTGTGATGGTTGGCCGCGAAGATCACCGGGCCTTCCAGTCGCTCGATCCGGTCGAGGCCCCGGCGCTGGGGCCGGGCCAGAGCGGCCATGGCCGGCTGCATCACTACTTCGGTGATGACTCGCCGGGCCGCTCGGGCTGCTGGCTTGCGGGCCCAGTCGGTGTCGTAGTCGGCCCCGCGACTCTTGAGTTCTGGCGCGGGCGGTACCCCTGAGGGCGGTCGGGCCGCCCGATAGGGGAAGTCCAACTTCGAGATCACCCTTCTAGCTGACATCGGCCATCAGGATGGGGGGGTTGTGAAGGTGGGTGACGGTGGGCTGGCGGCCCACCGTGTCGCTGGCGATCTCTAGGGCGTCTTGGAGGGTGGATGCAGGGCGGAAGCCCATCCGCTGCACTGCCCGGGTGTCGCCGCCCACAATGATGACTTCACCCAGGTGCTGAAGGGCGTGCGCCCCCCAGTACCACATGTAGAAGGGGTGGACGCCGTGGTAGGCGTACGACGTGCGGTACAGGTGGATGTACCACTCGTCCTCGGCGAACTGGCGCTCGTAGCGGGCCTCGATCTCGACGGGGTCGGTGGTATCGGCCAGCACCTGCTCGAAGAAGTCGATGTAGCTGGGGTGGTGTACCGGGTGGAATTCCCAGCGGGTGGGGTGGCCCATGATGACCACGCCGCCCTCTCGCACCAGCGGGCGGCCCCGGTACAGGTTGAAGAAGTAGCCCAGCCCCAGGCACATGACCAGGATGGGGTTCATCACCGAGTTCACGTTGTAGGGGCAGATGTAGGGCAGGCCCATGGTCAAGATGTCGGTCTGGCCTTCCACGGGCACCAAGTGCTGGGCGTACACGTTCTCGGTGGTCACCTTGTGGACGGCCTCCACCTCGCCGGCCTGCACTGACGTGAGCTCATAGGGCGCCCGCCACGACTGGAAGATCTGGCGGGACATCTGGGGCGGGCTGTACTTCAGCCCGGTGGTCATGGCCACGAAGGCGGCCCGGTCTTTGGCCGTCCACTCCCACTCGCGCTTTTGGAGCATGGCCAGCGGGCCGTCCACCCCGAAGGTGTTGTTGTTGACCGTGGTCTCGATCTGGAAGATCTTCACCCCGGAGTCGCGCAGCACCTTGCCCATGCGCCAGTTGGAGGCATGCAGTTCGGAGCGGTGCTGGTCCATGAACGACTTGGACTCCTGCATGGTCTTGACGTTGTGGTGGTGGCGCAGCCCCTGATAGCCGGCCAGCCCGGTGGCGGTGCTCTTGTGGCCGCCGTCCATGGCCACCAGGTTGATGTTCACGTACACCACCAGGTCGCTCTCCGCGGCCCGCTTGGAGAACTGCACCTCCTCGCCGTGGGGCGTGGTACCCAGCACCACCATGCCGTCGGGGTCCTCGGCGTCGTGATTGTAGAGACAGCCCGAGGGGGCGAAGGCGTCATAGGTGCGGTCGCCCAGGCAGTAGCGCAGCTCGTCCTCGGTCATGCGCCGGTGCAGGGCCAGCGCGGCGATGATGTGGACGTCGTCCACCCCGGCCGCCGCGGCCATCTCCAACACCTGCTCGATCACCATCTGGCGGATGTCGGGGCGGCGCATGGGGGGCAGCGGCAAAGAGATGTCGTCGAAGGCGATGGTGAGCTTCATGCCCGGCCGCAGTTGGGCGGGCAGCGGATCTTGGTCGATGGGGTTGAGCAGCGCCCGGCGGATGGCGCCCTCGGGGTCGGCCAGGCCCAGCAGCGGCTCGGCCGGATAGATCACCCGGCTGCGCCCGGCCGGCAGCTTCTCGGTGCGGAAGCCCTCGCCGTGGTGGAACAGGATCGGCGGGGTGGAGCGGTCTACCTCCAGCACCATGCCCGGACGGGGAGTGGGTCGCACCCGGTCCTTCATGACGCCTTCCGGGATCCGATGGGCAGCAGCTTGCGGGGGCCGCCGGGGGCCTTGTCGAAGTACTCGATGAGCCAGCCCCGCTTGCGGGCCAGCATGGCCAGCTTGGGTTCGGGGTTCACTGCCACCGGGTAGCCCACCGCCTCCAGCAGGGCCAGGTCGCTGGCCGAGTCGGCATAGGCCACCGACTCCGACATCAGCAGCCCCTCGGCGTTGGCGAAGTCCCGCAGCACCTCGGCCCGGGACTCGCTGGTGGGCGGCACCTCGGCCAGCTGGCCGGTGTAGGTGCCGTGGGATTGGGCCAGCTCGGCGCACACGATGTGGTCGAACAGCGGGCGCAGCGGCTCCACGATGAAGTCCAGCGCCCCGGTGATGAGCACGGTGGTGTGCCCGGCGGCCCGATGCTGGCGCACCCGGCGGATGGCGGCCGGGTAGGACTGGGTCAAGATCAGGTCGCTGAACATCTCGCCGGAGTCCTCGGCCATCTGCTCGATCGGCGCCCCCTGGTAGCGGCGGTAGAAGTGGCGGAGGAAGTCGCTGCGGTCGCGGTGGTCCAGCGCCAGAAGCGAAGGGGCCTCCAGCAGGATCTTGGCTACCACCCGGGCCCGTTCGTCCATCGGCAGCCGCCGGGTGGCCAGCCAGCCGTAAGACATGACCACATTGGCGGCGATGACGGTATTCTCCAGGTCGAAAGCCGCAATGTGGCGGTCGGGGGAGAGCACCTTGGCTCGCTGGCGGCTCTTGCGGGACGGCCCCGACCGCCCCGACGGAGCGGTCTTGACCCGGCCCTGGGCCACCACGGTGGGCAGGTGGATGTCGCCCACATAGTGGGGCCAGTCGATGATCCGGGGGTCGAAGCAGTACATCTCTTTGTCGTCGTCGTCCAGGCTGTCCCACAGCTCCAGCAATCGGTTCACGCCGAACAGGGCCTCGCACTCGGTGTAGGCCCCGTAGAGCTCCACATAGCCCAGCGCCCGCTCCACTTGATCTCGCCGCTCGTCGAGGTCGGCGGTGATCTCGGCTTGGCGGCCCCGGATGGGCAGGCGCCCCAGCACTCGCTCACCGGCATTCAGGCCGGTCCGCAGCCGCTTGAGCTGGCGAACCACCCGTCCCCTGCCCGGATAGGTCCAGTTGGGCGGGGGGATCGGCTGGTCGCGGTCGTCGTAGATGGGGTTCTCGCTGAACCAGCTGTGGGCCAGGTCCACCAGCTGGTTGAAGCGAAACGGGTTTATAGCCCCCGATGCCACCTGGATGACCGGCTGGTCGGGGTCGTGGCCCCGGGCGGCCACCGCGCAGATGGCCGCGGCCACTAGGTCTACCGGGATCACGTCCAGCACCCCCTGGGGGATGCCGGGGAAGTCGGTGAGCAGCCCCCGGCCGTAGCCGATGATGATGGGCTCGGCCATGCGGAAGCCCCGGATCCACCCTGGGAAGGGCTCGGCATAGGCCGACTCGATGATGGAGGGCCGCACGGTGGAGACCTTGAGGTCGCCCTTGATCTCGGTCACCGCGGTCTCGGCCAGCGCCTTGGTGAAGGCGTAGGCGTCGGGGAAGCCCAGCGAGGCGGCCCGGGACCGGCCCGCCTCCACCATCTGGTCGTGGACCCAGCGGCTGCGGAGCTGCTCGGTCTTGGCCGCCAGTGCCGGAGTGCCGGCCGCGCCCAGCTCGTGGCGGGCCCGGCTGCGGAAATCCTCCAGGCGGGCGGGGTCGCGGCTCTCGGTCTCGGTGGTGATGCGCCGACGGCGGCTGGCGTCGGCCTCGTCCTGCCACGACACCGGCACGTACATGGGGCCGTCGGCCAAGGGCTCCTCGGGGGCGTTGCCCCGGCGGCTGCCGGCCACATAGCAGGTGGACACCGCGATGAAGTGGGGTGACGCTCCCATCTCGTTGAGCATCTGCACCAGGCGAACCGGCCCCATGAGGTTGACTTCCACCGCGGTGTCCAGCGGGTTGTCGAACGCCACCGCAGCGGCCGAGTGGACAACGATGTCGCAGCCGGCAATCAGCTCCCGCCCGGCGTCGTCCAGACCCAGGCCGTCGATGCCCACGTCGCCGGCCACGCCGGTGATCCGCTCCTGGCACAGCCGCTCGAACTCGTCGTTGCCCAGTTGGTCGCGCAGTCGATCGAAGACGTCGTTGCGGATTATCTCCCGCCGGATCCGCTCCTCAACGCCTCGGCGGGCGGGGCGCACCAGCAGCACCAGTTCCACGTCGGGCACGCAGCGCAGCAGCCGCTCTACGAGAGCGGTGCCCAGGAAACCGGTCGTGCCGGTGATCGCCAGCCGCTTGCCGGCCAGCGCATCAGAGATCACCGCAGTGTTCTACCAAATGAAGTGGTGTGTCGTAGGAATAATCGCTCGTGTCCTGCTAGGCATCGACGTCCCTCGCGGCGTTGCTCCTCCTTGCCGTACGCTTCGAGTATGGCTGCGTCGGTGCGCCTTGCGAGGATCGCCGCTGCCGTCGCAAACCACGGCGCTATTCCTACGACACACCACTAGGCCGATTTCCCCAGCCCACTCCCGCTCTCAACGGTCGGTTCGGCGGTGTTGGACGCGGCGCTCGTAGCGCTCGACGGCCAGGTCGACCAGCGTCTCGATGAGCTCCGGGTAGGGGAGGCCTGATGCCTGCCACAGCTTGGGGTACATGCTTATGGGGGTAAACCCGGGAATGGTGTTGATTTCGCTGATCAGCATTCCCCGGCCATCGGGCTCGTAAAGGAAGTCCACCCGGGCCATGCCCTCGCACCGCAGGGCTCGGTAGGCGGAGACTGCGAGGCGCTGGGCCTCTTGGGCGGCAGCCTCCGGAATCTGGGCGGGGACCAGCAGCTTGGCACCGTCGGTGAGGTACTTGTCGGCGTAGTCGTAGAAATCGGCGCCGGGCACGATCTCGCCGGGGACCGACGCCTTGGGATCGCGGTTGCCCAACACTGATACCTCGATCTCCTGGCCGGTGACAGCCTCCTCGATGATCAGTGTCTCGTCGTACTGCGCGGCAGCTTCAAGCGCTTTGACAGTCTCGAATTCGGTGGTGGTCCGGCTGACCCCCACCGACGAGCCCATGTTGGCTGGCTTCACGAACAGCGGCAGCCCCAGGTCGGTTATGGCCTGTTCGGCCACCGCCTCGGGGGGATCGACGGACGACGCCGTCCGATGGCGGCACTGGGGCAGGCCGTGCCGGGCGCACACCAGCTTGGCCATGGACTTGTCCATGCACACCGCTGAGGCCAGCACGCCCGAACCCACATAGGGCACGTCGGCCACTTCCAGCAGCCCCTGGATGGTGCCGTCCTCGCCCATCGGACCGTGTATTAGGGGGAACACCACCGTGTCGGGCTCGGCGAATATCTCAGCCGGGGTCACGGCAAGACCGTCGGCGTCCAAGCGGTCGGGAAGGGGATCGGACAGCTCGGCTAGCCGCCACTGCCCCGCCCGGGTGATGCCCAGCGCCACCACCTCGAAGCGGCTCTTGTCGGCTGCGGCGGCCACGTGGCGAGCCGACACGCAGGACACGTCGTGCTCGGCCGAGCGGCCGCCGAAAAGCAGCACCAAACGGGTGCGGGTTCCCACAGGCCGACGGTACCCCACCGATTGCCCCGACAGTGGGAGGCTAAGTGGGTGCGACTGATGGCATCGGAAGTGGCTCAGGCGACCAGCGGCCGGTTAGTGGGTCCCGATGTCGAAGTAACCGGAACCTCCATCGACTCGAGGACTTTGGCCCTAGGCGAGTTGTTCGTGCCGGTGGTGGCCGAGCGAGACGGCCACGACTTCATTGACGACGCCCTGGCCGCGGGAGCAGCCGCCTATCTGACTGCAATGCCACCCCGGAGAGCCACGGCGGTAGTGGTGGACGACACCGCCGACGCCCTAGCCGAGCTGGGCCGCTACGCCCGCCGTCGGTTCAGCGGCCCGGTGGTGGGCATCACCGGGTCGGTAGGCAAAACCTCGGTCAAGGACATGGCTGCCGCAGCTATTGGAGCGGACCGATCGACCCACGCCAGCCCGATGTCGTTCAACAATGAACTCGGGGTGCCGCTCACATTGGCCAACTGCCCGGAGGATGCCGAGGCGGTGGTGGTCGAGATGGGGGCTCGGGGAATGGGTCACATTGCCTGGCTCTGCTCGCTGGCCCGGCCCACCGTGGGCGTGGTGACCTCTGTCGGGGCGGCCCACACCGAGCTGTTCGGGACCGTGGAGGCCGTGGCCGAGGCCAAGGGCGAGTTAGTGGAGTCTCTGGACCGGTCAGGTGTCGCGGTGCTCAACGCCGACCAGCCCCTGGTGGCGGCCATGGCCGGGCGGACCGAGGCCACGGTGCTGACTTTCGGCCGTGCTGCGGGTGATATTCGTGCTTCCCGGGTGAGCTTGGACGATGGGCTGTGCCCCCGGTTCCGGCTGGAGACACCCGCAGGGAGGACCGAGGTGGCGCTGAGGGCGTGCGGCGAGCACATGGTCGAAAACGCCTTGGCCGCGGCGGCGGCCGCGTTGGCGGTCGGGGCGGGGGTGGAAGAAATCGCTGCCGGCCTGGGGTCGGCCCTGCTGTCGCCGTGGCGCATGGAGGTGAACGAGCTGTCCACCGGGGCAGTGCTCATCAACGACGCCTACAACGCCAACCCCATGTCAATGGCCGCCGGACTGCGCTCATTGGCGGCGGTGGACCGCCGCCGCCGAGTGGCGGTGTTGGGGGTCATGGCCGAGCTGGGCGACCGGGCCGCCACTGAGCACGCCGCAATCGGGAACTTGGCCCGCGAATTGGGCATCGAGGTCATCCCGGTGGCCACCGCCGACTACGGGCTGACACCGGTCGCGGACGCCTCCGCTGCGGTGGCAGCCCTTGGGGCGGTCGACAGCGACACCGCGGTATTGGTCAAGGCCAGCCGGGCGGCTGGGCTGGAGGTAGTGGCCACTGCCCTTTCTGGGCTCTAAGGGCGGTACTGTCGGGGTTTCGGCGACGGAGGAGACCCAGATGGACTTTCGTGAGCGGTCGGTGCAGGAGTGGGCCGCGGCGGTGCAGGATCGAGAAGTGTCGGCCCGGGAGATGGTCGAGGCGTCGCTGGCGGCCATTGAGGCTCAAGAGGACTTGAATGCCTTCGTGGCCACCGACCCGGAGCGGTCGCTGGCCGAGGCCGACGAGATCGACGCCCGGCTGGCCTCCGGCGACGAGGTCGGACCACTGGCTGGCATTCCTTTCGGGGTCAAAGACCTTGAGGATGCCGCCGGTTATGTGACCACCCAGGGGTCGTTCCTGCACGCCGATGATCCGCCGGCGGAAGCCGACAGCATTCTGGTGGAGCGCCTGAGAGCGGCGGGCTGCGTGGTGATGGGCAAGACCAACACCCCGGAGTTCGGTTGGACCGGCGACACCTACAACCCCGTGTTCGGGGCCACCGGAAACCCGTGGAACCCGAAGCGCTCACCGGGCGGGTCATCGGGCGGCACCGCCGCCGCGCTGACCGCGGGACTGGTGCCACTGTGCACCGGCTCTGACGGGGGTGGGTCGATCCGCATTCCCGCCGCGGCCTGCGGGTTCAGCGGATTCAAAGCCAGCCTGGGCCGGGTGCCAGTGGAAGGGACCTACCGGCTGTGGCCCCTCTCGGTCCATGGCCCAATGGCGCTGCGGGTGGCCGACGTCGCATTCGTGCAAGACCTGGTGATGGGACCGTCGCCCCGCGATCTCGACTCGCTGCCCCGGCCCAGCCAATCATGGCGCCAGGCGCTGGACGAGGACTGGCGGCCCCAGAAAGCCGTGTGGTGTCCGGCCCCCGATGGCAAACCGTCCGACGCCGAGGTGGTGGCGGTGTGCGAGGCCGCGGTGGCCCAGTTGGAAGCGGCCGGCGTAGCGGTGGAGGTCCGAGAAGAGGGCCTGTTCAATGACCCGATTTGGGAGTACGTGCTGTTGTCCGCCAATGCGGTGTCGGGCGAGCTGGGCGAGCTGTCCGACGAGCAGATGGAGAGGATCACCCCCGGCCTGCGCTACTACTTCGGGCTTTCCACCGCCCCCCAAGTAGCCGATTTCAACCGGGCGCTCGACATCTTCTACGAGATGTCCGAGACGCTCAACGGTGTGCTGGCCGACGCCGACCTGCTGCTCACCCCCACCGTGGCCGGCCACTTTCCCGAGTGCGGGGGCCAGGGGCTGGTCAACGGCGAGCTGGTCGACAACTGGATCCGCCACACCTACCCCTACAACCTGACCCGGCTGCCCGCCGGCAGCGTGAGAGCCGGTTTCGCCTCCGACGGCATGCCGGTGGGACTCCAGTTGGTGGGCCACCAGCTCGGCGATGTGCGGGTGCTCCAGGCCATGGCCTACTGCGAACAACTGTTCGCGCCCCCGATGTGGCCTGCGCTATCCTGAACGACCCCCGGACCGTTAGCTCAGATGGCCAGAGCGCTCGCCTCACACGCGAGAGGTCACTGGTTCAAGTCCAGTACGGTCCACTGAAACGCTGGCGCTAAGCCCCCAACGAGGGATTCTCAGACATCGACTCGATGGTGGAGGAGGCGATCACATTGTGGTCGGCATCGAGGGATTCGAACAGCACTCCGCTGGGGGAGTGGAGGTTGAACAGCACGATGGCGCCCTCGGGGCCGCCCCTTTCCATGTGGACTTCTCCGCCGGGGCTCTGGCTGTAAGTGCCGGCCGGCTTGATCTTGTGGACGGTCTCGCCGTTGGGCTCGATGTCGAATACGTGGTGCTCGCCTTGGAGCACCAGGGTGCGGGTGGCGGCCACATGGCGGTGGAAGTGGCAGTGAGAGTTGGGGGCAAATCGCACCAGCAGATCGAGGGTGTTGTTCTCGGGCTGCGCGCCGAGCACGGCCAAGTCGAAGTCGACCAGATAGTCGAACTCCGGTCCGCCCTCCATGTGGGTCCAGTCCAAGTCGTTTAGATCGAATCGAGCCTCAAAGGTCATGGGCCGTATCGTAGTGAGCTATGACCGACACCCTCTCTTCGGACGCCACCGGACTGGACTTCGACCCTAACGCCCTTCGGGAGAAATACCGCCAGGAGCGCGACAAGCGCCTGCGGTCCGACGGAAACGATCAGTACATCGCCATGGACGGGGAGTTTTCCCGCTACCTGGATGATCCGGCCCAAACCGGCATCACCAGAGAGCCCCTGACCGACGAGGTGGACGTGGCCATTATCGGCACGGGCTTCAGCGGGCTCTTGGCCGGGGCCCGGCTGCGGCAATTCGGGGTGGAGAGCATCCGAATGATCGAGACCGGAGCCGAGTTCGGCGGCACCTGGTACTGGAACCAGTACCCCGGCGTGCAGTGCGACATCGAGTCGTACATCTACCTGCCCCTCCTTGAGGAAATGGAATACATGCCCAAGGAGAAGTACTCCTACGGCCCCGAGATCCTGGAGCACTGCCGGGCGCTGGGCCGCCATTTCGATCTGTACCGGGACGTGTGCTTCGGCACCCGGGTGCATGAGATGCACTGGGACGACGCTGATGATCGCTGGGTGCTGCACACCAACCACAACGACCGGATGCGGGCCCGGTTCGTGATCATGGCCATCGGACCGCTCAGTCGCCCCAAGCTGCCCGGCATCACCGGCATCGACACTTTCGAGGGCCACTCGTTCCATACCAGCCGGTGGGACTACGACTACACCGGAGGCGACACCAACGGAGGCCTGACCAAACTGTCCGACAAGGTGGTCGGGGTGATCGGCACCGGCGCCACCGCAGTGCAGTGCATCCCCCATGTGGGCGAGACCGCCCAGCACCTGTACGTGTTCCAGCGGACCCCGTCGTCCATCGATGTGCGGGGCAATCGCCCCACCGACCAAGAGTGGGTCGAGTCTCTGGAGCCGGGTTGGCAACAGAACCGCATCGAGAACTTCGGCAACATCGTGGCTGGCAGCATGCAGGAGGAGGACCTGGTTAGCGACGGCTGGACCGACATCCTCCGCAACCTCACCGCGCTGGGCGAGGGCGCCCGCCTGGGCACCCCCGAGGAGATCGCCGAGGCCATGGAGATGGCCGACTTCCAGAAGATGGAGCAGATCCGCAGCCGGGTCGACGAGCTCATCGCCGATCCCAACGTCGCCGATGCGCTGAAGCCTTATTACCGGCAGTTCTGCAAGCGGCCCTGTTTCCACGACGACTATCTGCCCACCTTCAACCGCGACAACGTCACCCTTGTCGACACCGACGGTCAGGGCGTGGAGCGCATCACCCCTCGTGGCGTGGTGGCCGGCGGCCAGGAGTACGAGCTGGACTGTTTGATCTTCGCCACCGGGTTCGAGGTGGGCACCGACTATTCCCACCGGGCCAACTGCGAGATCTACGGCCGGGGCGGCGTGACGCTGAGCGAGCGGTGGAAGGACGGCATGTCCACCTTCCACGGTGTGGTCAGCCGGGGGTACCCCAACCTGTTGCACATGGGTGGCATCCAATCGGGGGTATCGCCCAACTTCACCGAGCTCTACAACGAGCAGAGCCAGCACGTGGCCTACATCGTCGAGCAGGGGCTGTCGTCGGGGGCGACCGTGATCGAGCCCACCGAGGAGGCCGAAACCGAGTGGGTGCGCATTATCTTCGAGTCGGCCTACCGGCGGGCTGGCTTCCTCGAGTCGTGTACGCCCGGCTATTACAACAACGAGGGCAAGCCCGATGATGGCCCCGGCTGGTTCGGCGGCACCTACGGCGGCGGCGCCCAGGAGTTCTTCAAGCTCCTCAAGGCGTGGCGCGACGAGGGGTCCTTAGAAGGCCTCGAGCTGAGCTGAACCGATGGCGGTCAAATTCGCCTATCGCAGCGGCGAGACCTGGGCCGAGCCCTGGGACGACTATCGGGTGCTGCGGAACGAGGATCCGGTGCACGAGGTGGGCGACGGCGAGTTCTGGGTGCTGTCCCGATTCGACGACGTCTTCGCCGCCGCCCGAGACACCGCCACCTACTCGTCGGCCAACGGCCTGACCACCGCTCCCGACGACATGGCCAGCTTCGGTGACGAGGCCCGGCCCATCGTGATGATGGACCCGCCCGAGCACACCGCCATGCGCCGGTTGGTGAGCCGGCCCATGACCCCTCGCCAGGTGGCGCCGGTGGAGGACCAGGTTCGGGCCTTCGTCGCCGACAAGCTCGACGAAGTGGCCGACGCCGGGGACGTCGACATCGTCCAAGCGCTGTTCAAGCCGCTGCCCAGCTATCTGGTTGCGCTCTACCTCGGCGTACCCCCCGAAGACCGGGTGCTGTTCGACCGCTGGACCGAGCGCATCGTGCAGGCCACGGCCGAATCAACCGCCGCCTATGGCCAGAACCAAAGCGCGTTTCTCGAGCTGTTCGAGTACGCCACCGGGCTGATCGAGCGCCGCAAGACCGATCCCGGCGACGACCTGGTGACCGGCCTGGTGGAACAGGGCGAGGATGTGGCCTCGGCCATGTGGATCGTGGGGTTCATCTTCACCATGATCACCGGCGGCAACGACACCGTCACTGGGATGCTCAGCAGCTCGGCAGTGCTGCTCGACCGCCACCGGGATCAGCGCCAGATGTTGATCGACGACCCGTCGGCGATTCCCAATGCGGTTGAGGAATTGCTGCGACTGACTTCTCCGGTGCAGAACCTGGCCCGCACGCTGACCCGCGATGTGACCCTGCACGGCGTCACCATGCCCGAGGGCAAGAAGGCGTTGCTGCTGTTCGCGTCGGCCAACCGGGACGAGCGAGAGTTCGGGCCCACCGCCGGGGAGCTCGACGTAAAGCGCAAGATCGACAAGATCGTCGCCCTCGGCTATGGCGCGCATCACTGCCTTGGCGCCTCAGTCGCTCGGCTCCAGTGCCGGGTCGCCCTCGAAGAGGTCTTAGGTCGCTTCCCGGATTACTCAGTCGATGAGGACACCGCCCGCTTCGCCTCCGGCTGGTCGACCCGTCGCTACGAGTACCTGCCGTTCTCCACTAACTGAGCTCGTCGAGGCGCTCGAGGAACTGGGTGGGGGCACCCACGTATTGGGCGATTTCGGCGGTTGTCAGCAATTCGCTCCACTGCCCGTCTTGCTGGCGAACAATGGTGGGCAATCCAGTAGCAGCGGCCAGCTGTTCCGCGGTGGCCTGGTCGCGATGAACGAGGTCCAGTTCAACGTCGGAGACTTCGCAAGCCTGTTTCCAGCTCCGTGAACCCATCGGATTCCAGCCATGGGTGATGTCGCACAGCGCACACTTTCCCCGGCCCAGCAGCTTTCCGGCCACGTATCTCAGTTCGCCTCGAAGCCCCCCGTCAGCGTCGTAGATACCTACAAGTGACACGCTCAAGCGTAGCGGCCAGATTCCCGCTTACTGGGGCTGGCAGGCCCACTGCGACCAGGGATCGAGGCCGGTGGCGTCTTCGAAGTGCCGGACGAACTTGGCCGCTTGCAAATTCGTGGCCGGGTCGGTTAGGTCTACGGGTTGCCCGTTGTGGGAGCGGATCGACCATTCCGGGCGACTCCAGCCGGTGAGCCAGCCCTCATTGATCTGCATGAGGCCCACTGATTCCACCCCCCACTCCTCCATGTAGCGGGTGCTGGGGTTGCCGTGAGACTCGCAGGCCATAACCGAGAGCACGTCGTCTACCTCGTTGGCCGGAAAGAACTCCTCCGCCAATGGACGCCACTGCTCGACGTCGAAGTGGTCGTAGCTGTCGATCCGGCTTCCGGCGGCAACCAGAACGTAAACGGACAGGGCGAGAATGGCAAACAGGCGTAGTGGGCGCATATTGGGGCTCTTGGGTGTCCAGATTGATTGGGGAGATTGAAGTGACGTTCAATCTCGATTAATCCGCTGCCCGTATGCCCGCCTCAGCGGCACTGCCGCCGGGCCCCTTCACGGAGCGGCTGAGCAAGATAGCGGCGATAACCAAGGCAATGCCAAGCAATTCCCGAACACTGGGCACCTGGATGAGCACGGCCAAGCCCACCAGCACCGCGGTGGCGGGGAGCAGTGCCTGCAAGAGTGCGAAGCGGTGCTGGGTGATGCGCTTCATCACCAGCTGGTCGATCCAGTAGGGGACTACGTTGGACAGCAGGCCGGTGACCAGGGCCAACAGCAGCACTACCGGCGAATCCAGCGCCGGCCCCAACTCAGGGGCGCCGAAACCACTGATGGCCGCCGCACCGGCCAGCATTCCCAGGCCCAGCCCGTCCACCGCGGCCGGACCGCGGGCCACTCTATGGCCAAGCACGATGTAGCCGGCCCAGAACAACCCGGCCAAAAGGGCGAACCCCACCCCCCGCATGGTGCCCTCGGCCTCCACGCCGGCCAGCACCACCACGCCTCCCGCGGCCAGCAGCAGCGCAGCCCCTGACCGCAGGGTTCGGGTGAAGGCCGCGGCCACGAGGATCGGCCCGGTGAATTCGATGGCCACCGCGTTGCCCAGAGGAAGCTCGTCGATGGACAGATAGATCGACAGGTTCATGGCGGCCAGCGTCATCCCGAAGGCCGAGGCCCACGCCAGGTCGCTGGCCTTCCAGCGGCGTTGCCAGGAGCGCCGCAGCAGGATGATCATCACCGCCGCCCCCAGCACTCTCACCAATGCCACGCCCGCCGGGGCCATCTCGTCGAACAGGTGAACGGCCACCGCCGCGCCCAGATACTGCGACACCGCCCCCACCACGAACAGCGGTTCGGGGGCGACCGACTCCGATCGGGCTAGACGGACCACCACTGTGTTCTATCCCCTATGCCACAGTGGCGCGGGCCAGGTCGCTTTTCCGCGTTTTGTGAGCGGGATTCGTAGAGTGCAGGGATGGACGGCGGAGAGATGCGACGGCGGGTGGGAGAGGCTCGCTCCGCGGTGCTCAGTACAGTCACCTCAGAGGGCAGGCCCCACGCTGTGCCGTGCTGCTTCGTGCTGACTGGCGATGTGGTGTATTCGGCGGTGGACGCCAAGCCCAAGTCCACCCTGGCGCTGCGCCGCCTGGACAACCTTGCTGCCAACCCGGCGGTTTGTCTGCTAGTCGACTGCTACGAGGACGATTGGTCTCAGCTCTGGTGGATCAGAGTGGACGGCACCGCCCGAGTGCTAGTCGACGGCGACGAGCGCGACCACGCTCTCGACTTACTGGCTGCCAAGTATCACCAGTACCAGGAAACTCGCCCGCCCGGTCCAGTCATCGCTATCGACATCTCCGACTGGCGTTCCTGGGCCTATTGAGGTGCTTCCGCCGCGGCGTTGCGGCCGGCTACTCGGCCAAAGGCCAAGGCGTCGCCGATATGGAAGCCCCCGTCCTTGCACCGGCTGTAGGTGGAGCTGACTGTGCCCGCGGCGTAGAGCCTGCCGATGGCCTCGCCGAAGGGGTCGAGCACCTGGGCCTTCTCATTGCGGCGGGGGCCACCGTTCGTCCAGCCCAATAGCGGGGCTGAGGTGAATCCGTAGTAGGGGGGCGTGGCCAGCGGGGCGAGTGTGGCTGCGGGGCGGCCCAGCGGGTCGTGCCCGGCGGCACAGGCGTCGTTCCAGGAGGCAACCGCAGCGTCCAGTCCGTCGGGGTCAATCCCCAAGACCTCGGCGAGTTCGGCGGGAGTGTTGGCCTGTTGGATCCACCCCTTTTCGATCTCGGCTGAGTTGTCGGCGCTCCACTCGTAACCCTCCATGAGCAGGTTCCACCCCACGGGCAGAATCTCTCTGGGCGGCGAGATGGGCCCGGCTTGTCGGGTGGCCTCGTCGAAGATCACGTGTACGGGCCGCCGCTGGAACAGCTCGTAGTCGCCGTCGATGAGGCCGTGACCGTGGCCTTGGGGCGGGATCTCATTGTGGGACCGTCGGCCGTCGTTGCCCACGCATATGAATCCCATGGAGTAGATGAACATCACGTACATCCCCGCCTCGAACCCGTCGGCGGCAAAGCCAAGAGCGGCCATCATGTTGTCCATGTGCCACAGATCGGCGCCCACCTTCTGAGCCATCTTGATGCCGTCGCCGGTTCCGGCCGGTGAACCCCACACCGGCGAGCCGGGCAGTTGCAAGTAGTCGCGCACCATCTCCGGGTTGTTCTCGAAGCCTCCAGTGGCCAGCACAACGCCCCGACGAGCGCCCACTCGCAGCGGCTGGCCGCCCGAGGACGCCACCACACCGACCACCGAGCCGTCGCCGTCGGTCACCAGCTCCTTGGCCGGGGTGTCCAGCGCCACCTCGACCCCCCGGTCGCGCACCGCGGCCGACAGGGCTTTCCACAACAGCTGCTGGCCCATCTCCCCGTTCACCCCCAGATAGCCGCCGTAGAACTCTGCCCCGGGCATCTCGGGGTACTCAGGCTTGTAGTCGGCGTGGACGCCGGGGGTAACCCCCAGGCTCTCCAGCCACTCGGTGTTCTTGTAGGTCTCGTCAGCCCAGACCTCGATGACCTCCTCGGGCAAGGTGTAGGGGCCGCACAGCGACCGCAGGTACGTGGCCATCCCGTCGCGATCGAGGCTGTTGTACCAAATGCCTCCCGAGATGCGGGTGTTGCCGCCCTCGCGGCCCTCGGGCATCTTCTCCAGCAAGATCACCGACGCCCCCGCATCGGCCGCCGAGATAGCGGCGGCACACCCCGCCGCTCCCATCCCCAGAACTACAACGTCAGCTTCCCGGTCCCATCCATTGCTCATGGCCGGGAATGTAGTGGGTCGACTGGTTAGGCGGGCGACTCCACCCGGTACAGCTCCTCGGCGTTGCCCCAGAGGAGCTGGTGGCGGGCCTCGGGGGAGAAGTGGCCCAGGCTGGCGGCGATCTTCTCCTCCACGTTGTCGTAGAGGCAGGTGGGGTGGGGGAAGTCGGTCTCGAACAGCACGTTGTCCAGCGGGATCCGGTCGCCCAGCACGTCCTGGGGCGCTGATTCTTCAAACCAGAATGTGGTGTACACCTGGTCGGCGAAATACTCGCTGGGCAGCTTTTCGAACTCGGGCCGCTCCTGCTGGCCACCGCCCTCGACGAATTGGTGGTCGAGCGCCTCGAGCATGAAAGGCAACCAGCCGATGCCCGACTCCACCGACACCACTCGTAGCTTCGGGAACCGGGGCAACACGCCCGACAGAAGCAAGTCGCACACCTGGATCCCGTTCTTGGTGAACAGGTCGATGGACTGAAGGGCGTAGGCCTCCACGAAGCCCCGGCGCTCCACTCGGGTGCGGTCCCAGTTGAACTCGCCGCTGCCGATGTGGAACGACACCACCATGTCGCAGTCGCATATTGCCGACCAGAACGGATCCCAGTGGGACTCGCCCAGATAGGGCAGGCCGAACACCTGGGGCTCGCCGGTGAAGTTCACCGATCGGTAGCCCTTTGCCGCACACCGCTGCACTTCGGCTACCGCGCTGTCCACGTCCCAAAACGGGGTGGCCATCGATGGAATGAGGCGCCGGTCATCGGCGCTGCACCACTCGGAGAGGAAGTCGTTGTAGGCCCGGACACACTCGTATTTCAGCTCGGCGTCCTCGATGGACAAGAACTTCTGGGCGCCGAACCCGCCCACGTTGGGATACAGCACCTCGGCCCACACCCCCCGCTGGTCCATGAGCTCTAAGCGGGCCTGGGCGTCATAAGCCGCCGGATGCACCTCGTCATAGCCAGCCGGGGAGTCGGGCATGGGCTTCTTCCACCCCGCGGGGGCCGTCGGGCCCACCGCGCCGATGCGCTCGTCGCCCAGCAGCCACACCTCCCGGCCTTCGGCCACCTCTACTCGAGGAACAAGGTCGCGGTGGCGGGCGGACACCCGGCTGGTCCAGGTGTCGGCCGGCTCGGTGATGTGGGTGTCGACATCGATGATCGAATAGGCCATATACAAGTCTCGCGCCGTTCATGCCGTTAATGCATTGGCGGCGGACTTCGGATCAGTCAAGGATTAGGGGCATGAGCAGCGCTGGCAGTCCGGGAGGCGACGAGCCCGGCGAGCGCAGCGACTTCATCCGCAGCCTGATCCGCCAGGACATCGCGGACGGCACCTTCGGCGGCCGGGTGCAGACCCGATTCCCTCCCGAACCCAACGGCTTTCTCCACATCGGCCACGCCAAGTCGATCTGCTTGAACTTCGACTTGGCCGCCGAATTCGGAGGCACCTGCAACCTCCGGTTCGACGACACCAACCCCGAGACGGAGCGGGCCGACTTTGTGGCCGCCATCGAGGAGGACATCGCCTGGCTGGGCTACGAATCCGACCGGGGCACCCTGTACGCCTCCGACTACTTCGAGCAGCTCTACCAGTGGGCCGAGGACCTGATCCAGGCTGGTCTGGCCTACGTAGACGACCAGGACGCCGAGGCCATCTCAGAGAACCGGGGCAGCTTCACCGAGGCGGGCATCGACAGTCCGTGGCGAAACCGCAGCGCCGAGGAGAATCTCGACCTGTTCCGGCGGATGGCAGCCGCCGAGTTCGCCGACGGTGAGCGGGTGCTGAGGGCCCGCATCGACATGGCCCACGAGAACATGCTGATGCGCGATCCGGTGCTGTACCGCATCCGCCATCACACCCACCACCGCACCGGCGACCGGTGGTGCATCTATCCCACCTACGACTGGGCCCATGGCCAGAGCGATGCGGTGGAAGGTGTGACCAACTCCATTTGCACCCTGGAATTCGATGCCCACCGCCCGCTGTACGACTGGTTCTTGGACCATCTCAACCTGCCGGGCGACCGCCCCCGCCAGACCGAATTCGCCCGACTGAACGTCACCCACGCGGTGCTGTCCAAGCGCCGCCTATTGGAGCTGGTGGGCGACGGCCATGTTGACGGCTGGGACGACCCCCGCATGCCCACGCTGCAGGGCTTGCGCCGCCGGGGATTTCCCCCGAAGGCCATACGGGAATTCTGCCGCCACATCGGGGTGGCCCGGGTGGACGGCACCGTAGAGGTGGAGTTGCTGGAGTCGTTCGTTCGCCGGGAGCTGAATGAGGTGGCGCTGCGCAGGATGGCGGTGCTCAACCCGCTGCGCCTGGTGATCGAGAACTACCCCGAGGGCCAAGTGGAGATGCGAGAGGCGGGCAACAACCCCGAGGATCCCTCGGCCGGCGCCCGGCAGGTGCCGTTCTCCAGGGAGCTCTACATCGAGCGGGACGATTTCATGCTCGATCCGCCCCCCAAGTTCTTCCGTCTGTCACCGGGCCGGGAGGTGCGGCTGCGGTCGGGCTACTTCGTGACTTGCACCGGGGTGGACACCGACGCCGACGGCCACGTCACCGAGGTCCGCTGCACCTACGACCCCGAGACCGGTTCAGGCCAGGCCCCCGACGGCCGCAAGGTGAAGGCCACCCTCCACTGGGTTTCGGCCGCCCACGCCCTTGATGGCCGAGCGGTGCTCTACGAGCGCCTGTTCACCGACCCCTACCCCGGCGCCGACGGCGCCGATCCCATGGACTCGCTCGACCCCGACTCCGCCCAGCCCATCGAGGGCGCCCGCTTCGAACCGGCCATGGCCGACATCGCCCCCGGCCAAGTTGTCCAGTTCGAGCGCCTCGGCTACTTCGCCCGCGACCCCGAAACCCCCGACCTGTTCCACCGCACCGTCGGCCTCAGAGACGAGTGGGCCCGCATCCAAAAGCGCCAGGGCAAGAAGTAGCACTCGCAGATTGCAAAATCAGGGGAGGAACACCCCTCGGTGTCCGTTGCCCCAGCACACCACGGTTTGGTCTGGGCGCAGTCCGCATACATGTAGTCGACCGGTGGCAAGTGCGGTGAACCGCTCGCCTTGAGGGGCAGTCAGCTGGTCGCCCTGATTGCTGCCCCAGCATTCGACGGTCTGGTCGGGGCGCAATCCACACGAATAGAACGGGCCAGCGGTGACATCGATGAATCGGCCTGTTGGCGCATTTGCCTGGTCGCCCTGATTGTTGCCCCAGCATTCGACGGTCTGGTCGGGGCGCAAACCGCAGGCGTGACCTCCGGTCCCCACCGACACCGACAAGAGTTGACTCCGCGGGGGATTGGAGTGCGGCCCCACGGAGTCATGGCGGCCCCAGCAGGCCACTGTTTGGTCGGGTCGCAGACCGCAAGCCGCTTCGCCACCTACTGAGATGGAAGTGAAGGAACCAGATGGGATATCCCCCACACCTCCGTCGATGCTTCCCCAGCATTCGACGCTCTGGTCGACGTATAAGCCGCAGGAGTGCGCCGAGCCCGCCCCGACATCCGCATACTTTCCGAAGACCGCATCTACGCGACCATTGTTGGCGATCCCCCAGCAGGCTGCGGACTTGTCGATCCGCACCCCGCATGCATGCCGTGCCCCGGCGTCGATGGTGCTGAATTGGTGGGCGGGGGCTGTAAGGAAGGGGATGGCTTCCTTCCCCCAGCATTCGACGGTCTGGTCGGTACGCAAGCCGCAAGTGAAGTCTCGCTCAGAGGTTATGTCGGTAAATTGGCCTGCCGGAGCGGCAACCCGATTGTCGAAGTCTTCCCCCCAGCAAATTGCCGACTGGTCAGGACGCAGGCCGCAAGTGTGCGACGACCCGGCGCTGAGCTCGATGAACTGGCCGTCAGGCACTTGTGATTGCCTGACGCTGTTGTTGCCCCAGCAGACTGCGGTTTGGTTGGAACGCAGACCGCATGAATGCCAGCCACCAACAACGATGGCGGAAAGCTGGTCAGGCGGCACATTCAACTGCCCATAGGAATTGTCGCCCCAGCATTCCACGGTTTGGTCGACGCGCAGTCCGCAGGTGTGTACCGATCCCGCAGCTACAGATGTGAACTGTCCTGGTGGCGGATTTCGTTCACCTGCTCGGTTGAAACCCCAACAGCCCAGGGTTCCGTCCAGATACACGCCACACGCATGGCGGACTCCGGCATCGATGGTGCTGAATTTGCCTGTTGGAATATCCAATTGCCTGTTGTAGTTCTGGCCCCAACAGACCCCGGTCTGATCAGAGCGGAGCCCGCAGGTAAAGCGGTCGCCTCCCGTCAGGGCTATGAACTTGCCGTCGGGTGCCGATGACTGCCCTAGGAGATCTTCTCCCCAGCAAATGGCCGTCTGGTCGGGGCGCAGTCCGCAAGTGTGGAATCCACCCGAAGCCAGGGCGGTGAACTGGCCGGGTGGCGCATCAAGCTCCCCCTCGATATTGCTGCCCCAGCAAACGACGGTTTGATCGGTGCGCAACCCACATGTGTGGTCTCCCCCCGAGGCCAAGGCGGTGTACCGATCATCAGCAGTGGGGGCATCTGGCTGGGTTGGCGTTGCTTCTGGTTCCGGAATGGCTGTGCCAGTGGATGGGTCATTGCGACAGCCGCCGGGGACTATTTCAGTGTCGATGTCGAACAGGCAGCGATAGGTGTTTAGCAGTGCTTCTTGGGCATTTATCAGCTTGTCGCGAATTTCGATGTCCGAGGCCGAGGGCGTGCCGGCAAACCGCGGCGGTTGGACCACATGCTGTGCGGGGCTGTCTTCGATACAGCCGCCGGGGACGACTTCGGTATCGGTATTGAATAGGCAGCGATAGGTGTTGAGAAGCGCCTCTTGGGCATTTATCAATTGGTCGCGAGCCTCAACATCCTGCGCGGTCTGAGCCGAGGCGACCGACATTGATGCCACCGGCGCGAGGAGCCCCGCCGCCAGCGCCATAGCTACCAGCGCAGCCTTAGAGCCCCGTACACAGTTGCCAAGAAGGCTCCCCATATGCGGAATATAGCGATGGGGAATTCGCAAGGCCTTGGGAATCGGCGCCGTCAATCCCTGATCGGCCAGCGGTCGGCGGTGGTGTTGGGGGCGGGCCAGGCGTCGGCGTTGAGGGCGGCGTCGCTGCCGCCGTCCATGAACACCACCGAGCCGCAGAACAAGCTGGCGTCGGGCGACAACAGGAAGGCCAATAGGTTGGCCACCTCAGCAGCCCGCCCGGGCCGTCCAATGGGGATGGGGTAGACATCGCCCAGGTTCATGATCATGTCAAGGTTGTCGGCCACCAGCGGGGTGTCGATGAGACCAGGGGCCACTGCGTTGAGCCGGATGCCTGAGCCGATCCAGTCTTCGCCGATGGCGGTGCGGCGGACCCAGCGGGCCAGGGCCAGCTTGCTAGTGGCGTAGGCCGTGCCGGGGTCGGATCCGGCTAGCTCTCGGGCCTGGGCCTCGTCGTTGTTGAGACAGGCCTCGACCAGGCCATCGGGCAGGGCCACCAGCGTGGTGCTGGAGTTGGAGCTGATGGCCACGGCAGAGGCGTCGGTGCCCTGGGCCAGCAGGGGCCGCAGCCCCTCTACGGTGGCCACGGCCCCGAAGTAGTTGATCGACACCACCTGCTCGGGATCGGGGCCGGTGATCCCCGCGCCGGCCACCAGTCCATCGATCCGCCCACCGCTCGCTGCGGCCACTGCCCCAACCATCTCGGTGCGTCCCTCGGGAGTGGACAGGTCGGCGATGACCTCGGCGTCGCGTATGTCCACCCCGATCACCTCGTGGCCGTCGAGGGCGAGCCGCTCCCTGGTGGCCTGGCCGATGCCGCCTGCAGATCCGGTAATGACAATCGTTCCCATGGGTAAATCTTTATCTCATTCTGTGTCTAGGGGTGCCCATTGGGGCTCGCGTTTCTCAGCGAAGGCGGCGGGGCCTTCGACCTGGTCGGGGTGGCCCCAAATGCCGGTCATGTGGAAGGCGCCGGTCTTGCTGGCCTCGGTGAGCCCGTGCTCCAAGGCGTCCCATAGGGCCTTCTTGGTGGCGGCCATGGCTGAGGGGGAGTTGCGTGCGATGGCCTCGGCGATCTCGCCGGCTCGCTCCCGCAGGCGCTCGGGCGGATCGACGATCTCGCTGATCATGCCCAGCTCGTAGGCCCGTTGGGCGCCCATCCGCTCGTGGGCCCCCATCAACGCCATGCGCATCACCGTCTCAGCGGGCATTTTCTTCAACAGCGCGATGGCCTCAAGCGCCACCACCTGCCCTACCGACACGTGGGGGTCGAAAAACTGGACGTCGGAGGCGGCGATCACGATGTCGGCGTCGGCCACCCAGTGGAATCCGCCTCCGCAGCAGATGCCGTTGACCGCGGTGATAACCGGTTTGCGCACCTTTTGGTGCCAAGAGGTGAAGTGCAGGTCGAAGTTCTCCACCGACTCCCGATAGCGCTCCATGCCCTGCCCGTCAGTGGCCAGCTCCACCACATCCACCCCGGTCTGGAAGGCCCGACCCTCCCCAGTGTGGACAATCACCCGCACCTCCGGGTCTCGGTCCAGTTCCAGCCAGGCGTCGGCGAACTCCTCCCGCATCTTGGAGTTCATGGCATTGAGCTGGTCGGGGCGGTTGTTGATCAGCCATCCCACCCGTCCCTTGCGCTCCACGATCAGCGTCTCGTAGCCCATCTCGCCAGTTTGTCGCGACAGTCACAGAAATGCTCTTTCAATGGGGAGGGTCATCATCTGTGATTTTGGATTTCTCCCCGTAAATTGAGGGGTATGAAACGGCTTATATCCCGCTTGTGGGGCTGGTTGAAGGCACTGTCGTTCCGAGCCAAGGTGCTCATCGCCGTGGTGTTGGCCGCCCTGCTGGGTGTGGTGATTTGGTTGGTGTTCTTCTGGTTCGCCTTCCAGACCTATTTCATCGACGACAAGGTTGATGAGGCTGGCCCGATATTCGACAGCGGCGCGGTGGCCGGAACCCCAGCAGTCGAACCGGCCGCGCCCGATCCCACGGTAGGCGATCCCGGCACTCCGGCCGCAGAGGCGACAGCTGCGGCTCCCGAGACGACGGCTCCGGTGCCCGAGACCGATGCTGCCGAGACCGACGCTGGCGAGACCGATACCGCCGCCCCCGCGCCCGCCACGGGTCCCATGCCGGGCGACGAGTTGTCGGAGGAGCTCATCGCCGAGATGGACGAGGCGATGGAAGAGCTCGGCATGCCCGAGGAGCAACCGGTTGAGGAGACCATGCCTCCGATGCCCCAGATAAGGGTGGAGGCAACAGGCGAGTTCATCAGCCGAAGCCACCCCACAAGCGGATCGGTTGAGGTGCTGGGCGACGGCACCGGCCAGCGATTCCTGCGGTTCGAGGACTTCAGAACCGACAATGGCCCCGACCTGAACGTCTATCTGAGCGCGGCTCCGCCCGACGCTCCCGTCGGCCAGTTCACCGACGTGTATGTCGACCTCGGCGACCTGAAGGGCAACGTCGGCTCGCAGAACTACGAGATCCCCCGCGATCTCGATCTCGACCTCTACTCCACCGTGGTGATCTGGTGCGTGAGGTTCTCAGTGATATTCGGGGCCGCCGATCTTGTACCAAGCTGATTAGTGTGGGCCGGGCATGAAGCCCTATCCGACGCCGCCCGAAGGCCTGCAAGTGGTCTCGGCGCCGCCGATGCTCACCGTTACCCTGGATCGGCCGCAGCGCCGCAATGCCTTGACCGATGAAATCGTGTTGGCTCTGATCGACACCTTGGAAGCGGCCAGCGCTGATGAGGAAATCAGGGCGGTCCTGCTTAATGCCACCGGCGACAACTTTTGCAGCGGCTTCGACTTGGCCGGTCGGGCGGACGACGGAAACCGGCCTCGGCCGGGCAGCATCTCCCGGCGCATGCCCTATCTGGTGAACCGGCTCATCCCGGTGATGCTGGAAGTGCAGGTGCCCATTGTGTGCGCGGTACGGGGATGGGCGGTGGGCCTCGGCCTCAGCCTGGCGCTGGCCTCGGATTTCGCGGTGGCGGCTGACGACGCCCGACTGCGGGCACCGTTCACCGCCATGGGCATTACCCCTGACAGCGGGACATCCTGGCTGCTGCCCCGGCTGGCTGGTGTTGCCCGAGCCAAGGGCATGTTGATGCTGGGCGAGGAAGTCTCCGGAGCCGAGGCAGCCGAATGGGGGCTGATCTATTGCGCGGTCTCGGCCGACAAGGTCGATGCCGATGCTCTTGCCTTGACTGGCCAGCTGGCCTCATCGGCCACCGTGGCTGTCGGGCTAACCAAGACTCTCGTCCAGAGAGGCAGAGAACGCAGCCTGGAAGCCCACTTGAGCGAAGAGGCGTTTGCCATGGAGCTGTCGTCTCGTTCGGCCGACTTCCGGGAGTGGGCCGCGTCCCGCGAAGAGGGCCGCCCTCCCGATTTCACCGGCCACTAGTCATTTCTCAAACCGCCACCTTTGGCACCGGCCGGTAGTCTGCGGGCATGTTGGTATTGGATCCGACGGCGGCTCCGCCCTCGGTTGATCCTGATCGGGGACCCGATGCCGGTCCGCTGACCGGCAAGCGGGTGGGCATTCGCTACGACCTCACCTGGCGCTCATTCCTGTGGACCACCGATGAGTGGACTCGCAAGCTGGAGGCGGCGGGGGCCGAGGTGGTGCCGTGGTGCTCGGAATCCCGCCAGGATGTCAAGCTCGAAGACGCGGTGCTCGAGGAATTGGAGAGCTTCGCCACCGACGTGGATATCGCCATTGTCGGCCTCGGCAATTGAGGCAGCTGCACGTCCTGGACCGTCCACGACGCAGCTGCGGTGGCGGCCCAGGGCAAGACGGCGGTCGCCGTCGTAACCGAAGAATTCGTGCCGCTGGCCGAGATCATGTCCCGCAACATGGAGCGGCCCGGCTTGCGGCTGTGCGTGCTGCCCTATCCCCTGGACACCCGCCCCGAACCGGAGGTGCGCCAGATCGCCCACGACTTCTGGCAGCCGCTGTTGGATTCACTAGGAGTGCCAACGTAAATGGCCTCTGACGGCGGCACCATTCCCAATGGGCAGGTCGAGGCCCCCGACGACCCGACGGAGTTCATGGCCTGGGCCACGGCCCAGGGCTGGGGCGACGGGCTTCCGTTGATCCCACCCACGCCAGAGCGGGTGGCCCGGTTCACTGCCGCCGCCGGTCGTTCGGCCGACTCGGTGCTGTTGGAAGTGCCGCCGGCCAATGCCTGGTGCACGGTGGAGAAATTGGCAATCAATGCCTGCATGGCCGGGGCCGCCCCCGAGGCCATGCCGCTGATGATGGCCGCGCTGGAGGCCATGGCCGAGCGACCGTTCGACCTGTTCGCCCTCAACACCACCACCAGCTCAGTGGTGCCCTGCCTGTTTGTGAACGGCCCAGCTCGGGACCGACTCGACCTGCCCTATCAGGCTGGCTGCTTCGGCGGCGCAGCCGGGGCCGGACCAGCCATCGGTCGGGCCATCCGGCTGGTCATGCGCAACGTGGGCGGCCAAGTGGCCGGTGAGACCTCCAAGTGTGTCTTGGGCCAGCCGGCCCGGGTGGTGGGCTTAGTGATGGGGGAGTGGGAGGAGCGCTCGCCGTGGCCGCCGCTGGCCGAGCGTCGGGGGGTGAGCGGCGACGCGGTCACCGTCTACGGCACCATCGGCACCATGGACATCGCCGACATCGCGGCCGACGACGGCCAATCCCTGGCCTGGGTCATCGGCCAATCGCTGGCCTACGTGGGCACCAACGCCTACATCTCCCACTGGGGCGCCGAGGTCATGGTGGTGGTGCCCCCGCCGTGGGCGGACATGCTGGCCGCCGCCTACCCAACCATCGAAGACGTGCAAGAGGCCCTGTGGTCCAATGCCTGCCATCGGGTGGACGACTTTCCCGAGACCCATAAGAGCTGGCTGGCCGAGCGCGACCGGATCAGCCCCGATGGCACCGCCTACATCGTGGAACACCCCTCCGATGTGATCGTGATGTGCGCCGGGGGGCTAGGCAACCTCCACGCTGGCGGCCTGCACAATTTCGGCCCCACCCGGGCCATCACCCGACCGTTCTGATGCCTGAGCCCGGAGTCACCGTGGTCGTGGTGGCGGGGGGCGACCCCCCGACGCCTGAAGAGATCGCCCGTCTGCCGGCCGACCCAGTAGTCGTTGCCGCCGATTCCGGACTTGACTATGCCCAGGCGGCCGGGCTGACGGTGGCCGTTGCGGTCGGCGACATGGACTCGGTGTCGCCCGAGGCGCTGGCCGCTGCCGAGCAGGCCGGCACCCGTATCGAGCGCCACCCCGCCGACAAGGACCAAACCGACCTGGAGCTGGCCCTTGAGCTAGCCGCCCGCCTGGCCGACCGGGTCATCGTCATCGGCGCCGGCGGCGGCCGTCTTGATCACCTCATCGGCAACCTGGCCGTGCTGGCCTCCCCGCAATGGTCCGGTGTCGACATCGAAGCCTGGCTGGGCAACGCCCAAGCAGTGGTGGTCCACCACCACCGAGTACTGGACGTGGAGCCCGATACCACCGTGTCCTTGTTCGCCCTCGGTGGCCCGGCCCGAGTAACCACTACCGGCTTGGCCTGGCCGTTGAACGAGGAGATCCTCGACCCCCTCACCAGCCGAGGAGTAAGCAACCGCGCCACCGACCCCTTACCCCAACTCTCAGTTTCCGAAGGCGTGGTGCTCGCGGTTATCAGCTAGGACGCTCCACCGGAAACACCCGATTCCCCTCGACCTCAATCCGCTGCCGCCGCAACCGCAGCGTGGCAATTCGCCACTGCCCATCGTCACCCTTGCGGTAGGTCTCCTCGTACCATCCGGTACCCCACATCTGCCCCACACCGCTCTCTGGAGGCCAGTCGAGGTGATCCTCCATTGACCACACCGCGGAGGCCGCATCGGGCCCGTCGATGCTGATCTCGCTCATGTGGCCGTGGTGGGTGGTGATGATCGGGGCCAAGATGGGCTCGAGGTACACCCGGAAGGCCTTGTTGCCGGTGATGTCGGAGTCCTCGCCGGTGTCGTCGGGGGTGGAGATCACCACGTCGTCGCAGAACACGTTTTCCCATTCGTCCCAGCGTTTTTGGTCCATCAACCGGAAATACCGGGCCTTGAGCTGGCGAATGGCCTCAATCTCAACCAAGTCCTCAGGAGTCATGGCTGGCACGCTAGTCGGCTGAAACCCGCATCAGCGCTGTCACCGCTATCTCGTTGCGGTCTCGCTGAAGTCAGTCGCCAACTGAAACTCGTACGAGCTGCTTGCCTATGTTGCGGCCCTCGAAGAGCCGAGCCAGCGCCTGGGGGACATTCTCGATGCCGTCCACCACGTCCACCCGGTAGCGGATCCGACCGTCGCGTACCCACTGGGCCAGAATGGGGAGGGCCTCCCCGAAACGGTGGAAATAGTCGGTGATGATTACGCCCTGCACCTTGAGCCGCCGGAACAAGATATTGCGGAACAAACGGGGCGACCACCAGTCGCCCTCGGCGTTGTAGGTGGAGATCAGTCCGCACAGCACCACCCGGGCATGGTTGTTCACCTGACCCAGAACGGCGTCCATAACCTCGCCGCCCACATTCTCGAAGTCCACGTCGATCCCGTCGGGGCACGCTGCTCGGAACTGCTCGTCCAGGCTGCCAGCCCGATGGTCCACGCAAGCGTCGAAGCCCAATTCCTCGGTAACGAACCGGCACTTCTCCGGTCCGCCAGCAACCCCCACCACCCGGCAGCCCACGATCTTGCCGATCTGACCGGCCACCGAGCCGGTGGCTCCGGCCGCGGCCGACACCACCAAAGTCTCGCCCGGGCGGGGCTCACCAAGGTCCAGCAGACTCCAGTAGGCGGTCATCCCAGTGGGGCCGAGAACACTGGTGAACGCCTCCAGCGGCAGCCCCAACTCCATGGGGATGCGCTCGGCCCGGTCCAGCACCGAGTACTCCTCCCAGATCAGCCCGCCGGTGACCACATCGCCAGGCTGGAACTCCGGATGGCGGGACTCGATCACCGTGCCCCAAGTACGACCCCGCATGGGCTCGCCCACCTCTATGGGGGGCATGTAGGCGTCGATGTCGCTCATCCATATCCGATGGGTGGGATCCATCGACAAGAACGCATTCCTCACCAGCAACTGGCCATCGCCGGGCTCGGACACGGCTAACTCGGTCAACTCGAGGTTGTCAGCAGTGATGTCGCCCTGCGGTCGAGCCCGCAGAATCCACCGCCGGTTTCGCTCGCCGCTCATGTCGCTTCCCCTGTGGTCACCGGCACACCCTACGGTCTTATCACTAGCCTCAGCCCATGAGCGAGATGTCACCCGCCGAGGTCAGGGAGCGGATCGACCACCCAGTGGTGGACAGCGACGGCCACTATTGGGAGCACTGGCCCGACTTGGACCGTTATGTGCGAGACGAGGGCATCAGCGAGGGTTTGAACGCGCTGTGGGCCACGGGAACCTTCGATGGGAGCCCCCACTGGGCCGGGGTGGTCCCTGAAGAACGCCCCCGAGTGCGGCCATTTCGCCAGACGTGGTGGGGTGTCCCGTTCGCCAATACCGACGACTTGGCCGCCGCCATGGCCCCATCGCTTATGTATCGCCGCCTCGACGAGCTGGGCTTGGACCTGGCTGTCTGCTATCCGACGTGGGGCCTGGTGGTTCCCAGCCAGCGCAACGATGAGATCCGCCGGGGGCTGTGCCGGGCCTGGAACCGCTACACCGCCGACGTGTATGACGGCTTCGGCGACCGGCTGGTGCCGGTGGCCACCATTCCCACCATCACTCCCCAAGAGGCGATAGACGAGTTGAACCACGCCGTGGTCGACTTGGGCTTCAAGGTGGTGATGCTGGGCGGCTTCGCGATTCGAGACCTCGACGACGGGGGCACCTGGATCGACTCGCTGGGCCTCGACAGCGCCTACGACTACGACCCGCTGTGGCAGCGGCTGGTGGAACTCGGGGTGGTGGCCGGCTTCCACTCCGGGTCGATGGGCTGGAGCGGGCGACGGTCCATCACCAATTTCTCCTACAACCACATGGGCAACTTCGCCGGGGCCAGCGAGGCCACCCTCAAATCGCTCCTGTTCGGCGGCGTGCTCCACCGATTCCCCGACCTGCGGCTCAACTTCTTAGAAGGGGGCACAACCTGGGCGGTGCAGCTGGTACACGACATGATCGGCCACTACCACAAGCGCGGGCCCGATGGTCTGCCCGCCTACGACCCCGACGCCTTCGAACCCGACCGCTTCGACCGGTTGCTGTCCGAGCACGCCGGACGGCTCAATCCCGAGCCCGGCTTCGGGGCCCAGTTCGCCGACTTCTTCCGCACTCCTGATGTGGTGAACGACTTCGAGGCCGCCGGGATCACCGGGGCCGACGATGTGATCCGCCAGATCTCGACCACCTGTTGGTTCGGGTGTGAGGCCGACGACCCCCTCACCCGGCTGGCCTTCGACCCGGAGCTCCCGGGGGGCGTACCCCTGAACGCTGTCTTCAGCTCCGACATTGCCCACTGGGATGTCGCCAACATGGTCGACGTGATGCCTGAGGCCTATGAGCAGGTGGAGAACGGATGGCTCGACAAGGAGCAGTTCCGGGCCTTCATGTGCGACAACGCAGTGCGGCTCTGCACCGGCGCCGACCCCGGCTTCTTCAAGGGCACGATCCTCGAGGACTACCAGCCGGACTGAGCTCCACCCCGTCGAGGAAGAGAGGCGCCTCGCAGCAAGTGCCGTATTGTGTCGGCGGATCACTGGGAGGATTCATGACCGATCAGCGCCAGCAGGAGCACTATCCGGGGTTTGAGGGCACGGTAGGGAAGATCATGGCCACCTCCGAGTCCTGGTGGCCGCCCCGCCCGACTCCGCCGGCCGGCGCCCCCAACATCGTGGTCGTGCTGGCCGATGACCTGGGCTACTCCGATGTGAGCTGCTACGGCTCGGAGATCGCCACCCCGGCCATCGACGAGCTAGCCGCTACCGGGGTCCGCTATACCAACTTTCACGTCACCCCGCTGTGCTCACCCACCCGGGCGGCGCTGTTGACCGGGCTCAATTCCCATCACGTTGGGGTGGGGTTCGTGGCCAACGCCGATCCCGGCTTTCCCGGCTATGCCAGCGAGCTGCCCCACAACCAGTCGACGATGGCTGAGATGCTCAAGGCCAGCGGCTACGCCACCATGGCGGTGGGCAAATGGCACCTGTGCAAGGAAACCGACTTGTCGATCGCCGGTGACAACCATTCGTGGCCGCTCCAGCGGGGCTTCGACCAGTTCTACGGATTCCTGGAGGCGCTCACCAACTTCCATCACCCCCACCTGATGTACGAGGGCAACAGCCCTATCGACATCGCCGAATACCCCGAGGGGTACTACCTCACCGACGATCTCACCGACCGGGCCTGCCGCATGATCCGCGAGGTCAAGGCCACCGACCCCCAAAAGCCGTTCTTCCTCTATTACGCCCACGGCGCAGTCCACGCCCCGCTTCACGCCAAAGCGGAAGACATTGCCCGCCACCGGGGCAATTACGACAAGGGTTGGGACCAGCTCCGGGAGGAGCGCCTGGCCCGTCAGATCGAGCTTGGGGTGGTGCCACCGGGAACCGAGCTGCCCCCCCGGAACTTCGAGCCCGACGAGGACGTGGCCGCGTGGGACAGCTACCCGGAGGGTGAGCGCAGGGTCATGGCCCGCTACATGGAGGTGTACGCCGCCATGGTGGAGTCCATCGACGACAGCGTGGCCCGCATCCGGGCCGAATTGGAGGCCATCGGCCAGCTCGACAACACCATCTTCGTGTTCACCAGCGACAACGGGGCGTCGCGTGAGGGGCGGGCCCAAGGAACCATCTCGTACTTCACCTACAGCAACCCGGGAGCGATGTCGTCGGCGGTGGTGGGCGACGAGGAGATGGACGCACTCGACGCCATCGGCGGCCCCACCACCTGGCCCCATTACCCCCGGGGCTGGGCCATGGCCTGCAATACCCCCTTCCGGCTGTACAAGATCACCTCTTACCGAGGCGGCCACTCGGTGCCGTTCGTGCTGTCGTGGCCGGCCCGCACCGCGGCGGTGGGAGGGGAGCTGCGCCACCAGTACGCCCACATAATCGACCTGCTGCCCACTCTGGCCGAGTTTTTGGACCTGGACATCCCCACCGAACGCAACGGGCTGGCGTCGGAGAACCCCGACGGGGTGTCGTTCGCGGCCTCGCTGCACGATCCCGACGTCGCCTCCGAACGCACCGAGCAGTACTACGAGTGCATCGGCCACCGGGCCTTCTACCGGGACGGCTGGGCCGCGGCCGCGTTCCACGAGTTCATGACCCCGTTCAGCACCGACCGCTGGGAGCTGTTCAACCTGGAGGAGGACATCAACGAGCGGGTCGATCTTTCTGAGGCCGAGCCCGAGAAGCTGACCGAGCTGATGGAGGCCTGGGAGGAGGCCGCCTGGCGCAACCGGGTGTACCCCCTCGACGAGGGTACCGGGCTGTACCGCCTGCTCCGCCCGGTCGAGCACGACCAACTCACTCGGGAACTGCGAATCCCGCCCGGCACCCCCACTGTGGAGCGGTACCGGGCCTCCCGGGTCATCGCCGGAGGAAACTTCACCGTCACCGTCGACCTCGACCACCGTCCCGGCG
This sequence comes from Candidatus Poriferisocius sp., assembly GCA_965208545.1. Classification (GTDB taxonomy): domain Bacteria; phylum Actinomycetota; class Acidimicrobiia; order Acidimicrobiales; family Bin134; genus Poriferisocius. The sequence goes on along the minus strand of OZ242341.1, from coordinate 2,591,262 downwards.
ACCAGGGCGTGCTGGTGTCCCACGGCGGACAGGCGTCGGGCTACGTGCTGTACATCGAAGACGGCGCACTGCACTTCGAGGTGAACAACGGCGGCCAGCCCATGGTCTTCGACCCCATGGCGCTGCCGGGGGATTGCCAGCAGATCGTGTTGGACTTCGCGGCCCCCGGCGGCCGCATCTGGAACATCGCGGTGAGCGCCGACGGTCAAACCGGCATCACCGCCACAGACATCCCCCAGATCTACGGCTTCATCCCCTGGGAGGGCATCGACGTGGGGGTCGACCGCCGATCCCCGGTGTCGTGGCAGCTCCACCAGCGCCACGGCTCCTTCCCGTACACCGGCGCCATCCACCAGGTGACCTACGTCCCCGGCCCCCCCGCCCCCGACACCGAAGAAGTCCGCCTCGCCGAACTCCGCGAAATCGGAATGGGTTTGGAATAGCACTAACCTCCCAGCCGACCAAGGAGGACAGATGACCGATCAGCGCCAGCAGGAGCACTACCCGGGGTTCGGGGGCAAGATCGGCCGAATTATCGCCACCTCCGAGTCATGGTGGCCGCCCAAGCCCACGCCGCCGGCCGATGCTCCTAACGTGGTGATAGTTCTGGCCGACGATCTGGGCTTCTCCGATCTGGGTTGTTATGGCTCGGAGATACCCACTCCGGCCATTGACGCGATGGCCTCCACCGGTGTCCGATACACCAACTTCCACGTCACCCCTCTGTGCTCGCCCACCCGGGCGGCGCTGTTGACCGGGCTCAACTCCCATCACGCGGGCATGGGATTTGTGGCCAACGCCAATCCTGGCTTTCCCGGCTATGCCGGCGAGCTGCCCCACAACCAGTCGACGCTGGCCGAAATGTTGCGGGCCAACGGTTACTCCACCATGGCGGTGGGCAAGTGGCATCTTTGTTTGGAGTCCGACCTGTCTGTGGCTGGGGACACCCACTCGTGGCCGTTGCAGCGGGGTTTCGACCAGTACTACGGGTTCTTGGAGGCCCTGACCGATTTCCATTTCCCCCACCTGCTCTACGAGGGCAACAACCCCGTCCACATTGACCAGTACCCGGAGGGCTACTACCTCACCGACGATCTCACCGACCGGGCCTGCCGCATGATCCGCGACGTCAAGACCACTGATCCCGACAAGCCGTTCTTCTTGTACTACGCCCACGGGGCGGTCCATGCCCCGCTGCACGCCAAAGCCGAGGACACCGCCCGCCATCGGGGCAACTACGACAAAGGCTGGGACCAGCTCCGCGAGGAGCGTCTGGCCCGCCAGAAGGAGTTGGGCATCGTGCCGCCCGACGCCCAGCTGCCTCCCCGCAATACCGAGCCCAACGAGGACGTGCGGGCATGGGACAGCTACCCCGAGCCCGACCGCCGGGTTATGGCCCGCTATATGGAGGTGTACGCCGCCATGGTGGAGTCGATCGACGACAGCGTGGCCCGCATCTCAGCCGAGCTTGAAGCCCTTGGCCAGCTCGAAAACACCATCTTCGTGTTCACCAGTGACAACGGCGCATCCCGCGAAGGCCGAGCCCAGGGCAGCACCTCGTATTTCACCCACAGCGGGACCGGTGCCCGGCCCTCGCCACCAGTGAGCGAATTCGAGTTGGAGGCCCTTGAGGCCGACGCCATTGGCGGTCCCACCA